>JAEWMZ010000056.1 GCA_023392995.1 Bacillota bacterium
GAAGTTCTTATTTCTTAAATAGCCAATCTCATTATTCTCCTGAACCACCTTCATTCCTCGCAGATACTCAATGAGCGACCGATCCGAATCCTCTTTCGCCGCCTTATTAAAAAATCCCCTACCATTGGTATCTGCATATAAAACAATCTGCAGCGCATCTAACACCGTTGATTTTCCGCTGCCGGAATGCCCTGTAAAAAAATTAATCTCATCATGGAAGGAGAGTATCTTCTCATTTATGTAATGCCAATTATTCAGACACATCTTCGAAAGTGCTTGATATCTGTCCATCCTCGGTTACCTCCTCTTCTTCCTGGTACTGCTCGATCAGTCCCGCAATCGACTGCCCATCTAACAACAGATGAATGGTTGGATAGATAATAAATTTCGTATCTCCCTCCAAGTCTCCCATCTCCTCTGTCACTTCGATGACTTGATATTTCTTCAGCACCGCAAGGGTCTTGCGAAGCTCCGTGGGAGATATGGATTTGTTATTCCATAGGCGGAATAGCTGTACTTTTTCATAGACTTCATTCAGACAGGTATATACATGGATGGAGCTGCTTGCCGTATTCATCTGTTCATCAAAAATCAGCTTCAGCAGCAGCAAAAATACGGTTGTCAGCCTGCTGAGCTTGTCCCCCTGAAGATTCTTTGTAACGATATGCATAATTCCGTACTGCCGGTTTTCAATCAACAAGGTATCTGCGATCTCGAAATACTCCTTTAAAAAATCCAGATGTCGTTCACAGGTACGGTATAATTGATTTGGTAAATACCGCTCAGTCTTTTTATCGTATTTACGCTCCAAAATAAAGGTTTGGAGGTGAAGTGTTTTAATCACTTCCTTTAGTTCATCCTTCTCCTCATCGAGAAGTTCGTTATAATATGGAAACATGGATATCCTTTCTTTTGCTATGTTTGCTTTCTTTTATCAACAGCCTATCTCCTATACATCATGAATCTTTAAATACCGATCCCTCTCTTCTTCCAGATAAGCTGCGATCATTTTTATCATATTAGATGCATTCTTATTGTCATGATAGGCATGAAAACACTCATAGTATTTTCTTTCCCTGTTATTTCGCTGTTTTATTCCGCTCTAATTTCTATTTTATTACTATTCATTTCAAATACTAGCTCCGGGTAAGTATATTTTCCACTCGTAATAGCTCCCCGATCCCCTGGTATAACACGGAATGGACTTGTTCTGCGGATGCTATAATCATATGCCAGAATGAAAAGTTCAAACTCTTCATCGGTCTCAATCGGGTGCTCCTTAACCTGAAAGATGCCCCCCTCCATTCGCTCAAGGATAAAGGCCTCGATTTGCTCTCTGCTGTAACGGCTCTTATTGCGGTTAATCAACAGGATATCTTCTTTTGATAATTCCTGCTCGACTTCAACCTCTGTCTCCACCGTTTCTTCAAATTGCCTGCGTCTGCCCCTCTTTTTATAAAAGGAATCCGGGGTTATTACAGTCGGGTCGTTAAGAAGGAATGCACCTGATACTTTCGAATATAACTCACTATCCTGCTTCCCTGACATCAGATTCAATAGTGCAATCACATTCCCTTGCAGGCTGTCGTCGCTGCTCAGGAGATATTCCAGACGGCCTACAGTGGCTTTGATATATTTGCTGTGCTCCGTATCAATATGGGAGATTCGCTTTTCCATATTGATAATACCACGTTCTATTTCATAGATAATGTCTGCAAATTCTGCTTCAACAGCCTCTTCGCCTTTTCCCTCTGTCAGCATTCGATTCTTTAACATCGCCAAACGGTTCTCATCCTCGCTGATCACCCGCAGCAGTTTTTTAATATCATTTTTATAGATATAGAAGTTATCACTGGTCTTTAAGAGACTATATTTTTTATTGACTATGGTTTCGACATAGACATTCAGATGCTCCAGTAATAAATCCTCATAATTGTCCTTTTCCAAAAGCGCGCCAAAAAACTGATCCATATTATGAAGCATGTCCTGTAAGGATCTGTTCAATCTTGTGGTATTCGTTCTCGCGGCCTTCAAAAGCTCCATTCCTGCTTTTGCATCATGATAGAAGGAATAGATATTCGTATAAACATTCTGTATGTACAAATCCTTGTCATCTTCGCCAGGATTCAATATCCTCTTTATGGTTTCAATAAAATGGGACGCATAATCCGGTATAATCACATTCGACTTAAAGGCGCTGTAATCCTCCACCTTCTTCAGCCAGTGAAAGCGTATTAGACGGTTTAGTATTTTTGTAGCCATAGGTTCCATGCTATCTGCATCCTGTTCCTCATCATCGGCAGATATATCCACAATACGGTCAGAAAAACGCTCCGCAATCAACTGGATACAGGTTTCTTTGGTGAGGAAGTAGTCATTATATAAGTATTCATCATAGATTGTCAACAGTGCTTCCATATAGATGTAGCGATTCCTGGAGCTGAATACACTCCAAAACTGTTGTGGTAATTGTAGTATTTCTTTCATTTGTTCTCCTTGGCAGTATCATGTTTATTATCGATATTACTTATACTGCTGCTTTCTTGCTTATTCAATCTATTTTACCATTTTATGATGAAAGGTAGCAATCATATTTTTATTCTAATGTATTACTTACCAAATCATACAAAAGGAAATATAAGTATAACACCGGATGACATTTTGGAATTACATTATTATTCTTTGACAACTAAGGAGCAAGAAATATTTTTACAGGATGCTAAAAATCAAAGAGTAGATATCAGTAGTAAAGATGGTGCCATTTTAGTTTCTTATAATTCAAATACACCCGCTGATTAGCAGGAACTTATTAATATCATGGAAATGACAAATTATGAAACACCAGGTTTTACAAATATGTTTAATAAGGCTACAATTTGGTATTCGTTTTTGAAGAAAATGAATAGCTACAAAGTCTTAAAATAAGAGCAGTTACCATCAACCGTAACTGCTCTTATTCTCCTACTGATTCTTTGTATTAAGTTATGAAAACATTTCAGCATACAATAACTCCTGGCTCCTTTTATGTCCTGCTGCATATGCTTTCTATCATGCTGATACCTTACTTTGGAGCTTCTTTTATGAGGCTGATTCAAAATAGTATAAATAGACATCCTCCAAACCTATATCATCAACTTGTATAAACCCTTCCGGTAAAACATCTCCAGCAATCCTTATTCTCAGCTGATCCCCCCTCTGAAGAACAATAGCAGAAGGATATTTTAACCTCAATTCAAACAATTCTTCCTTACTACAGCATAATTCTCCTATCTTTCCCGCCACAGAACCAATTAACTTGCCAGGAGTGTTCAACTTAATCAATTCACCCGCCTTTAACAACAATACATAATCACTGATACACTCAATATCTTCAACAATATGTGTTGAAAAAATAATAATTTTATCTGTAGAAAGCTC
Source organism: Bacillota bacterium (assembly GCA_023392995.1). Lineage (GTDB taxonomy): Bacteria > Bacillota > Clostridia > Lachnospirales > Lachnospiraceae > Mobilitalea. Next base: position 3,418 of record JAEWMZ010000056.1, read on the forward strand.
AGATACCATGTTGCGAAAACTGATCCGTTCTTTCGGATCCAATCCAGCAGTGGGCTCATCCATGATCAGTATTTTCGGATCTCCTAAAAGCGCCTGTGCTAATAATACTCTTTGCCTCATCCCCCCTGAAAACCCACTGATCTTCATATCGGCTTCCTTCGTCAGGTGAACTCTGTCCAGAAGCTTTTCTATTTCTTTTCTTTCAGTCTTTTTCGATATTCCTTTTAATTTAGCCATATATTTTAAAAACTGCCTGGCTGTAAACTGTTCATAAAACCCCTGCTGCTGGGGCATGTACCCAATCAGACTGCGGTATGTTGCACCCAGACTCAGAATGTCTTTTCCGTCCAGCAGGATACTTCCCTTATCACGTTCTACATTATCCGTAATCAGGTTCAAAAGCGTACTTTTACCAGCTCCATTTGCTCCTAATAATCCATAAATGCCCTCTTCAAAGCTTGCATTAATATGCTTTAAAGCTATTATGGATCCATATCTCTTTTCAATTTCAACAATTTCCATTTTCATATAGAATCACTTCCCTTTCCTCTCAGTTTACTATGCCCGCACCAAATTCTATGTGATTGATAAATACTGCTTCCTCCGCCAATCAATAGCGAACATATTACAATTACGTTTGCTGGTTTGATTCCACGCAAAAGTATCTCATAAAAACCGATTGGTAACACAATGGTCGTATTAGAAAACCCTGACAAACCAATAATATATAGAAACGAGGTCGACAAAAGTGCTGCAACACTTGCTGGTATGCTATTATCCTTCAATATTAAGGATAATAAAATTGCTATGGCTGCAGTTGCCAGAAGTAATAGCAATCGTAACAAGTATACGATTGCCAATACAGTTCCAATACGAATACTGAAGGTGATATCTCGAAATATAGATAAACTCTGTATAGGCGCATCCAGATAAGATAAACGGTAATAATGATATGCATTCCATAGCTCAAACCCATAGATAAAAAACCAAATCAGAAAAACTATTACTGCCGCTGTTTTTAATTTTATACGAAATAATGCTGTTCTTCCCTTCTGCGTAGAGCGAACAAGAGGGATGGAACCAGAAGACTTTTCAAAAGAAAATATACCACTTATGAGCAAAATAACGCAAAAAACAGCTTCAAAAGCAGTAATTGCATGCTTTGAAAAGGCATCTTCACCCATTAAGTATTCATATCCTCTGGGATTTACCAGCCATACCTGACTCCCTGTTTCATCTTTTAATTCTTTTATATACTGCATACGGTTCTGAATTATCATTAATGCTTTTCTTTGGCCTTCATAACCCATATATTTTAATGATGCCTCTTCATACTCATAGGAAGATATCTGATTTAGACTGTATAAATTAGCTTTTTCCTGATATTCCAGTTCAACACTCTGCAATTTTGACTTTAAATTTTCTATATAGGTATATACAGCCTCTTTGGGAGCCCCACCCATTTCTTCATAGAATTGATTCACCAGCTTTTCTTCACTGCTGTAGTATAATTCATGCGTATCAAAACTGCTTAATAGTAGCCAGAGTAGTGAAAGTAATATCAATCCTCCTTTTTGGAGAATCATCAATTTATACAATTCTGTCCAGAATAATGACAAGCTAATCTTTCCCATAGGAAGTTTATTCATTAAATCTCGAGAATATTGAATGCATTTTGCAACAGGATGTATTGGTTTTTTCCTAACATTAGTAACATAACAACCATATATAAGTAATAATAAGAAGACAGCAAAAGCAAAGAAAAATAATACTTTTAAATTAGCTAGCACATTAAAAATGAGAAGATTCCGGTATGATATCATGATTTCAGTCGGGTTAATGCAATGAAATAAATTGATATACTTTACACTATTCCAGTTGCTCAAGGGCGGAATCCATCGATAAGCCACATACTCCACCCCAAGCACAATTCCCAAAAACCCCAACTGCAATACCTTGCTATCCCCAGAACAATGTACAAACCAAATCAATAATGAGAGAAGAAACAACAATACGATCTTTATTGCAATTAAGAGTATTATAAAAGTTCCTATTGATATGTTGGCAGTAATCTCATGGAACTGCTCTACCGACTGAACACTTCTTCCAAAATCAAGTTCACCATGGATCTGCCTACTGACAAGAAATAATCCAAGATAATTGCCTATTGTCATTATAGCGGTTCCCAGAAAAAGAACTACGCACCTATTTATAAATAAATACGCCCTTCCTCTCCTTGTAGAATGAATCAAAGTCCAAAGTCCAATTTGTCTTTCTTTTGTCAGTTGCAATGTGAGTGCCGCCACAAGTAGTAGAAGCATATAATGATTCGTTCCATAATTCACGACAGAAGTGATAGGACGGTCGTTACCCAAAGTCACATTAACAAACTTCAGCTTGGAAAAATCGTGTTCTGTCTTAAGAATATTACGATAGGCGAAGGATCCTTTGTTACTGAAAATACTGATATTCCTCATATCCGAGGCTTGTTCATGAATATTATCCACGTACTCCTCATATGATTTCAGGTACTCCAATTCCTTTAATATATCACTTAGTACATGTTGTCCTGCCAAAAGCTCATTTTCCTCCAAGGAATTTACCTTCTCATCAAATCTGCTGCTGATGATAGGCTGCGTCCTACTCAGCTCGGCTTCATCCTTGCTACCAAATTCCTCATAATCTTTCGGATAATCATTTTCTAGCTCTTTGTAGTAAAGGAGTGAAAGAAAAACTTCATTTTCTTTCATCTTATCTGCAATCAGGCTAGCTGCCGAATCTACGTCTCCCATATTCCTGCATAACTCAACATATTCCGTACGAATTTTCTTTTGTGTCAGCAAATCTTCAAAATTTCCACTCCCTACCTGCTCTCTTACAAATAGCAGGAAATTTATGATAAGAATTGATATGATAAATAGTATAAATTTTCTTTGGTATATTATTCTTTTCCATTCCATAGAATCTCTCCCTTCGATTCTATTGTAATAAAAGCCATTCTTTTGTTTTCTCTCCGATTTGAGTCTTATCAAAAGCTTTCATTTCGTTATTAAAAATTGCAAATAAATACTTGCTGTCTCCAAAAAAACATTCTACCACGTTCGGTAGAGCTATTTTATCAATTTGTTTTCCAGTCATGTCAAGAACACAAATTTCACGACTGGATAAATCCTTCTGATGAATCAACAAGTCCATACCATTGTCAATATAAAGATATTTTCCATCATTGGAAATATAGCTTCTACAAACGGCCTGATATATTTCTACCGTTTCCTTCGTATTCAAATCCATCCGAATTAACTGATTGTCTTTTGAAAAATAATATAAATAATTTCCATCTACAAAGTAGTCATTAGGCCAGAAGTCTTCCGCAATAGCCTCTACCTTTTTTGAACTAATATTTATCCGGTAAAAACCACTGGAATAACTGTTTCCCTGCCTATCTTCATATTCTCCCGTTTGAAAATAGATATCATTACCATAGCCACGAATCCTAAATATACTTGCGCCAATTCCTTTATAATGATGCATTTCCTCAGGTTTGCTGCCCTCTGTTAATTTAACACGATATAGAGTACAGCTTTCGTTTGTCAAATCATTTTTTCCATAGTTGCAATAATATGCAAATCCACGATGTATAATTAAACTAAAATCCACATAATCTTCTTCTGTTTTAAATAAATAACAGATTTGCTTTCTTTTACTGCCATCTTGGCTAAGTTGATATAAATAATGCAATTTACTGTTCTTTTCTTCTGCCCCCTCAATATATAACTGATTATTATAAAACCAAATACTAACCGTATTAAATAACATTGGATCAAAATACGCATTACAACTGCTGTCATTATGATTACAATCGGGCAAGCCGCACACCTTTACTGTTTTCCCTGATGTTTCATCAAAGAAAAATAAGTATGATGTTCTAAAGAAATAATAGCCCTGATCTGATTTGCATATTTTGGTACTAGTAAAATATTTTTGGTAATCATAGCCCTCCTGATACTCTTCGCCTTTTAAATCTCCCGAAGTATACCCCTCATCACTTATATTTTTACAGGATTGAAGGTATGTGATGCAGACTGCTAAAATGATTAAAAATACTTTTTTCCTTTTCATGCTATTATTTCCTCCGATATATGCTTTGTTTGATCAATACCAAAGGTTACATTAACATCTTTTAGCTTTGAATAATCCTGCTTCGTTTAAAGAATATTCCTGTAGGCAAAGGAATCTTCCGCTTTTTCATAGTAAAGGCTAGCTCTTGATGTTCGATTCTATTGTAATAATAGCCATTCTTTTGTTTCCTTCCCTATTTGATTCTTTTCAAAAGCCTTTAGTACACCATCAAAAACTGCAAATAAATATTTGTCATCTCCAAAAAAACATTCTGTTGCATTTGATAGCTTTATCGTATCAACCTTTTTACCAGCCATATCAAGAACACAAATTTCACGACTAGCTAATTCCTTTCGGGTAATCTGCAACTCCATGCCATTGTCAATAAAAATATGTTTCCCATCATAAGAAAGATCACTTCTATAAGTTGATTGATATAATTCTGTCTCTTCTTTCGTATCTAGGTTTTTTTGAATTAATTTATTGTCTTTTGTAAAATAATACAAGTTATTATCACTTATAAAATAGTCATTTGGCCATACATCTTCCAAAACCGTCTCTACAGAATCTGAACTGATATCCATTCGATAAAGATTGCTGGAATAACTGTTACCCTGCTTATCCTTATAAGCTCCTGCCTGAAAATAGATTTGATTACCATAACCGCGAATTCTATAAATACTTGCTCCCACTCCATGATAACGATACACTTCTTCCGGTTTGCTGCCATTTGTTAATTTAACACGATATATTATATAACTGTCATTTGTCAGATCGTTTTTTTCATTATTGCAATAATATGCGTATCCACGATGTATCATCAAACTATAATCTAAAAATTTCTCTGTTTTAAACAAATAACAGATTTGCTTTCTTTCACCGCCATCCTGACTAAGTTGATATAAAAAATGAGTTTTTTTATCTTTCTCTTCTACGCCTTCAATATATAAATGCTCATTATAAAACCAAATACTACTTGTATCATATAACTGAGGATCAAAAAACGCATTACAGCTTCTGTCATTATGCTTACAATCCGGCAAACCACATACCTTTACTGTGGTTCTTGATTTTTCATCAAAGAAAAATAAATATGGCGTTCGAAAGAAATAATAGCCTTGA
>JAEWMZ010000071.1 GCA_023392995.1 Bacillota bacterium
TTGATTGACTTTTTTGTAAGATTGTGATAAAGTTCTACTGTAATCCTTGTGAATAAACACAATGAATTATAAAATCAATATATTTGCTGTCCATCCTAATTTTCGATTCATGTGTTCGGTGGTACTACCTAATGGTACTACCGATGGAAATTATGGAATACCCTATAGAGAAAGAAAAAGCACTGTCGGCCGAAGGCTTACAGTGCTTTTTCGCTGTATTGAGAAATAGGCTGACCTGTTCTGTAATCTATAGATCAAGAGGCTTTTACAACATGTGAAAGAAAAAGGTAGCCAGAGAATAATAATTTTTCACAAAGACGGTTGGGAAGGGGGATTTTAATTCGCCTGCTCATGCATTGTTTGTCCAGGTCAATTATGCTATGATAGCGGTAGGAGTAAAATTAGTAACCGGATGCTGCCAAACAACAGGCTGGATATCAGATAATCGATACAATAAAGTAGTGATAGAATAGAGTAGTGATATAATAGACTAGTGATTCAATAGGGTAGTGAATGAATAGAGTATTGATACAAATAGACTAACGGTACAATAGACTGGCGGTACAATAGACTAGCGGTATAATAGACTAGTGGTACAATAGACTAGTGGTACAGTATACTATCGATACAATAGACTAGTGGTACAGTAGACTAGCGATACAATAGAATAATGATACAATAGATTAATTGCTAACGAAATAAGGGAATAAAGGAGAAGATAACCTAAATGATTAAAATAAATGCACCGCAGATCATAAGCATAAGAGAGGCAGGGCCGATGCTGAATCAGATTATAGAGCTGAAGGAGCTGGAGCGTGCCGCGGAAGGGCTGCTATTTTCCTCGGAATACCTATCCGGAGAAGATTTATCAGGGATTGATTACAATCAGGTGGAATTTGACCATTGCAGGTTCCTTAACTGCAATTTTGATAAAGCGGGCTTTACAAATGTGCGCTTTAAGCATTGTGATTTATCCAATTGCACCTTTGAAAACGGATACTTTAGCCAGGTAGAATTCCTATCCTGCAAAGGGGTTGGGAGTAAGCTTCAAAATACTACGATGAAGCAGGTTCGATTCTTAGACTCGAATTTTTCCTATGCCAACTTTGATCACTCTAAATTACAGAAGGTTATAATCAACGCTTCGGATTTTGGAAAAGCCTGTCTTGCCGAAAGTGTAATAAAGGAAATAGAGCTGAAAGATGTATCTCTTAGCAATGCTGACTTTTTTAAGACACCCCTAAAAGGGATTGATTTCAGGGAGAGTACAATCGAGGGTATTACCTTATCGGATAGCTACAGGGAACTTAGAGGGGCAATTGTAGATACTTATCAGGCAGCGGATCTGGCACGCATTCTTGGCGTTGAGGTAAAATAGAAAAGAGTGGAAATAAGGAAGAAATTGCATTATAATAGATATAACATGTTGCTGTTTACATAGTAATTTTTAAGGAGAGTTTATTATGGCGTTGATACAAGTTAATTTCATTTCAAAATCACTCATGAGAACGGTACCTATGAATGTTATTTTACCCGTGGATAAGTTGGTATTTCCCGGTATGCCCGTAAGAGAGGACAAGCCTTACAAGACCTTATACTTATTGCATGGAGTTTTTGGTAATTACACAGACTGGATTTCGGGAACAAATATTCAGCGATGGGCAGAGGAGAAGGATCTGGTTGTGGTTATGCCGTCCGGTGATAATAGATTCTATGTGGATCAGCCGGGAGCAAATAACTATTATGGAGAGTTCATTGGTAAAGAATTGGTGGAGATAACACGGAAAATGTTTCCTCTTTCACATAAGAAAGAAGATACCTATATTGCTGGATTATCCATGGGCGGCTTTGGAGCCCTTCGCAATGGATTAAAGTATTATGATACCTTTGGCTGTATTGCCGGATTATCTTCGGCTTTGGTACTTGAGGGGATGGAGAAGAGAACCGATGAAGTTCCCATCTTTATTGAAAGCAGAAGCTATGCAGAAAGCTGCTTTGGAGATCTTACCAAACTGGAAGAAAGTGACATGAACCCCAAGTGGCTTGCTAAAAAGCTGGTAGAGGAAAAGGCAGAGCTGCCAAAGATCTATATGGCTTGTGGTACCAGTGATCATTTATTCGCTGCGAATAAAGATTTTTATGATTATTTAACTAAGCTTGGAATTCCGGCAACTTTTGTTGAAGGACAGGGTGCTCATGAGTGGGATTTCTGGAATACCTATATTAAAAAAGTTCTTGAATGGCTACCGTTAGAAACGAATGGTATGGGCATACATAGCGGTAATGTTGGTGTCTGAAGCATAGATATTAGATTCTAAAGAGTAAGGTTTGGAGCCGTAGTGAAACGGTGTCTGATGAATATAGGAGATAAGTAAGGGATATGGCAGTATGAAACAGCTATGTCCCATTCTTATAGGTTATTTTTATATCTTAATCTGCTTTGTTTAGCGAGGAAAAATATAGCTGAAAAATATATAAACTACACGGAGAATGGTATTACCTGAGCTTGGTAAATGGTGATGAATGTAATACAAAAATTTGTAGTATAGTAACAAGAATTGTTATTGATATTATTCAAATTATAGTTTAATATAAAAATCATAAGAACGAAAGAGAAGGAGGGCATTATGAAGGGAACAGTGGTATCATCCTGGGTTTCATCCTGCAGAGCTTTATTCGGGAACGAAGTTGTAGATAAGGCGTTATTGTCACAAAAATTACATACAGATGTGGTATTTTCTCCACTGGAAGATGTAGAGGATAGAGTCGCAACAGGTATTGTCGATCAAGTAGGTAACCTGGTCGGAAAAAATCATGAAGAAATATGGAAGATCATGGGTGAACAAAACATAAAGACATTTAGTAAGAACTATCCGGGCTTCTTTCGGCATGAGTCGGCCTATCAATTTTTGAAATCCATGAATGATGTACATATTATTGTTATGAAACGCTTCAAGGGGGCGGTACCTCCAATCTTAGATGTCCTGCCTATCTCAAAGAATGAGATAATCTTTACTTATCGCTCCAAAAGAGGAATGCAGGATTACCTATATGGACTCATCAATGGGGTGGCCAATTACTTTAATGAAAGTATAGGAATTGAAGCTGTAAGTCAAAAAGAGGGAGAGACACAGCTTAAATTAACCTTCGATCGTGAAATACAGTTTACCAAACGCTTCCGTTTTAATCAATTACTTTCCTTTGGAATCGTAAAGAAGGTATCTCTAAAAACTTCCATCTTTAATACATTTTTTGTACTGCTGGCATCCTTTTTGCTGGAATCAGAGGTACTGACAACTCTGCTGCTCGGTGTAATAACCTTTGCTATATCAATGATATCAGCCACGCTTTTACACCGTCCACAGAAGCTAATCAATCAGGAACTGAAGAAGTTGAGTGAATGCGATTTTATTGAGAATCTTAATGTACGTTCCAAAGATGAATATGAAGAGATCATGGATTTAATCAATGGGATTAAGCAAAGAGTACAGAAGGATTTTATTGGCTTTAATGCGATTGTAGATGAGATGTATACCTTTAACCGCTCTGTAACGGATATTGCAGGCACCATGCAATCTACCTCCAATGACATCACTGCGGTGCTGGATGAGGTTGCAATTGCGGCTACCACTCAAGCGGAGGATACGGAGCGTTCCGTTAGTATCTTAAGTGACAGCATCAATAATGTTACCCGGATTTCAGAAGAAAGTCAGGATAATGAACACAAGATTGAGACCGCAATGGAACGCCTGGAGAATAGCTTCCATGATGTAAATAATACAGCAAAGGAAATACAGACGGTACTCAATAAGTTTAATCTGATCAAGAAAAATAGCGATGAGCTCCGCAAAAATGCGGTAGACATGATGCAGATTGTTTCTATTGTATCCTCTATTGCAAAACAGATTAATCTTCTGGCATTGAATGCATCCATAGAGGCTGCCAGAGCTGGAGATGCCGGAAGAGGCTTTGCAGTTGTAGCAGAGGAGGTAAGAAGTCTTTCCGTAGATACCAATCATGCGGTAGATCAAATCAATCAAAGCTTAACTAAATTTGTAGATAGTATTGGCGGAGTTGTCGGTGATATTGATCTTCAATACAATGTTCTGGAGGCGGAAAGTCATAAGTTGACCAATGCAGTTGATACTTCAAGTGATGCAAATTCTAATTTAAAAGCGGTATCAGATTTGATGATTGAGACTTCACAGGAGCTTAAGGTGGAGGCAGATAACATTGCTGCTTTGTTTGATAACATGCACAGCCTGGCAGCAATCGCAGAGGAGAACTCTGCCGCTACGGAGGAAGCTAGCTCCAATGTTGCCATTTATGTGGATCAGATTAATGAGCTGACAGCTCAGATTAATGTATTTAACAAGATGATTGTTAATTTCCAGGAGGATTTGAGTAACTATAAAATATAAGCTTGGATTAGCATAAGAAATATTATAATAGAAATATTATAAAGATATATTACAAAGAAACATCATTAAGGAATATAACAAGACATGGGAAAGGCTGAACGGAAAGGTGTTCAGCCTTTTTTGCGTTCAGCCCGGTGGTTTATAGAGAAAAAAACGTAAATAGATGCAAAAGTATTGAATAATTATGCGATAGATGGTATGATAATTGCTGTATTTACTTTTTTCTACATAAAAAATTATTTCGAAAGGACTAACAAAGATGTTATCGGATTTCAATCAGTTTATTAATTGGGTTGATGGTTTGGTATGGGGTTTACCATTGATCGTGTTTATTATGGCAATTGGTATCTATTTGACAATACGACTTAAAGTATTACAAGTAGTGCATTTGCCGAAGGCTCTAAAATATATGGTGCTTAACGAGGAAGGAGGAACAGGAGAAGTAACCAGCTTTGCTGCGTTATGTACTGCATTATCGGCTACCATTGGTACCGGTAATATTGTCGGTGTTGCAACCGCAATTGTAGCTGGAGGACCAGGAGCTTTATTTTGGATGTGGATTGCTGCTTTCTTTGGTATGGCTACAAAATATTCGGAAGGTTTATTGGCAGTGAAATTTCGTAAGGTTTCAGAAGATGGACATGTACTGGGCGGTCCATTTTACTATATTGAGATGGGAATGGGAGCTAAATTTCGTTGGCTGGCAAAGCTCTTTGCTTTCTTTGGAGCCTGTGCAGGTATCATGGGAATTGGTACAATTACACAGGTTAATGGCATAACCTCGGCAGTTAATAATTTTGTATCCGGAGGTAATTCAAGGATGATTACCATTCTTGGGGCAGAATATTCCGATGCGACAGTTATGACAGGTTTAGCGGTAACCATCTGTGCCGGGTTGGTATTGATCGGAGGAATTAAGAGAATTTCTAATTTTGCTCAGATCGTGGTTCCTTTTATGGCGGTTATTTATATTGCCTTTTGTTTTATTTTATTGGTGAACAATGCAAGTGCTGTTCCTCATGCAATTGCAGAAATATTTGAAGGAGCCTTTGGGTTAAAGGCTGCCGCGGGAGGCGCCTTAGGAGCAATGATTGTAGCGATGCAAAAGGGTATTGCCAGAGGTATCTTTTCCAATGAATCAGGACTGGGAAGTGCACCGATCGCAGCCGCAGCGGCACAGACAAATGAGCCGGCACGCCAAGGCTTGGTATCTATGACAGGTACCTTCATTGATACAATTATTATTTGTACCATGACAGGATTAAGTATTGTTATTACAGGTGCTTGGAATATAGGGTTGGAGGGCGTGCAGGTAACGGATCAGGCCTTCCGCACCGGATTGCCCTTCAGCCCCACCGTAGCATCCTTTCTTTTAATGATATGTCTGATTTTCTTTGCTTTTACGACAATTATTGGTTGGAATTATTATAGTGAACGCTGTGTGGAGTATTTGGTAAATGGAGCTCAAAGGCCGGTAATTGTTTATCGCTGGTTTTATATTCTAGCAGTATTTATTGGCCCTTATATGACAGTGCAGGCGGTATGGGGAATTGCAGATATATTTAACGGAATGATGGCATTCCCTAACCTGATCGCACTTTTGGCTTTAAGTGGTGTGATTATAGCGGAAAGTAAGACTTATTTTAGCAAGATAAAAAGTAAATAATTCTAAATTAATAGCTATTAATTCTAGAAAGCTTCTAAATCGAGAAAGAGCATTATAGCAAAGGTAGGTTATCGTAAAGGATGACCTACCTTTATGTGTTTGGATGGCATATTCTTAAAGAGGCTGTAGTTCATCTAGGCTTTAAGTATATGCAAATTATGCTGACAGTTCTGTAATTGCTTCACAATATTAGATGCAGAATATAAAAAAACTTATCATTGCACAGGTTTTATGGTATAGTATACTTTGCATCAATTTACGAAAGGAAAATGAGGCTGAATACTTTTAATTGTAGATTACCCTGATTCTTTCGTATATCCCTTTAACTCACTTGTATATCATTTCGTTCAAAGGCATTCCGTTTTACTGGGAGCAGAATTGACGGAAGGGAGATATAATTACTGCAAAATTTCGTAGAAATTTGTTTGTAATTTTATATGGACAATCGAAGATACTAAGGTTAGAATATGTTTCAGATGAAAGTATTGTCGAATCCTAGCGTTTCGAAAGCAAATAATAGAAATTGAA
>JAEWMZ010000081.1 GCA_023392995.1 Bacillota bacterium
GTGCACATTTACTGATGCAGCCAACCTTGTAATCTTTTTCAGGGACAAAGTCTTTCAGCTCCTTTACATCGAAGCCGGAGCAATGCTTGCATACTTTGATTTTTTTTGCCATGTTGACCCTCCTTTCATTTACTGAAAATTGCGAAACAATATAGTTTTTGTGCAATTGTATACACAGCAGACACAATTTCTTCGCTCCAACGCTTCCTTCGGGCTTAGCTTCCGCTTCGAAACAGTATCTGCTGTGTATACAATACCTTCAGTTAATGAGTTTCGCAATTACCTAATTAAAAATTTGAGATTTGCTATCTTCACACTAACAGAAACAGACATTCGACCGAGAGGTGGCTCAATGCAGGATGTCGATTGGTTGTCTAAACAGTGGTGAACCCCTTTATTATAAAATCTCCTAATACTTGAATAACTTTTGGAAAATCAGGAGTGCCAAGCTCTTTTTGGTGGTGATCCAGATAGACCAGCATATCAAAGATAGAAAGAATGGTTTCGTTGTCAATATCCTGGCGAATCCTTTTTTCCTGCTTCCAGGTATCTAATAAATCAGAAAATAGATCCCGTATAAACTTTACGTCAGCTTTGCCTTTATCATCAAAATATTGATGTAATTCATTTGCTATGGTATCACCGTACCATTCTTTTAAAATCATATTATTTCTAGTGAATTCTAAACTTTTTATCATATAATCCTGCGTAATCTTTACAGGAGAATCCTTTAAGTTCAGTTCATCTATCATAAGCTGCTTGGCGTGCCGATTTTCTTCGATAAAGACTTCTAGAAAGAGCTTTTCTTTGGATTCATAATAATTGTAGAAAGTACCTACGCTAAACCCTGCTTTTTTGGTTATATCAGAAACATTAATATCTTTAAAGCCTTTTTGAAGAAACAATTCCTTCGCCGCTTCGAAAAGTGCTGATTTTTTGTCCATAATAATACCCCTTTTTGAATGAATATAATTTATATTCATTCATATTTTACTGCTATTTCCCTTTTCTGTCAAGGATGTTGAGGTGATTTCATATCCTTCTGCATAATAAGAAGCTGGAAAGTGTGGATATGGCAACTGTTTTGAATAAAATAACTAATTTGCATAATAATAGAACTTGAAATTACTTTGGAGGTGTAAGGTTATGAATGAAGCACTGGTCGTTATAGTAAGAGCTGTCATTGCTTATTTTTCGCTGCTTATTTTTGCCCGTATATTAGGTAAGGAGCAAATTAGCCAGTTAACTTTTTTTGATTATATCTTAGGGATTACAATTGGGTCTATTGCTTCAGAAGTAACAATAGATCTATCCAGTCGAGCCTGGCCCCACTGGGTGGGTCTTGCAACCTGGGCAGTTTTAGCTTATTTCATGGAGACAATTACGTTAAAATGGAGATATGCTGCAAAGTTTTTCGAAGGTGAGCCAACGATTGTTATAATGAACGGAAAAATCATGGAAAATGTCCTGAAGAAAATGAAATTCAGGATTACAGATATATTGGAGCTTTTGAGAAACCAGGGTATTTTTGATTTGAATGAAGTCGATTATGCCATTATCGAACCCAACGGAAGTCTCTCCGTGTTAAAAAAGCCGGAACATCTTCCGCTAACGCCAAAGGATATGAACCTTAAGGTAACGCCTACGGGTATTAGTACAGAATTAATCTATGATGGAGTTTTGGTTGAGGAGAATCTTCGTCAGATGAATAAGGATAAAAAATGGCTGATGGAGGAATTGAAAAAACAGGGTGTTAAGGATGTTTCGGAGGTGTTTTTATTAACGCTGAACGATGCTGGTAGTCTGTATTTGGATAAGTATAAGGATAAGATCAAGAAGATAAAGGATATCGGAGATTATAAGGGACCATTTTAAGGAGGAAGGGATATGAGAAAATTTATTGTTGTTGCAATTCCGATTGTAGCACTCGTGTTATTTGTAGGCATTATGATAAGCGGAAGTTTTCTGAAAAAACCCTTCGGAAAAAACGATGATGTGGCACAAATGCTTGAAAAAGTGAAGGACGATGTAAGAAACGAAGATTGGGAGAAGGCGGTGACAGAGGCTGATGAACTGGATCATGGCTGGAAGAAAGTAATAAAGAGGATTCAGTTCAGTGAGGAAAGGGATGAAATCAACTTTCTGACCTCCAATATTGCCCGGCTGCGGGGAGCTATAGCAGCGAAGGATAAATCAAGCGCTTTAATGGAATTGAACGATGCCTATAGTCACTGGAAGGATCTTGGTAAATAGGAATCTTAGAGGAGAAAAATTGTGTTTGCAAATTGAATCTCAATGAATTATAATAAATCCTTGTAATTTAGTCACTCATTTGCAGAATCAGCATAGAATGATACTGCAAAAAATAATCTCTTTGCACTGCATTACATTTCGAATTAGAAATGCGTGATCAACAGTACAAACTGAGCAGGCGATGCATCTGATTGTAATCAGATCATGGGGCCGGGCCACTGAGCATGGCAGCAGATTGTAAATTATTACACATCTGTGGGACAGTAGTATGTTCCATTGGTGTGTTTTTTTTATACCCATAGGAACAAGGCGTGTTGTATGTAGTGCCATAGAGCTATCAAACAATTGCCGTAAAGGCGAAAAGGAGGTAACTTTTATGACAGACTACAAAGTAAACCGTAATGGACTTAGTTCCGAGGAGGCTAAGAAACGGCAAGACCAGTACGGGAAGAATGAGCTTCTGCATCAAAAGAACGAAAATTTTTTAAAAAAGGTGCTCCATATCCTTTGTGAGCCGATGTTTCTGCTTCTGCTTGTCGCAGCAGTTATTTATTTTCTCCTTGGAGAACCAAGAGACGGTGCAATTATGCTGATATTTGTCATAGGCATTATCAGCATCGATATTGTTCAGGAATGGAAAACCGACAAGACGTTGAATGCCTTGAAGGATTTGTCCGCACCGCATATCACTGTGATCCGTGATGGAAAAGAAACAATCATCGCCAGCAGTGACTTGGTACCAGGGGATTTGATGATGATTCAGGAGGGAGTAAAAATTCCTGCGGATGGAAGAATCCTTCGTTGCAACGATTTATGCGTTGACGAGTCATCGTTAACAGGGGAAGCGGAAGGTGTATGGAAAGTAGTTGCCAAGGAGGCATTAGAAGGCAAAGATGCAACAGAGGCCAAAAAGCCAATAGCTTTCAAAGAGGCAATAGAAACCCTGGAATATTGGAGAAAAGACTACTGTTACGCGGGGACTTTGGTTACGCAGGGAACGGCTTCGGTATTGGTAGATAAGATTGGAGAGGCAACGGAGTACGGGAAGATTGGAAGGAATGTTGCTGCTGCGCCGGAGGAAAGAACCCCTCTTCAAAAGCAGACAGGAAATCTTGTTAAAGTATGTGCTGGAATAGCCGCTGTACTGTTTGCTTTAGTCGGCGTGTTCACCTACTTTAATATTCCGGATCACTCCTTTGGACCGAGAATAATTGAAAGTATTTTATCCGGGATAACACTTGCTATGGCTATGATTCCAGAAGAATTCCCAGTCATATTGACGGTTTTTTTATCAATGGGAGCCTGGAGGCTGGCCAAAAAGCAATCACTTGTGCGAAGATTACCTTCGGTTGAAACCCTGGGAGCAGTATCGGTGCTCTGCGTAGATAAGACAGGAACGATTACCATGAATCAGATGACTGTACAAGAGACCTGGGCTTTTAATGGGAATAATCATGCACTAATTGAGGTGATGGGGTTAGGCTGTGAAACCGATGCATATGATCCCATGGAAAAGGCGATGTTAAGCTATTGCAATGAGTTGGGAATTACAAAGGAAGATTTATTTCAAGGTAAATTGATTACGGAATATGCCTTTACAAACGAGTTGAAAATGATGGGGCATGTGTGGCAACGCAAGGGTGAGATTATCATTGCAGCAAAAGGGTCGCCAGAACGAATTTTAACACTATGTGCTTTGGAGGCTTCTACGAGAGAGGACGTGGAGAAGAAAATTGCAACAATGTCAAAAGAAGGTCTGCGCGTCATCGCAGTAGCTGAGATGAAGCCAAAGACAGAAGAAGAAATCCCAGAGAAAATAACAGACGCTGCACTTACATTCCTTGGGTTAATTGGCCTTGCCGATCCGCCCAGAGAAAGTGTGAAGAAGGATATTGCAACCTGCAACAAAGCAGGGATCCGGGTGGTTATGATTACCGGAGATAATGGGATTACAGCTGCCTCCATCGCTAAGAAAATAGGAATGCCAAATAGTGATCATATCATTACAGGGGATATGTTGGAGCATATGAGTGAGGAAGAGCTTTGCGAGCGGGTAAAGGATGTCAGTATCTTTTCGAGGGTTATCCCGGAACATAAGATGCGTATTGTGAAAGCCTTTCAGCAGAACGGAGAAATTGTGGCTATGACAGGGGATGGGGTCAATGATGCTCCAGCTTTGAAATATGCTGACATTGGAATCGCCATGGGAAAACGCGGCAGTGAGGTTGCTAGAGAGGCAGCTGATCTGATTCTGGTGGATGATAATTTCACCACCATTATTGAGACGGTTAAGGATGGGAGGAGAATATACGATAATATCAGAAAAGCAGTGGGTTATGTATTTACAATTCATATTCCGATTGCACTTGCATCCTTATTTGCACCGATCCTTGGGATTACACCTTCCGCAATTTTATTGCTTCCCTTACATGTGGTTCTTCTGGAGCTGATTATTGATCCTACTTGTTCCGTAGTGCTGGAACGACAGCCGGCGGAAGGGGATATTATGAGCAGAAAGCCCCGTAGTCCCAGAGAAAAATTACTCAGTACCAGGTTGTTTGTAAAAAGCATAATTCAGGGGCTGGTGATATTTGCAGCCTCCTTTACCACCTATTATGTTCAGTTGGATAATAATGCAGATAATGCACCGGCTGCCAGAGCTATGGGACTTGTCATAATTATGCTATCTAATCTGCTGTTGGTGCAGGTGAATAGTTCTAATCATGATTTTGTGTTCCAGACAATCGGTAAGCTTATGAAGGATAAGGTTATGTGGGCGGTAAATATCATCACACTGATGGGGATACTTATCATCCTTTATACGCCAATGGCTCCTTTTCTTAAGCTGGAACATTTGTCAGTGGCACAGTTTTTTGAAGCAGTCTTAATTGCAGGCTGTGCAGTTCTTTGGTATGAACTTGTGAAACTCTTTGAAAAGTTATTGTAAATAACACTTTCATATGTAATATAACGATATAAATACGTATTTTGAAGGCCTCTAGTAAAGAATGTCATCAATTATTTGGAATGGCTGATAAAGAACTGGTTTGGTTATAAAGGGACTTACTTCAATGGCTTTTGCTTGAGGATACTTGTTGTATGATGCCTACCGGCAGTAGCTGGTAGGCATTTTTAATTATAGCAGATAAAAAGAAACCACCATTGAGCATTTTAAGGTAATCTTTAGGTTGAGTTTAGAACAACTTCAGATTTCTATGTTATCCTTTATATAAATCATCTTTATCCTGACTTGAATTCACATTATTAAAAAGTTTATAAATCTTGATCAGAAGATAGCGGACGACTCTTATCTAAAAATTTAGAGTATACTTGTCGCACTGGTACAGTAATATTCAATTATGTCATGGAAAACATGATGGAAAGTAAAGATGATCTTTATTTTCTAATCTATTAAATATATAATCACTATTAGTAAATATAAATTATGGTATGCAGGGAGGAGAATAATAAATTTGTGGGAAGAAAAATTTTAATTGCAGATGATGAAAAGGAAATTGTTGAATTGATTGAAATTTATTTATTAAAAGAAAAATTTGAAGTAATAAAAGCTTATGATGGGCTTACCGCATGGAAGTTGATTGAGGGGTCAGGATGTGATCTTGCGGTTATTGATATTATGATGCCAGGTATGGATGGTTTTCAACTGGTACGACGGATTAGAGAAAAGTACCACATTCCGGTTATTGTTTTATCAGCAAAAAATACAAAAAATGATATTATTCTTGGACTTGGTCTAGGAGCAGATGATTATGTTACAAAACCTTTTGACCCGCTGGAATTAACAGCAAGAATTCAATCACAGATTAGAAGATTTTATCAGCTTAATCAAGTGATATCTCAAGAAAAGACGAAGAGAATAATCACATCTGGGGACATTACTCTTGACTCGGAGTGTTGTGTTATTAAAAAGTGTGGGAAGGAACTTTCTTTTACCTCTACAGAATTCAAAATTGTATCCATGTTAATGCAGCAGATAGGTAGAGTGTTTACAAAGAAACAAATTTTTGAACGAGTATGGGAGGATCCTTATAATTCAGATGACAGCACTATAATGGTACATATGAGTAATATTCGTGAGAAAATTGAAGATGATCCCAAAAACCCGTACTATATAAAAACAGTCAGAGGCTTAGGGTATAAATTTGAAGGTCGCTCTGATAGCGAAGGACGGTAAGATTGAGAATCCGATCAAAAAGTCTACATAGAACATTAATTCATAATTATATTGTTTTTATTGTATCATTAGTTATTACTCTAGTCTTCGGGGTTATTCTCATATCATTGCTGAGTGTGTCTCTATTTGGGAAGGGACAGATACCATCTGTCATATCCGCCAGTAGAATTGTGCGTCCCGATTATAAGAATATTGATTCAGAATCTATCACAGATTTAAAAGGTTGGGTTGAAATTGTACGTGGAAGGGATGTAATCCATGTTATTGGAACCAAGGAAGATGATAAATTCAATTATTCACAGAGGGAACTACTTAATATGGCTACCCCGGGATATCATCTGAATGGCTACAGTTATTCTATTACTAGCTTTAAAGGAGTGGAAGGGAAAGATTATTTTTGCATTGTAAAGATTCCTCAAAAATCGCTGGGATCCTTATTTATCTATATGGCAGTAAACGATCCAATCGATAATTCCATAGCTGCAATTGAGTTTTTTGTTGTTGCTTGTCTTCTGGTGATTTCCTTTTTAATTATAATTAACATCATGTTATACAGCAGGTTGACCTACCGTAAAATCATAAAATCCTTAAAAATGATCACGGAGGGAATTCAGAAAATGACAGAGGATAACTCAAGAATAAAAATGGATTTTGAAGCAGAGCAGGAATTTCTTATGATACGAGATGCTTTTAATACAATGCTTGAGAAACTTCAAGATTTAGAAACAGAGCAAAAACTAACAAGTGAAAGAAAAAAGCAAATGATAATGAATATATCCCATGATATAAAGACACCAATTACTACCATTTATGGTTTTGCAAAGGCCTTAAATGAAGACATGATAATGGAAGATAGTGATAAAAAGAAATACCTTCAGTACATCGTTGATAAATCACTTCAGGTGAATGAAATGGTGAATGAGTTATTTCTTTATTCTAAGCTGGATATGGAAAATTATGAAATTGCGAAACAAGAAACGGATTTAGCTGAATTTCTAAGAGAAACGATAGCTTCGTGCTTTATTGAGATCGAAGAGCAGAGATTTGATTTGGATTTGAATATCCCGGAAAAAGAAATTATCTTCCCGATTGCAAGGATAGAAATGGATCGTGCCATTACAAATCTATTGAGTAATAGTTTGAAATATAATCCAAAAGGAACCATAATATCCGTGGAACTGTTAGAAGAGGAAAATTCCATCATAATTAAAATTAGAGATAATGGAATAGGTATGTCAAAAGAACTTCAAGAAAATGCATTCCGTGAGTTTATCAGAGGAGATGTTACCAGACCTAGTGATGGTGGGTCAGGATTGGGGTTAACTATATCGAAGAGAATTATTGAGAAGCACAATGGAAATATTAAAGTCCATTCGGAACTGGGGAAGGGTACCGAGTTTATAATTCAATTTTCTCGTGATAACCAGTCATTAGGATAATATAATAAATTTCAACTTTAAATAATGGGAATAGGTGGAAAAATAAATTTTTCAACCACAAGTTTGTGATTGCGCATCAAAAACTTGGTATGCCCATAGAGCGTGCGCAAGAATAGAGGATAAAATGAAAAAATTATTCATTATAAGAATTTTAATTATAAGCATATTAATAAATATGCTTTTAGTTCCTAGTGTAAATGTATATGCTGCCCAAACTCCATTTGTTCAAGTAATGTCATTTGAGCGAATTGAAAAAACAATAGACAATTATATGTCTCAATATATAGGTAAAACGGCAATGGGGGCGGCCATAGCAGTTATCAAAGATGGAAAAATTGTATTTTCGAAAGGATATGGATACGCAGATAAAGAAAACAAGAAAAAGGTTAATGCAAATTCAACTGTTTTTGAATTTGCATCTATCAGTAAGCTTTTCACATGGACAGCTGTTATGCAACAGGTAGAAAAAGGTAAAATTGATTTAAATGGAAATATACTTGATTATTTACCCCAGGAATTTGTAAAAAAGCTAAAACATAAGTTATCCTTTGAAAAGCCAATTACGATGCTGGATTTAATGAATCATACTGCAGGCTTTGAAGAGCGGTATTTTGGCGGAGATGTATTTAGTCAAGATGAATTATCTGATAATTTAGGAGATGCTCTTTTGAAATCAATGCCTAAACAGGTATATAAACCAGGAACAGTAGTTGCTTATTCAAACTTTGGAGCTGCATTAGCTGGATATATTGTGGAATGTGTTACTGGTGAAAAGTTGTATGATTATTTAGAAAAAAATATATTCCATGTGATTGGGATGACAAGCACTACAGCTAATCCAAGATATGAAGACATAAGCTATATAGTTGATAATAAGGCAAAGGGGTATGATAGTAATTTAAATAAAAGTTCATGGACATATGTAGATGATTATCCAGATGGCTCTTTAAATGGAACAGTAACTGACCTTGCAAATTTTGCAATAGCTTTTATGAAAGATAAGACGCCACTTTTTGAAGGACAAGGAATACAGAATGAATTATTTACAACTACCTATCGAGCAAATAATGATATGACCGGGTGTGCTCACGGATTTTGGGAATATAAAGATGGTGTATTATATTACCAACATGGAGGTGCTCAAACAGGTTTTACTTCATTAATGTCATTTTCTCCCTCAACTAAAACTGGACTAATTATTTTGACTAATAATGCAGGAGAGATAAATGTTACTTATGGATTAACCAAAAAGCTGTTAGGTGCGAATGAACCAAAGCAAATTCGTGCAGGAATAAATTTACCAGATTCACATGAATTAGATGGTATGGAATTTTTAACTTCACGCAGAAATTATTCTGATATAACAAAATTATCCGGAGTTTTAAGTGGAAATGATAAAGTAAAAGCAATTGATAATAATACGATTATGTTTAAAGGCTTAACCTTTGTACAAACGAAACCTTATTTATATGAACTTACGGATGAGCATGTATCAGATGTAGTGAAAATGGTACGTAATAAAATATTTTTTGTGAAAGATAAAGACAGCAATATTTCAAAGATAAATGAGGGTGGTGTAGGAGGAAAAGAATACTTAAGAATCAAGCCGCCTGATACTAATTTGTTCTTAGTTTCTGAGGGGATTCTATATTTCATAATCAGTTTAGCATTTATCCTGTATCCTTTGTTTCTTATCATTAGCACTGTATTAAAAAGGAAAAAGAAACTTACATATAAAAAGGGGGAAAAAAAACAAAGAGTAATATCAGTATTGTTAAACCTTATGGGTTTTGCAATTACATTAAATCAAATTTTATTAGTGAAGTATCTATTAGAGATAAATACTTCACCATCAATAGTAGCTACTAATTTTTTTATTTACCTAAATATTATTTTGTTATCAATATCCTTTATTTTGATAGTTTTCAGGTTTATTTCAACTATAATAAATAAACAAGTCAAATCCATAAAATTAAGCCATATACTTTCAACTTTAAGTATAATAATAATGACTATAATAATGACGGCATGGAACTTTACAACCCCAGTTGCATAATGGTGTAAAGTTAGGCAATTGCGAAACAGCATAGTATAGTGTGAAATGCAGAACATTTCACATTCGGCATTGAGCGACCATGCTGGAAAGGAACCATAAAAAAGTAAACTTTCGATTGAGATAATCCCTCAAAGTAGGACGTATGAAGTTACGAACTGCCTTGAGGGGTTTTTTATATTGTTGAGGGTTTATTCAACTTTTAGGCATAATTCCATCGAGGAAAAAGCGAAGTATGAATCGCATTGCAATATCATTTCTGCTATACTGACATTAACTAGGAACAGGAGGGAATCATATGTCAGACCATAGATGCGAGGAAGAATACCTACGAAGGATTCATAAAGTTCAGGATTACATTGAGCAGCATACGGGAAAGCCTCTGTCCGTTGAGGAGCTTGCGGGGGCAGCCGGGTTTTCCAAATATCATTTCAGCCGTATCTTTCAAGGCATATTACAGGAGCCCCTGGCTCATTATGTGAACCGGATTCGCATGGAACAGGCTTTGTTTTTACTGGCTCATCGGACGGATATAAACATGACGGATATAGCCTATGGACTGGGTTTTTCAGATTCAGCCGTATTTTCCAGAGCCTTTAAGAACTTCTATGGCATCGGTCCGAGAGATTACCGGAAGGAATATAGCAAGAATTGCAAAGATTCTTTTTTATTATCTGAATACAATAAGAGCACAGCAAAGAATGATTGGGCAGACAATCCATTTCCCGTTACCGGGCAGATTTCCTATATTAATCTGGAGGAGAAGCAGGTCGCTTATGTCAGACATACGGGTACTTATGAAACCCTGGCGAAGGAGTATCCAAGACTTCTAGAGGCATTGTACGAGCATGCAATACAGCAGAATTTACTAGTGGATGACCAGAACTGGTTGCTTGCAATGTATCATGACAATCCGGAGTTTGGAGAGGAGACGCAGTTTCGCACCAGCATCTGTCTGACAGTGCCGGAGGACGTTCGGATTCTGGAGGACGGAATCCTTGGAAGGATGTACTTAGCGGGGGGCTTGTATGCGGTGGGACATTTTCGGATTCAGCGGGAACAGTACGGTGATGCCTGGAATTACATGTATCGGGAGTGGATCTCGGGCAGTGGTTATGTTCCAAGAAACTCGAATCCCTTTGAAGTGTATTGCAACAATCCCCAAACCGATGAGTTGCATATCCATGAGGTGGACATTTATATTCCTATTGAGCCCATTCATTTCTAACCTGCTGTAAAGATTCAAGAGTCTAGCGCTTTTGTACGATACACTTGAATCGAGCTCAGGCAATTGCGAAATGCTTTTTTGCAGCTTCGTAGCCGTCTGGCTTATAATTTGTTCAGAGGTGAGAAGATATGGAAGAAATCAAGATTCAAGGAGCACGGATTCATAATCTAAGAAACATCAATCTAACAATTCCGAAACGTAAACTGGTGGTCATAACCGGGATCAGCGGCTCCGGTAAATCCAGTCTTGCCTTCGATCTATTATTTGAAGAAGGCAAGAATCAGTATCTAAGTTCCATTGGCATTCTGGCGGGACTTGATAACGAGGATCGATTCGATAAGCTGGAAGGCATCGGTCCAACGGTTGCAGTCCGCCAGAATACCATAAGACAGAGTAATTCCCGTTCTACCGTCGGCACCAAGACCAGGATACTGAACCTCCTGGCTCTTGTATATGCCAGTGACGCAAAAGCAGGGAAGGAGCCAGGGGAGCAACTCTCACCAGGAGACTTTCTCTATACCACAGCGGAGGGTATGTGTTTAAGCTGTCAGGGTAAAGGTGCTTATTATGAGGTTAATCTGGAACACCTGATACCAGATAGAGCAACCGTACTATCGAAGGTTTATGAGCAGCTGCAGGTAACGCCCGGCTTCCTGCAGCTGCTAAAGAAGAGGTATGGAAGGTATTTTGAGACCCCCTTCTGGGAGCTTCCGGAAGATATCAGGGGAGAGGTAGTCTATGGAACCTTTGATAATGGGAAACAGAGCTACTGTTTGGAGCGGATACTGCGAAATGCTTATGACAAGGGCGAGGAGGTAGAAGAATTCTATGAAAAGACCGTCTGCCCGGACTGTCAGGGACAACGGCTTGGTGAAGCCGGGAGAAATGTAACGCTTAACGGAAAGCAGATTGGCGAGCTGGGACAGCTGACCCTTTCCGGCCTTGCGCATTTTATAAGCAGGATACCCGAGGAAGAGCTGTCCCAGTTTGGCAGAAACGTGATAAAGCGAGTGAAGGCTAAGCTAACCCGGCTGATGCAATTTCGCTTGGGACATCTGACGCTTTACCGGGAAATAGCCTCCTTAAGCGGGGGTGAGCTGCAACGAATCTTTTTACAGCTTCATCTGGATTCTGGTCTGGATTCCCTGATCTATGTATTTGATGAGCCAATGGCAGGCTTACATCCTACGGAGAAGCAAAACCTGATCAAAGCTATGGAAGAATTAAGAGATATGGGGAATACCGTAGTTGTAGTGGAGCATGATAAGGAGCTGCTTTCTCATGCCAACCATGTGATCGAGATTGGTCCAGGGGCAGGGACACAAGGCGGAACCGTGGAATTCCAGGGGGATTATGAAGAATATAGGAAGGCGGATACGCTGCTTGGCAGCTACCTTTTTGGCAAGCACTTGATGCCGGAACGAACAGTTAGAAAGGAAGCGCTTGATCAAGATGATTGTATCATACTGGAACATGCGAATATTCATTTTTTGAAGGATTTAACCGTGGCATTCCCGCTCCACGCCCTGGTTGGGATCGCCGGAGTGTCTGGGAGCGGTAAGAGCTCTCTGATTGAAGAGACGCTGTTAAAACGCCTTGTCAGTGCAAGTAAAACGAAGCAAACAGCTGCTGGAACCTACGGGACTATGAGTGGTATAGGGGGAGTGGAACGAATTAGTGGCTTTGTAAAGATCTCGCAGGAACCTATTGGAAGGAATGCGAGTTCTACACCCGCATCCTATATCGGTATCTGGGATAAGATACGGGAGCTTTTTGCAAAGCAATCGGAAGCAATCTTAAGAAATATGAGTCCTGGGCATTTTTCCTTTCATTCCAAAGGAGCCTGTATTGCTTGCGGCGGAAGCGGATATGACAGGATTTATTTAACCGCAGATTTTTCAGTTGACAAGATTTGTCCCAGCTGTCAGGGTAAACGGTTTCAGGAAGAAAGCCTTAGGATTAAGTATGGGGGGAAAACCATTGCGGAGGTGTTAGAGCTGAGCATTGAGGAGGCCATTTCCTTTTTTGCTGGGGAAGGCAGCATAGTGAAGCCGCTTTGTATCTTAGCGCAGATGGGTATGGGATATCTATCCCTTGGGCAGCCGACTTCTTCTTTAAGCGGCGGAGAGGCGCAAAGGGTGAAGCTTGCCAAGGAGCTGGGGCGACCGGGCAAGGGCAATCTGCTCTATGTACTGGATGAACCAACCAACGGGCTTAGCTTATATGATACGGCACTGCTGATGAAACTGCTAGATCAGCTGGTGGCGGGTGGTAATTCAGTAATTGTCATTGAACATAACGTTGAGGTCTTAAAGTGCTGCGATTATATCATTGAACTTGGCCCTGAAGGAGGAGACAAGGGAGGTGAGATCATTGCAGAGGGAACACCAAAGATGCTCAGAACGAATCCAAAATCCAAAACAGGGAAGTTTCTCTAAGAGGAGTACAGTAGTTCAATCAAAGAAGAAGTTATCGTCATATTTTTTATAGAAAGGCTGAAAAGGAATCAAACATCATTGCTGAGAATCCGGTGCCTACTGATGGCTATCCGTGATTTGTACAGTAGGTAGCAAGGAATAGAGGTGAGAAATAAAAATAATTGAAAAATAAAGATAATTGAAATAAGAAGGGTTGGACTTTGTGCTAACTAATTTGTGTAGTTAGGAGTATGAATATAAGAATGGATCATAGAAAAAGGATGTGGCTGGAGAAGCTAGTAGCCAACAGCTATAACAATACTACCGGCATAATTGTTTTAAAGGACGGTAAGAACTTATATGAACGTTACTTTAACGGATATAGTGCGGAGGACGCCGTTCATGTAGCATCAGTAACAAAAAGTATTTTTTCTGTCTTGATTGGAATAGCCATTGAGAAAGGATATATTAAAAGCATAGAACAGAAGGTGTTAGAGTTCTTTCCGGATGATAGGATAGCAGAAGGGGAAAAAGGGATTCAGAGTGTTACAATCAAACACATGCTTACAATGACAGCGCCTTATAAATATAAGTCAGAGCCCTACGAAGCTTTTTTCGCAAGTGATAATTGGATCAATGCGGCACTGAAGGTGTTAGGAGGAAAGGAGCCGTCAAATCAATTTACGTATTCCGCCATTGTAGGAA
>JAEWMZ010000113.1 GCA_023392995.1 Bacillota bacterium
CCACTGCCGGAGGTTCCGACAATTGCTACAAATTCTCCTTTTTCCACCTGCAGATTAACGCCTGCCAGGGCATGTACGGCCGTTTCTCCGGTGCCGTAACTCTTTTTCAATTCCTTTGTTTGTAAAATAGTCATGAGAGATACCTCCAAAAGATAAAGTCTGTATTATACTAGGGCAGGTATAAAAGCTGATTCTACCAGGTGACCTGGTTCAAGCAGTGTTCATACGCACCCTAATCCATAGGAATTTTAATTCCATAATACAGACTTTAACATAGGATTATTTCCAGAATCTTTCCAGCGGTAAAGCAATTATAACAAAACTGTAAGAATGATGCAGCAGAATTCCATTTCAGTTATGTGGTTAGATTCAGATACGACTCCTTTGTTCTAATGCTTCCTTCGGGCTTAGCTTCCGCTTCGAAACAGTATCTTCGGTGTATACAATACCTTCCGTTAATGAGCTGCGCAATTACTTACTAATGAGCTACGCAATTACCTACATTCTTACAGTATAAAGAGGTGTTTCTTACTTGAAGCTTACTTTTATATCATCTTACAATTCTCTTGGAAGAAACATGGAGAAGGTGGACCCATGACCGAAAGCGGAGGACACTTTCATATAACCGCCCTGTCCGGTTAATATCTGGCGGGTCAGGTAAAGTCCGATCCCAACGCCCTCTTGATCGCTGACCGACCTGGAACGGTAGAAGCGTGTGAATATTTTAGCATGTTCCTCTTCTGCAATTCCGATACCGGTATCAGTTACATCGATACGGCAAAACAGATCATACTCTATCACTGAAATGTGTATTTTGCCGCCAAAGGGCGTGTATTTTAATGCATTATCGATTAGATTACACAAGGCCTCCACAGTCCATTTGTAATCATATACGGCGCAAGCATCGGTAGTAGCAAGCGTTAGTTCAATTCCCTTTTGCGCAGCCGCTGACATAAATTGCTCTCCAGCATCCCGGAGCATCGGTGCGATTGCATTTGAGGTGGCATGTAAGGTGAATATCCCTGTCTCCAAACGAGAAAGCTTTACGAGTGCAGCAATCAAGAAATTAAGCTTCTCAGCTTGTCCGTGCAGCGCAGCTACGCAGGCTTCACTTTCTTCCGGCAGGTTCTGTTCCTCCAGCAGCTGTGCGTAGAGGAGAATATTTGATAGAGGAGTTTTGGTCTGATGAGAGATATCTGCTAACAACTCCTTTATCTTCTCCTTCTCCGTGGTTAAATTACGTGCGGAGATAACAGAGGCAGTCAGGTATTTGTTTAGCCGTCCTTCCAAAGCGGAGAGTAAGCTTTCATTAAAGGTATGCTCCGTAAAGGTGCCGGCTATGGCATGCTCCAACATTTGCCCCAGAGTATTCATGGTTTTCTTAAGCTTATAATGGTTCCATAGCATGGTGACAGCGCATAGGGCAATTGCTAATAATGCAAGGACGGGAAGAAGCTTGTCCCAATCAATCATCCGGATTCACCACCCATACATACCCGAGACCATAGACGGTTTTGATATATCGTCCTGCCTCTAATTTATCCCGCAGACGTTTGACGGCTACGGATAGGGCATTCTCATCCACATAATCGGCTCCATCCATCCAGATGCGATCCAGTAAAACTGCCCGGCTTAAGGTCATTCCTCGATTCTCAATCAATAATCGAAGGAGCTTTTGTTCTGTTTTGCTTAACTCAATGGCAGTATCTGAGTTGGAGAAGAGCATATGGTCAAAATCAAAAATATAGCGGTCAATCACAATTGGCTTTGTAGTGCAGGCTGTGGTATGCCGTAGCTGCGTCTTTACTCTTGCACGTAGGATTGCTAGGCTGAAGGGCTTGGTAATGTAATCCTCCGCACCGTATTCCAAGCCTGTGACCACGTCCATCTCGGTGTCATTGGCGGTCAGTAAAATTACCGGAAGATCGCTCTTAGCCTTTATTTCCTGAAGGAGCTCCAGTCCGCTGCCATCGGGAAGGTTCACGTCCAACAAAACCAGATCCAGCCGGTGGGAGGCAAGCTGCTCACGGGCTGACTTTAAGTCGAAGGACGAAACAATCTGAAGCTCTTGTTCCTTAAGAGCCAGGCATAAGCCCCGGCTAAGATCGCGGTCATCTTCTACAATTAGCAGCTGCTTCATAGGTATTCCTCCTCGTATCAGTATCCATTTTCTAAGAATGTCTGCGAATGAAGCTATACCCACAAAGCGCTGGATGCAGAATTCGATTGTTAGCTTATAGCTATTTTCAACGATCATTTTACATCAGCGCTATGTAATTACAGATGAGTATTATGCTTCTCAAGCATTCACGTTATCATCAATTATAAGCTTCCTATCTCTTAAAAGCAACGCATACCTGGAAATAAAGGGAAGGGGCATGGAGGAGGTTATTGAAGTTCTACGCCATGCTGTAATAAAAAATCTGTCCATATCTTATAATAAGCAGCTTTCAGGTGAATATTATCAAAGGTATATTTTGCCGGAATGCCACCTGTACTGTCCGTAATTACTTCGTTTACATCAATATAAAATACCCGCTTGTTATCGGCCAAAGTAGCGAGATGTTTATTTCTTTTACCTATATTGGTATTATTAAAGATAGGATCCTGATCTGACTTCTCCTTTGCCACGTTCATAATAGCTTCAACGTAGATGATAGCATCCGGCTGCAGCTCTTTTAGCTGTTCTACCACGTCTTTGTAGGCCTTGGTAAAGGTTTTCGCATTTCCGGTTCCCATTTCATTAATACCAAGCATGATATAGATTTTGCGGAAGCTCTTTTTATGGAGAGCATCCTTTATTGTCATCGTCTTCCCGCCAACCTTAGCGATCTTTTTATCGAATACATCATAGATGGTAAGGCCAATATCGGAATAGAAGGCAGGCTTCTTCCAACCGGAATACTCGGAAAGGCCTACTGTTCGCGAGTCACCAATGAAGAGTGCATCATCAAAATAATCTTCATTGACTACAGTAAATCCTTTGAAGGGATGGGCAGCATTATCCTCACCCTTAGTATCAGAAGTCTTGCTGTCCCCATTCTTGGTACCCGAGCCTTTGCTATCCCCGCCCTTGGTACCAGTATTCTTGTCTCCACTCTTGGAATCCGAGCCTTTGCTATCCCCGTTCTTGGAATCGGTATTCTTGTTGTCTCCACTCTTGGTATCCGAGCCTTTGTTGTCCCCGTTCTTGGGATCGGTATTCTTGCTGTCTCCACTCTTGGTATCCGAGCCTTTGTTGTCTCCATTCATGGGATCGGAAGCTTTGTTATCGCCGCCCTTGGTATTAGAGCCCTTACTGTCTCCGTTCTCGGTATTGGAATCCGTACTATCACCACCCATGGGATCAGAAGTCTTGTTATCCCCGCTCATGGTACCGGAAGCTTTACTATCTCTACTACTGGTATCCGAGCTGTTGCTGCCATCACCCTTGCCAGTACCATCTGCCGCAGGAGCAGTATGTGCAGAGTTATCTTTTACAGGAGGCTTGCTATGAGAAGTCTGGGTACTATTAGCAGCAGTCTCTTCAGAAGAATTCTCTGACAGACTGTCAGAATTCTTGGTGGGAGAGGCTTCTTCTGCTGAATTGTATGCCGAATCTTTTTTATTATTCTGATCTGTTAATACCTCCCACGGGTATTTTTTATCTTTGATACCTTCGAACACTACGGTTAATCTTGGATAATTTACGAAATCTGCCGAATAATCTGCATAGACACTGTTTCTTCCTAAATAAGCCGCAACCGTTAGTATGATGGCGCTTAAACTTAATAACATCATAAAGGGATATTTCCCTAAATTACGAAATAGCTTCATATCCTTCTTCCCTTCTAAAACTGAAAGTACATAAATGGGTTATTGATTCCATTTGCCAGTTGGTATATGCAATACCAGAAAACAAAAAATAATAGTATGGAAACAAAGATACTGTGCTTATATTTATCAAAACACCTTTGCCCATAGGGAAAGCAAAAGAAGATGCCGAATAGGAACAGCCATTTATACTGCAGCAGATATTTCATAAAGTCTGCGGTATTAACATTCAAGCCGGGAACTACAGAAAACATTCTTCCAAGATAGACTACCAGCTCTTTTAAGTCGTTGATTGCGAATATCATCCAAGTGATCGGAATGACCAACAACATATATAGTCTGGAAAATATTCTGGAACGATC
Source organism: Bacillota bacterium (assembly GCA_023392995.1). GTDB lineage: Bacteria > Bacillota > Clostridia > Lachnospirales > Lachnospiraceae > Mobilitalea. The sequence goes on from JAEWMZ010000113.1 coordinate 4,176, forward strand.
CAGATAAGGCTTTAACCAAAGCTTTTCCAGAACAATCAGAAGGAAGGTGGAAAGTCCCCATAGGATATAATTCCAACTTGCTCCATGCCAAAGACCTGTAAAGAGCCACACGACCAGCAGATTCAGAATAAGCCGTTTCGTTCCTTTTCGATTGCCCCCAAGTGGAATGTATACGTAATTCCGAAACCATTTTCCAAGAGTAATATGCCATCTCCGCCAGAACTCTGTCATGGACTTTGACAGATAGGGATGATTGAAGTTGAGGGGCAATTCAAAGCCCAGCATCTTACCCACACCAATTGCCATCAGGGTATAACCATGAAAATCAAAGTAAAGCTCCAGGGCGAAGCCTATGGCACCAAGCCAGGCAAGGGGTGTTGAGATACTAATGAAGCCAATGGTTTGAATATCATTCCATAGGATTCCAATCCGATCCGCCAGTAAAACCTTCATGGCGAGACCAAGGATAAAGATCTTAAGCCCTTCCTCCACTTTATAGGAGATAATACGGTGGTTGTTTAATTGTGCCCTGATATCCTGATAAGGAGTAATTGGTCCAGACACCAGCTTTGGAAACAGGAGGAGATAAGTAGCAAAATGAAAAAGGGAAGGTTCCTCCTCGATGTCTCCTCGGTATATATCTACGATATAGGAAACGGCTTGAAAGGTGTAAAAACTGATGCCAAGCGGTAATCCCATCGTAAGAGGCGGGAGTGCAGCTGTTGTAAATACACCCAGAACTGCGTTGAGGTTATCAATTGTAAAGTTAATATATTTAAAGAAAAACAGGATACCAAAATTGTAGACCAGTGCGGCAATCAGCCATGCCTTTTTTCGCGAAGGGTGAGCCAGGTGTCTTATGCTTTTTGCGGTTATCGTATTAACAATAACTGACATAAGTAATAAAAACAGACACCTTAAATCACCGATGGAATAGAAGTATATACTGCCAAAAAGAAGGATAATATTGCGAAACCTTGCCGGAACAAGGTAGTATACGATTAAGAAGATAGGTAAGAAATGAAATATGAAATCCAAGCTGCTAAAAACCACTGTTTTTTGTCCTCCCTTATGCCGACACTGCTTATATATTCAGTAATAACTTATTGCTGTCAAAAGAGGATTATACACTATTTCTCACAGAATACCATTAATATATTTTTAACTAATCTTACAATTTCTTAAACAAATATCGGTTGAAATTTAATATATACATTTATATACAGATTAAGTGAGATTATGGGTATCCGATATGCATTTTTAAGAAATAATATGGAAGGTATTAGGTGATATCATAGGATGAATCCGCTTGTTTGTTATAATCAAGGAAAATCAAGAATGGAATTCCTGTATATTAGTATGTAAAAAAAGTGTTGCGCCAATGCTTATAATAAATTGTAATTTCCCTCTTGTCATTGACTGACTGGTGTGTTATAGTTGATATAGAACAAACAACAAAAATACATTATTATAAATTAGTAAGGTACTCATAAAGGAGGAGTGGAGCATGAACATTAATAAGTTTACGCAAAATTCAATGCAGGCGGTTCAAAACTGTGAGAGCTTAGCTTACGAATATGGACATCAGGAAATTGATGTTGAGCATTTGCTTCATAGTCTGCTTACGCTGGAGGACAGTTTAATTAAGAAGCTTCTGGAGAAGATGGAGATCGTTACAGACGTATTCCTGGCTCAGGTGAAGGGACTCTTAAATAAGCGGCCGAAGGTATCCGGCGGTAAGGTGTATATCAGCAATGACCTGAATAAAATTCTGATCAACGCAGAGGAGGAAGCAAAATGTATGGGTGACTCCTATGTATCGGTGGAGCACCTTTTCCTTAGTATGTTAAAGCAGCCGAACAAAGCCGTGAAGGAGCTATTTCAGGAATTTGGCATCAATCGAGAGGACTTCTTAAAAGCATTGCAATCCGTCAGAGGAAACCAGCAGGTGGTAACTGATAATCCGGAGGCTACCTATGATACCCTTGAGAAATACGGCTATGAGCTGGTTGCCCGCGCGAGGGAGCAGAAACTGGATCCGGTCATTGGCCGTGACAGCGAGATTCGTAATGTCATCCGTATCCTATCCAGAAAGACGAAGAATAATCCGGTGCTGATTGGAGAACCGGGTGTTGGTAAAACTGCGGTTGTGGAAGGCCTCGCACAGCGAATTGTCCGTGGTGATGTACCTCAGTCCCTGAAGGATAAGAAGCTCTTCGCCCTCGATATGGGAGCCCTGGTAGCAGGTGCAAAATACCGTGGTGAGTTCGAGGAGCGTCTCAAGGCCGTGCTGGAGGAAGTAAAGAAAAGTGAAGGTCAGATTATTCTTTTCATCGATGAGCTTCATACCATTGTAGGCGCCGGAAAGGCAGAAGGTGCCATGGATGCAGGTAATATGTTAAAGCCCTTGCTGGCAAGAGGAGAGCTCCATTGCATCGGTGCTACAACCCTGAACGAATACCGACAGTATGTGGAGAAGGATGCGGCTCTTGAGCGGCGTTTCCAACCGGTTCTGGTAGAGGAGCCGACGGTAGAAGATACGATATCTATCTTAAGAGGCTTAAAAGAGCGTTACGAAGTGTTTCATGGTGTTAAGATTACCGATGGGGCTTTGGTAAATGCAGCAACTCTGTCGAACCGTTATATCTCTGATCGTTTCCTGCCGGATAAAGCCATTGATCTTGTGGATGAAGCCTGTGCTCTCATTAAGACGGAGCTGGATTCCATGCCAACAGAGCTGGATGATATGCAGCGCAGAATCATGCAGATGGAGATTGAAGAAGCCGCACTTAAGAAGGAGACAGACCGGTTAAGTCAGGAGCGTCTGAGCGATTTGCAGCTGGAGCTGGCAGAGCTAAGAGATGCCTTTGCCCTTGGAAAGGCGAGATGGGACAACGAAAAATCCTCACTGGATAAGGTTCATAAGCTAAGGGAATCCCTGGAAGAGTTAAATAGTGAGATTGAGACTGCCGAGCGTAATTATAACCTGAATAAAGCAGCAGAATTAAAATATGGAAGACTCCCGGAACTTCAAAAGCTCCTGGCCGAAGAAGAAGAGAGGTTGAAGGTACAGGAAAATATGCTGGTACATGAAAATGTCAGTGAGGAGGAGATCGCTAAGATCGTATCCCGCTGGACAGGTATTCCAATCACGAAACTGACAGAAGGGGAGCGCAGCAAGACCCTGCACCTGGGGGAAGAGCTTCATAAGAGAGTAGTTGGGCAGGAGGAAGGTGTGGATAAGGTATCCGATGCAATTCTCCGGTCAAAGGCAGGGATCAAAGACCCCAGCAAGCCCATTGGCTCCTTCTTGTTCCTTGGACCTACCGGTGTTGGTAAAACGGAGTTGGCCAAGGCATTAGCAGAAAGCCTGTTTGACAACGAGCAAAACATGGTTCGTATTGATATGAGTGAGTATATGGAGAAGCATTCGGTAGCAAGGCTCATAGGAGCTCCTCCCGGCTATGTAGGGTATGAGGAGGGCGGTCAGCTGACAGAAGCAATCCGCCGTAAGCCCTATGCAGTCATACTCTTTGATGAGGTGGAGAAGGCACATCCGGATGTGTTTAATGTCCTGTTACAGGTGTTGGATGATGGTCGAATCACAGATTCTCAGGGCAGAACGGTGGACTTTAAAAATACGATACTGATCCTGACCTCTAACATCGGCTCCAGATATCTGTTAGAGGGAATCGAGGACAACGGCGATATCAGCGAACAGTGTGAAGAGCTGGTAATGAATGAGCTGCGCGGCTCCTTCCGCCCGGAATTCTTGAATCGTCTGGATGAGATTATTCTCTTTAAGCCTCTTACGAAGGATAATATCAGCCATATTATGGATCTGATGGTGGAGGATTTGAATAAACGCTTAGCTGACCGGGAGATTAAGGTAGCGCTTACTGCTACAGCCAAGGAGCATATTGTAGACAGAGCCTATGATCCGATCTATGGGGCAAGACCCTTAAAGAGATATCTGCAAAAGAACGTGGAGACCTTAAGTGCAAGACTGATCTTAAGTGACCAGGTCGGAGCAGAGGACACAATTGTAATTGATCAGCGAAATGGAGAATTGGTAGCAAGCGTACAAAAGATGTAACATTGGGTTAAGAGCATTGCTTACTATGTGATTGCCCATGAGATTAGAATATCTGCAATAATTATTATAATGAACAATCACCACAGAGTGGTTGACCCGAAAAAGTAGATAAAAAACCTTCCTGTCTTTAGCCTGATATGCTCAGTCTGAAGTGCAAGGAAGGTTTTTATGTTGTTGACAATGGGGTGTAAATATAGGTCAGTAGATAGATTTTTGCAGCTTTTGTTCAATCGCAGAGATGCGAATCCTCCCAACGAAGCCGAGGATTATGGAGTAAGCGGTAGCTTAGAACACAATATAAAAGCCTCCTATGTAAAATGATAATGGAATCGCAAGCGAAAATCAAAATACATAGAAGGCATTCAATGGATAATATAAGTTAATCACACTATAGATGGAAATGTCTGTACCTTATTGAGTTTATTCCACTAGAATGAACTCACTCTTTAATAAATCCTCATTTCTTGAGCTGGTTCCTACATAAACCTCAAATTTACCAGGATCAACTACCTTTAGACTCTCCTGATTATAATAGCTAAGCTCCTCTTTGGTAATGACAAAGGACACTTCTTCCATTGCTCCGGGAGCCAGAGTGACCTTCCTAAAGCCCTTCAATTCCTTCACAGGACGAGCAATCTGTGCGGCCACATCATGAATATAAAGCTGAAGAGTCTCCGTTCCTTCCACCGCCCCAGTGTTCTTAAGCAGTACGCTAACCCTAAGCTCTCCATCCGGCTTCATTTGGGCAGATGAAAGCTTAAGCTCCTTTATCTCAAAGGATGTGTAGCTCAGACCATAACCGAAGGTATACAAGGGAGTATTGGGACCATCCAGATACTTTGAAAGGAATTTATTCGGATTCCCCTGCGTATAAGGGCGGCCGGTTCTTAGATGGTTATAATAAATCGGAATCTGACCCTGAGTTCTCGGGAAGCTGATAGAAAGCTTTCCGGAAGGATTATAAAGACCTAATAATACATCTGCAATTGCGCGTCCCGCTTGTGAGCCAAGGAACCAGGTTTCAACGATGGCATCTGCGTTTTCCTCAAACCAATCCAGTAATAAGGGGCGTCCATTGGTTAATACTAAAATTATCGGTTTTCCAAGTTTTTTAAGCTCGAAGGCTAAGTCAAGCTGAGCCTGAGGGAGTGCGATACTCTGGAGAGAAGCAGCTTCTCCTGACATATACATGGGTTCTCCAAGGGCTAAAACAATCACATCGCTTTCCTTGGCAGCAGTGACTGCGCGGGTGATACCGCCTTCTATCGCACCAGCAATATCACAGCCTGGCTCATAGATAAGCTGTACACCGGCTGCCTCTAAGCCTTGCTTCAGGGTAACTGTCTCGTCCTTGTATTTGCTGAACTGCCAGGGCCCAAGCAGATCGGTGCTGTCGGCTTTTGGCCCAATTAATGCTAGTTTCTTAACTGGGGTAAGAGGAAGCACGCCATTATTCTTAAGAAGCACAATCGACTCTCTTGCAAGTTCATAACTAATCTCAAGATGCTCTTCACAGAATAAAAGATCATTCTTTTCTGGTTGGAAATAGCGATAAGGATCATCCATAAGGCCGGCTTTGTATTTGCATCTAAGGATACGGCGAGCGGCTTCATTGATTAATTCCTCCGATACCAGACCCTCTCTTACAGACTCAGTCAGAGTGGTAATATAATTGGTGGAAACCATCTCAATATCCAGAGATGCCAGCAAGCCTTTGATTGCCGCATCTTTTTCGTCTTCAGCTGCACCGTGGATAATTGCCTCAGAGAGGGCGTTATAATCGGAGATCAGTACTCCTTCAAAACCCATCTCCCCACGCAGAATATCTCTGCACACCTTCTTATTAATAACAACAGGTACGCTGTCCATGACGTTGAAGGAGTTCATAATAGAAGCAGCGCCTGCATTGATTCCTGCCTGAAAAGGAGGCAGATAAGTGTTGTGCAGACTGGTATTGGTAATCTCTGCGGTATTATAGTCACGCCCAGCTTCCGCTGCGGAGTAGCCTACATAATGCTTTAAACAAGCAAGCAGGGAGTCGGAAGCACTCAGGTTCTCTCCCTGAAAGCCCTTTACATGTGCCTCACACATTTTGGAGCATAGATAGGGATCTTCGCCGTTACCTTCGGATACACGACCCCAGCGAGGGTCTCTGGCGATGTCTAACATGGGAGAGAAGCCCATCTTAATTCCCTGGGTGGTAGTTTCACTTGCGGCCGCAGCCATTGCTTTTTGTAAAAGCGCGGGGTTAAAGGAGCAGCTCCAGCCGAGTGGGATGGGGAAAATGGTCTGGTAGCCATGAATGACATCCTGACAGAACAAAAGGGGGATACCAAGCCGGGATTGTTCTACCGCAAGCCTTTGCTTTTCGAAGGCAATTTCCTGCGGAGCCATTACAATCATGGAACCAAGATAACCCGCCTTAATACGCTCATCATCCGTCATGACGGTTTTAACAGCACCACCGATTGCCGTAGTATTCGCGCCGCCGGATTGGCTCATTTGCCCGATTTTCTCTTCCAATGTCATCTGATTGAGCAGTTCCTCTACAGCAGCTTCGATTTCTTTATCGGTACGCGCTACTACTTTTCCGGTGCGAACCTTGGGAAGCTCCTCTAACATTAATTCAAATTTGGTTTTTCCCGTAAAGAGAAGTGCTTTACCCGCAGCTTTACCCAGGTAGGGAAGCTCACCGTCTACTTCATAGTAGGACTCTTTCCAGGTTAGCATCATATTAGTTTTTTGCTCCGGCATCATGGGGTTTGTTAACTCCAATTGGATTAGGTCATCATTGACAATTATTTTGGAGGGTTTTATTTTCATCCCCATATTCATGCTTTCAAGGAGGATGTCCAGAACATTATCCGATTTCTTAATATCATACAATAGTTCTCCGATGTCGGAGGATAAAAGGTACTTGCCCAGCATAGTTAGAACTCCTTATCTCTATAAATCGTTTATATTTTCATCCTTTATGCTAGCATATCTGTGGATATAGTATCAATAACCATATTTAAGAGATATTATAGGTTGAATTTAATGTGGAAAATCTGTTAATATGGAATGAGAGCTAGTAATGAAGCAACTATGAGTCTGATAATGAGAGCTGGTAATGAAGCCGGGATCAAGTGGCGGCAATGAAGTAAGTTAATGGATACTGGAGCAGAAGTGGGGATAGGAGTACATAATTATGGACAACAAGTCGGTATATGAATATTTGGTACAAGAAAATGAATGGGAGAGAAAAGCGCTGAAATACATATCAGAACATGGGATTAAGCCGGCAGGAAGGGAATTACAGCGAATCTATGGATTATTAATATTTCCGGGAATGGATGAGAAGGAGACAAGGGAACGTTTAAGAAATATGGATTTATTTCAAGCCACAGAGCGTATCGTATACCAGGAAGAGGAATGTTTCCTGCCAGGCTCAGATATAGAGCTGTGTAAAGTCGAACGGTATGTGGATAACATACTTCATACCCATGAATTTTTTGAGGTGGAGTATGTGCTGAAGGGCAGCTGTATCCACATTGTAGAAAAGCAAGAAATCCTTCTTCGGGAAGGCGATATTGTCATCGTGCCTCCTCGTGTGGAGCATAAGGCTTTACCGGAGGGTGACGGTGTTACGGTAAATATAAAGATTAAAAAACGAGTGTTTCATAATGCCTTTATCAACCTGCTTTCCACCAATACAGAGCTTTCTACTTATCTATCTAGAACGTTGTATTCTTCCGCCTATTGTAGCTCCTTTACCTTTCACTGCAAAGAGGATTCTGTTATCAGTGCTCTTGTGCTTGCCATGTATGGCCAGCAGTTGGAGCAAAAGCCATTTTTCAACAATATGCTGGAGGGAATGACCTTAACTTTATTTGCCTGTTTGATGCAAAACCACTCTCAGGATGTGGAGATCTCCAATTTTGTAATTACGAATGATGACCGCATGTCTAAAATTACTGCCTACATAAATGAAAATTATAAGACTGTTACCCTTGGCCTGGTAGCACAGAAGTTCTATATGAGTGAGCAATATTTAAGCAGTATTATTAAAAAAGAAACCGGATACACATTTTCCGCCTTGCTTCGGGAAATAAAGATACAGAAGGCAACGGTGCTTTTGTTAACCACTGATTTGAATATTGATGAGGTGTGTGAGCGCTCCGGTTATCGAGATACAACACAATTTATTAAAACCTTCAAAAAGTATCAGGGCTTAACTCCGAAAAAGTATCGTAGTAGTATGCTTAAGGTGAATAAGTAATTCTTATTTTACCTATAGCAAGTCATGAAATTGCTTATTTCTTCATAGATTTAAATAACGGATAACCTATGGAGGCCAGGATGAAGAGCACTCGTATTTTACTTATGTTTTTTATGATAATAACCATAGCTGCAGCATTTGTCGGATGTAAGTCAGAGAAGACAGAAATTAAAAAGCTAAAGGACTTGGAATTTACTGTAGTTGAGGATGCCGATTTACCAGGAGAACTAAAGGAAATTATTGACGAGAAAAAAGAAGAGCCTTTTCGCTTAACCTATGCAAATAAAGACAATTTATATATTGTAGTAGGTTATGGGAAGCAAAACAGCGGAGGCTATAGCATTGCGGTTGAGGAGTTATATTTAACCGATAATGCTATATACATAGATACGAACCTCATTGGGCCGTCAAAAGAGGATAACGTATCCCAGGGAGTCACCTATCCTTATGTTGTTGTTAAGCTGGAATATATGGATGAACGAGTAGTTTTTGAATAAATTTACTAATAATATCCATATTTAGATTTACAAATATAGGAATTTTAACATCTTGCAGTATTAAAAAAATTTGGAAATATGTTTACCAAACAGAGGTTCTAATTGAAAAAATTGTGCAATAATACTATTACAAAGTAGGTAGTTCGTACTAGGTTTGTGAAATTATTCCATAAAAATATACAAAATTTTTTAAGTTTCATGTGCATATTTTTCAGCCTAAATCCACGAAAGAGTGTAAATTGTCAGAAAATTTGTTGACTTGTTGTATTGTTTATGCTATAATGTACAAGGTGCATAAGATTTGTAACAGATTTATTGAGTGATGTTTACAAAACCATAATGAGAGCTCCGATTAAGTTATGGAATGAGGAAGCATTGGCAAGGAGATAATATCATGCAAAATAGTGTAAACAATGTACGAAATGCAGTAGCAAATCAAATGGGGAAGAAAGTTAAAGTTCGAATCAACCGGGGCAGACATAAAGTAGATGTATCAGAAGGAATCATATCAGAAACATATCCCAATATTTTTATGATTAAGATTCAGGAATCGGGTGACACACCGGTTAGAATGGTATCCTACAGCTATACCGATATTTTAACAAAAGACGTAGAATTAATTTTATGTAACTAAGCATATAAACAGTGCGAAAGAGCTAAAGCTGATGGAGTTTTAGCTCTTTTTTTATTTGAATTTTTTATATCTTGAATTCATAATTTCACGGGACCGGGAATAAGATATGACAGAGGCATCTATCGTATGTCCAAATACAAGGAGGGATCATAAGTGGAATTGGTGAAAAAGAATATTCATATGAATAAATTAAAATGTAAGAGCAACCTGCAGCTTACATTGGATGATGACTTTAATGTCCCTGATGTCAAACCAGATATTGGGCGGATGATAACAGAGCAGGGTGAAGTTAAGATTAGCGACATTAGAGCGATGAATGGAAAGCTTTTAGTAAAAGGAGCTTTGGTCTTTAATGTTCTTTATCTATGTGATGGGGACCCGGTACCGATACATAATATCAGCGGAGAAATTCCTTTTGACGAGGCAATCAATATGGATATCAATTGTTCAGATGATGAGCCAAATGTAAAGTGGGAGCTGGAAGACTTAAATACCAGTATGATCCACTCCAGGAAGCTAAGTGTCAGAGCGATTGTTGGATTATATGTTTCGGTAGAAGAGCTCTATGATGAAGAAACAGCGGTAGGAGTAGACAGCTCCGAGGATGTGCAGTACATAAACAAAAAGATCGAAGTGACAGATGTAGCAATCAATAAGAAAGATACCTACCGGATTAAGGATGAGATAATGTTACCTGCCAATAAGGGGAATATCGCTAATATTCTTTATCAGGATATCGGTCTTAGTAATGTTGAAATCCGTCTTCTCGACGACAGGTTTACAATTAAGGGTGAAATTCCAGTCTTTCTCTTCTATACCAGCGATGGTGAAGAAAATACCATGGAATATTATGAAACAGAAGTTCCCTTTAGTGGTACCATAGAGTGCAACGGCTGCAGTGAGGATATGGTAGAGGATATCATGGTCAGCATTGCAAATAAGCATATGGAGGTTAAACCAGACTCTGACGGTGAAGAAAGAATTCTTGATCTTGAAGTAATTCTTGAACTGGGAATCAGAGTATATGAAACGCAGGAGCCGGAGGTTCTTTGCGATGTATATTGCCCCTCCAAGGAAATTACACCAATCATGAGAAATGCCAACTATGAGAACCTGGTTGTGAAAAACAACAGTAAATACAGGATATCAGACCGGATCTTTGTATCGGAAAATCAACCTAAGATTCTTCAGATCTGCCATGCAACGGGCGTGATTCGTATTGATGATATCACCTCTGAGGGCTCGGAACTGATGGTAGAGGGTGTGATTGAGGTTTCAATCCTCTATATCTGCGAGGATGATGCAAGACCTATGAATGCAATTAAGGGAATGATACCATTCTCACAGATTATCGAATTAAAGGGAATGAAACCGGGCTGCAATTATGAGATTAAGCCAACCATTGATCAGCTTAGTGTAATGATGCTGGATGGTGAGGAAATTGAGGTTAAAGCAACGATCAATCTGAATACTATCGTATTTGAGATGATCTCTGAGCCGATTATCACTGACATTGAGGTATCCGATCTGGATATGGAGAAACTCCAGGCTATGCCGGGTATCATTGGATATGTTGTGAAAAAAGGTGATACTTTGTGGAAAGTTGCAAAGAAATATTACACCACTGTGGATAACATCATGACAATTAATCATTTGGAGGATGAGCAGGTGAAAGAAGGCGATAAGCTCATTATTATGAAAAAGGTGGATGTGGTTTTATAAACAGCTGAAAAGATAGGATGGATAGAGAAGCGAACACATGAATTTATAAAGGGCATTACCGGAAGGACAGGTAGAAAGGTTTGTGAATCGGAAGTACATTTTGAGACTTTCCGATGAACGAAGCTTTCCGCCTGCCCTTTTATTTATGCAGTGAGAAGATGTAGTCTTCCTGGAAATAGATATTTTCTTGCAGTTAATTTGATTTTGTACGAGTGATAAATTCCTTGAAGAGCTTTTTATAAAAATGTATTTTTTGAATATTAATCCTGCGGTTGGTTTTGAGTGGAACGAAGCTAAGCAAGTCAGAGCAAATATAATTTTAAGGGTGATAGACAGGTGCTATTAACTAATTTTTATAAACAGCCGAAATATATCTTACAATGGAAAACTTTTCATAAAAAAGTAAGCCTAGCAGCCACGGACGGCGAAAGGGTCAGCAAGCAACGAATGAAAAGTTCACAAAAGGTACGAACACCGATTAATTCGGTGGAGGAAGCCTCAGCATAATCACAGAGGGGAAGTTCTCTGGAAGAGCAAGGAGGCGCCACCAGATGCAAGGAGGCTATGGATATGGCATTAGAAGCAATTACCAGTGCAGCACAGTCATATAACACGAATAAGACTGGCAAAGCAAAAGAAATTGAAGCAAAGGCAGGAGCTGCAAAACAAGAAGCAGCAAAGCAAGAATCAGGTGAGAAAGCGGCGGTTTATGAGAAAAGTGAGGAGATACCCTCCAAGGACAAGATTTATCAAAGGGATAATAATACGGTAGAACGGTTACTTGCCGAAGCAGAAAAGCGTTCTCAGAGCCTGAGAGATCTAGTTCAGAAGATGCTGCTAAAGCAAGGTCAGACCTTTACGGATTCTACCAATATCTATTCACTGCTAAGAGAAGGAAAAGTTGAGGTAGATCCCCAGACACAGGCGCAGGCACAAAAGGATGTGGCAGAGGATGGCTATTGGGGCGTGGAACAAACCTCAGAGCGATTAGCATCCTTTGCGAAGGCACTCACCGGTGGTGATAGTTCAAAAGCGGATGAAATGATAGAGGCAGTGAAGAAAGGTTTTGAAAAAGCCACAAAAGCCTGGGGTGGTGAGCTTCCGGAGATATCGCACAAGACTTTGGATTCTGCGATTAAAAAATTGGAAGCCTGGCGGGATGGCACGGATACTACATCCGCATAAAGATTATATTAAACTGTTAAACGACAGACAAACAGTAGCTATGTAATAGAGAACAGCTATAACGGATAAAACCTCTGATACCCATAATACGGGTTTCGGAGGTTTTTCCATTGCATTCTATTTTAGCTGTATATGTTAGACGCGAGGTTGAACTGTAAGGCTTATTTCATTCAGGCAATAAACGGTTTTAGTACCCATAGTAGTAAAAGACATATTACTAAAGTAATCACTGCACAACCCAAAGCAAGGAATGCTTTCTGGTATGGACGTTTTCCAAGCTCTTGATTTTTTTCGATTGTATCTAGATGCTTGCCTTCTGTAAAAGATACAATCTCTTTATAGGTTTGTATATCATGGTGCTTTTTACCTTTTTCAACTTTGAAGGCATAATACATCGTTATTGCAAACAAGATGCCAAAGAGAATCAGACCATAATAATTAAAAAAAATAGCAAGCGGCACTACGGACACCATGGATAACAGTAATAGCAGGGTGAAAATGCTTCCATCACGGTTGAGTTTTTCAATCTCTGATTTTTTGATTTCTTCTTTCATAATATCAATATCTCCTTTGATTAATTGATCAAGAGATACATTAAATAACGAACTTAAGAGAAGAAGACTGTGTATATCCGGGTAATTTTTATTATTCTCCCAGTTAGAAATAGACTGTCTGGTGACATATACTTTTTCAGCCAGTTCCTCTTGTGATAATTTCATGCTAGTACGATACTTCTTAATTTGAGTGCTTAGTTCCAAGAGGTAAGTCCCCTTTCTAATAGTTTCTCTTGACCTGAGATCATGATATTGTAGTTAGGAATAAAATGCTATCAAAGAGCTTTTACATTACTAGAAAAAAGCATGTAAAAAGTATTTTACATCATCAATAATACAGTATTTGCGCCTGTTGTGACATAATATCGCAACAGGCGCAATCAGATGTTACTTGTTCGCTTTGTCTTTTCGGAAGGTAAGTAAGCTAATGGCGATTAAGATAGGGAAAATAACTGCCACCAGTAAACCGGAGCGTAAACCAGCCTGTTCTAAGGTCAGCCCGCCATTTAGCCAAACAGATAGAGTTCTGCCGGAGGTTTGTACCTGGTCAGAGACGATTCCTGCCAGCCAGGGGCCGAAGGAACAACCAATATCACCGCTAACCGCAACAATACCGAACATTAAGGTTCCGCCTCTGGGAAAGGCAGAGGAAGTAAGACTAAAGGTTCCCGGCCACATCAGTGCCACTGATAATCCGCATAGGCTGCAAGCGAGTAAGGAGAGAAAAGCATTTGGACTGAACACGGTTACAAGATAAGTCAGAATGCAAAGGATACTACTTCCGAATAAGCAGGCCTTTAACGGGAGACGGTCTCCGAAGTGTCCATATATGGTTCGTCCAATTCCCATAAATACAGCAAATAAGCCAGGCCCCAATAAATCACCAACAACCTTTGGAACCTCCAGGCCTTTCTCCGCGAAGAGGGAAGACCACTGGGACATGGTTAATTCGCTTGCTCCTGCACAGATCATCAAAAGGATGGCAAGATAAAAGGTGGGATGAGAGAACAACTCTTTTAGCTTCATACCCTGACCATCGTGTACCAGGGGGAGCAGAGGAACCTTTCGAAATTGAAATAAATTATACAAAGGAAATAGAGCCCATAAAATCGGAAGAAGGAACCATAAATCGCGGCCAATCAACCATAACAATAAGGTGCTGAGCAGCACCACGCCCATTTGGCCCCAGCAGTAAAAGGAATGCAGAAGACTCATAGAAGCCTCCTTATTTTCATTGGGAAGTGCTTCTATAATGGGACTGACAATAACCTCTAACAAGCCTCCGCCAACGGCGTAGATCATAACGGCAAGAGTAAGACCTATGTAGGGAGAAGGCAGCAGGTGAGGAAGAATGCCCAGAGATACTAAGCCTATGGTGCAGAAGGCATGGGCTGCAACCATACATTTGCGGTAGCCAAAGTGATCTGCATACTTGGAGGCCCAGATGTCGGTTACGATCTGAGTAACAAAGTTAACCAGTACTAATTGCCCCAGCTTCTCATAGGAGATAGAGAAATTAGTCTGAAAAATGATAAATAAAAGTGGAGCCAGATTATTAACAATGGCTTGTGTGATATATCCCCGGTAGCAGGCAAAGGTGGTATGACGATAAGTATATTTGGTTGCTGGCATAGTAATACCCTTTCCTATTTTCTTTTGTTTATTATTAGGCTATTTTGAGGGCTTCTCGGGCCAATATGGTTTTGTAAGGAAAACTTGTTTTCCAAAATTTTTGTGACGTTTGAAATAATGGAAGGCCTTTTTGGCTAGTTCTGTATTTTTGTATACGCCAAATACAGTAGGGCCGCTTCCACTCATAAGAGAGGTAAGAGCACCCAGCTCTAACATCTTACGTTTTATATCTGTGATAATGGGATAATCCTTAATGGTTACCGTCTGAAGCAGGTTATCCATGCTTTTTGCAAGAGTGAATAAATCATTTTGCAGAAGCGCTTTCTGAATCCCTGCAATATCAGGATGCACAGTAGAATCCGATAAATGAAGGTTTTCATATACATATTTGGTGGAAACGCTGATATCGGGCTTTACAAGTAAGATAGTACAGTCCGGAACAGGAGGCAGCGGTGTTAGCACCTCTCCAATTCCCTCCGATAACGCAGTTCCAAGCTGAAGGCAATAAGGTACATCGGCACCAATTTTAACGCCTAGCTTTTTTAACTCCTCCAGGGATAGGTTCGTCTGATACAGCTCATTAAGACCTTTCAAGGTTGCAGCGGCATCGGAGCTTCCGCCTGCAAGGCCGGCAGCGACAGGAATATTCTTTTCCAGAGTGATATCCAGCCCATCCTTAATCTGTGTTGCCTCAAAAAATAATGCGGCAGCCTTATAGACTAAGTTTCCCTGATCATTAGGCAGATAGGAGAGATTCGTTCTTATTTTTATATTACCGGTTGGAACAGTATTGATGGTGATGGTATCGTGAAGATCCAGGGACTGCATGATCATGCAGACATCGTGATAGCCATCGGGACGTCTTCTTATGACATCGAGTCCGAGATTTATTTTCGCGTAAGCGTTCACTGTAGTTGTATTCATGGTTGCCTCCGTATCATTGAATGCGCAAGAATTTCAGTGGAAGGATGTACCCGTTCCGTGACAAGCTATCCGTATTTTAACACAAATTGCAAGGGAATACAACGTAGGTACTAAGGAAAGAAAGGGATCAGGTACTGATATTTAATGAAAGCTATGGGGCTGTTTCAGGAGTTGTCGGAAAACCCAATCGTACCGTTTAAAGGATTCCATTCTGTGGTATCCTTCGATGCCATTCGGAGTTTTAGACACGCTTTAGGAAAATAAATCTTTAATTTTCTCCAACAGCTTGAATTTAACCTTAACGGGAGTCTTTTTATCTAGTAAAGAATCATATTCCTCATCGGTTAATAAATGCTGAAGCTTTTTCTCCGATTCCTTATTTACAATACTGTAGGTGGAATCAATGAAGCAAAGCTGGGGGAACATGACACACCACCAGTTTTGTCCCTTCGCTTCTCCGATTTGAACGCGGAGGGCTTCATAGGTTCCCGGAGGAAAGGTAAATTCACCATAAATCTTTACTGGAAAATAGGTTTGTTCCAGGGTGACAGCCACCGGGTAGGCATAGCCGTTTTCCTCAATTGTTTTCAGTGCGGTTTTTTTGATCAGCTCTAAATGGCTGTTTAAGAGGCTGCGGGCTTCTGCTACCGTGGTCGCATTTTTGAGAATGGGAGCCAGTGCATCCACAACCTCACCCTTTACCTTTAGCTTAAGCTGCTGATCGGCCTCGCTGTCGCTATTAGCAAGGACATGGAAGCGAATGATTTCATGGGCTATTCCCTGCTGAAGCTCCTGGTTATGCTGTGCTCTTATACGAAGGACAAAGGAGGAAGCGCAGCAAAGTCCCAGTATAAGCACAAGCAGCCAAAGCCGAAACTTTGGCTTCAGATTATCGATTGGTTCTTCGGCTATTGCTGATGTAGTAGGGTTATTTGGAGTGGAAACGTTCATTTTATGTAGGTTTTTCAATTGGAATATGGGATGATTCATAATGATCCTGCCTTTCTCACCGATGAAATAAATATGATTGATATGACCTTTCTTCTGTTCGTATCTAAAGTTTAGCCAGGAATCAGATTACTATTCAGGTTTGGTAGGCAAAGCAGAAGCTTATTTTTACCTCTTGTGCTCTGGGTAAGTAAATAGTACAATTAGCTAACTGGTACGTGGCTGAGCAAAAGCTCCCTGATTTAAGTAAGGGTTTGCTTGCAAAGGCTCATGGGGCAGGTTAAAGGTTAAGAAAGGTTAGGTGTTTGAATGACAAAAGAAGTTCTAATAACGATAGAAGGAAGGCAGATTGGCTCTGGGGACGAACCGATTATAACGACAGTGCCGGGAATATACCATAATACCAATGGAAAGCACTATGTTCAATATGAGGAAGCCATAGAGGAGACCACCGCTTCCTCTAAAAATAGAATTAAGATTGAACCATCGAGGGTAGTGCTAACGAAAAAGATAGTAAGAACTTCGGAAATGATATTTGACCGGGCAGAAACCACGCGGTTAGATTATCAGACACCTTACGGTGATATAAGCTTTGATTTAAAGACTTACTCGATACTATTAAAGGATGAGGAGGATCAACTCCAGGTATTTATGGAATATTCCCTATACTCCAATTCTGACCTTGTATCAGATAATAGCATTTTAATAACAATAGCTTCTGCAGGAATTTAATTTCTACAGAAGCTATTGTTATTAAGGATACCTTTATGATTTTCTGCTGCGGTTATTGGTTGTTCCTGTATGGAATCATTTTTGTTATATCAATTACTTTATTGTGGAAAGAAAGCCTTCCTCATCAAATTCAACATCAAAGGATAGGTTCTTCATTGAATTATAGTAATTTTTCTTCTTAGCTGAATCTGTGAGCAGATAAGTTCTTGTATCTTTATTCATGGCAGGTAACAGCTGAACATCTACGTTACCATCCGGCTTCAGGTAGAGCTTTAGCATTCCGGATTCTTTCTCAGATGCATTAAACCAATAATTACCCAGACTGTAGGCTATGGGTTTTCCCTTGTAAAACTCCATTCCCTGCATTACATGGGGATGGCAGCCGATTACGGCATCTGCACCTGCGTCAATATAGATTTTTGAAAGATTACGCTGATATTGCTGGGGCTTGGTGGCGCGTTCCACACCCCAGTGAACAAATACAACGACATAGTCACTATGAGCCTTAGCTTCTTTAATGGATTCCACCAGCATGGTTGGATCATAAGTGCCAATCATCCCGGGACTGTTATCGCCAGCATACCAATCCATTGCAAATATAACATGGGAGGCGGCAACATAGGCAATGGTTTTGCTGCCTACTTTATAATACACGGGAGCCTTTGCCCGGTCCACGTTCTCACCCGCACCAACATAGCTGATTCCCGCTTCATCCAAGGTATCAAAGGTATCCATTAATGCGTCCTGCCCATAATCCAGTGCATGATTGTTAGCCAGAGAGACTATATCTACGCCAATTTTTTGTAATATCTCAACACGTTCCGGTTTTGCACGGAAGGTAAAGGATTTATTGGAAGCCTTTGTGCCTCTGTTACTATAGGAAAACTCATTGTTTAGCATCATAACATCTGCGGACTGCATTTCCTTTAATAAATCCTCTGAAAAGCATTGCGTGATATCCTTTCCTACGGCATCATATTTCTTAACAGGATAATAGGCTTCATCCAGATTGACATCTCCTGCAAAGCCAAGAATGATTGGGTCGGAATCTTCATGAGGAATTTCGTAGGTTAATTCGGAGTTCGTAGGTGGAGTCGTTGGCAGAGGAGTGGGAGCTGTTGTGGCAGTCGGCTGCGGTATCGCAGTAGGAGTTACGGTTATAACTGTGTCATCCTTTGTCGGCTCGGGAGCCTCCTGGCCTTGCTGCTGGTTGCCGGTTCCACCGGCATCCTTTTGCTCCTGGCGTAAAAAAGCGTAGACTACCAAGCTGGCAAAAAAGCATACCGTTAGAATACAAGCGAGACATAATAAGACTATATTTTTCTTTTTCATAATAACACCTGTGCCTTTCAATCAGTTATGACCTGGAATGCAACTATTTTTGCAAACAGTTCATTATTGTTTTGAACGGATCTGTTCATTTGTGAAACAAAAAACCTCTTACCTTAGAAACAATGATGTCAAAAGGTAAGAGGAATATAAGACAAATTTATTTACTGGATTTTTTATTCTCTGTTTTTGCTTCGGTCTTGTTGTCTTTCTTAAAGGAACCGGCAACCTTCTGGAAGATACTCTTCTTCACAGGCTTTTGTTCTAAGTTTCCTCTTAAGCCTTTTACATCCATAATATAGATACCGCTGATGACAGCCTTTACTTCCTTCTTCACAGGAATGATATCATATACCTTCGCATCACAGATTAAGGTCATAACCTTGGGTCCGATTTTTGCTTTCACAACTGGAACCTTTGTACCGCGCATATATTTCGGGGTTTGATCTAATACGATTTTAGGAAGACCGGCTTCCTTCATTTTCATCTTCTTTTTATCAATAACTAGAATGGAGACAGTTTGAGCAGCTGCCTGCATCTGCTCCTGATTTGCTTCCTGCTTCTTCTGCATTTTGTTGCCAACAAAATATAACGCTACAAGTGCTCCAATCACCACAACGGTGATGATAATCAATATAATAGCCCATGGTTCCATGAGTTATGTACCTCCTCTTATTTTCTGTTCGTAGCTGCCGTGTAGGGCACCGTTAATTGTATCATTTTTCTTTTGAAAAATAAATAGCAATTTTACAAAACCGAAAAGATTGTATCATGAAATATTATCCATGACATAACACTTCGTGCAGACAGCGAATCCATTGGAGCCGGCACTATTTCTGTGTATTGGTTTTCGGTATGTTTGAAAGATCAATGCTTGAATAATTACATTAACGCACATTCGATCGCATGGTCGCTCAATTCCGGGTGTGAAATAGTCTTTATTGCACACTAACTGACATTCGACCGTTAGGTCTCAGGGTGCAGAATGTGAAATGCTCTGTAGCTCACACTATGCTTTCAGTATGATCCTGTTAATTTAAATTTAAACAAGGGATGCATTTTTTATTAACATTTCACGGATAATGCCCTGAACATGGGAGCCTAGATGCTTAAGCTGCTCTTTTTCCAGTTCCTTAGGATAAATAGGCTTTCCATATTCTATTACCACATGTGCAGAACGAATCCAGGGAGCTTGCCGCTCAAAGGCAGCGTCCGTATTGGAGATAGCAACAGGAATAATTGCACAGCCTGTTTTCTCAGCTATTTTGAAGCTTCCTTCCTTGAAGGGAAGCATTTCCGTTTCCTGATTTCTGGTTCCTTCCGGGGAGATAAATACGGAATAGCCGGCCTTTACCTGTTCAATGGCCTTCAGTACGGTCTTTAAGCCCTGCTTAATATCATCACGATCTAGGAATAAGCATTGCAGCAAGGTCATCCAGGTACTAAGTAAAGGAATTTTCTTAATTTCTTTTTTCGCCATAAAGCCGGTTAGTGTCGGAATAGATGCGTATGCAACGGGTACATCAAAATAGCTTCTATGGTTTGCGATATAGAGGACAGCTTCATTCTTTGGTACATTATCACGACCGATCACCGTGCGTTTTACACCACTGATAAAAAGTATAATTCGAAATGCATTCACAACAATAAATTGAGAGCTTGCAACCATTGCCCTGTGATTCACTTTCCCAAGAAGGTATTCAAAGAGAAAGACAGGGATGCTTAATATCAAGAAAACAACTAAAAACAATGCGGTTAGAATGAGTCGCATAGAATCCTCCATTCATATAATATTTTATTGTACTGGCGTCCCAGTTAAGCCGGGATCAGGAGTTGGAGTAGCACTGGCGATTCCCTCCTCAGTATCAGTGCTGCCGTTATCTTCAGAATTACCGGGATCAGGAGTAGTGGTCACTGGTTCCTCAGAGTCAGCAGGATCATCTACAGGCTCTTCCACTGCCTGTGTAGGCTTTGGACTAGGGGTAGGTGTTTTTGTACCGTGATTTCCTTTCGGATTATCCGTAGGTGTTTTATCAGGATTCGTTCCATCCGGGATGGTTCCGTCCGGTGGCAGCTCATTTCCAGCCTCACCGTCAATAATCTCCCCGTTTTCATCCAGGATATCCTCCCCGGTGATCGGAGGAGCTGTCGGTTTTACCGGCGGCTTATAATTGATTAAGCTGGCATAGACTGCTTCAAAATCAAAATCCGGGCTTGGCGTATAGTTGTAGTACTCGTCCAGCGTTAAGTCATTCTCATAAAGGTACTTGGCAAGAGCTTTACCTACATATCGAATGTGCCAGGGCTCATAGGAATAGCCGGTAATAGCAGCTTTTCCGTCAGGGTATCTGACTATGAAGCCGAAGCGATAGGCATTCTTTGCCACCCACTTACCCTCTGGGGTATCTATGAAATTATCATTTAAATCATAGCCCAGGCTGGCGCAGGAGATATCCATGACAAGTCCGGTCTGATGCTCGCTGGTGCCGGGAACTGCTGAGTATTTTAGGGTATGTGTCTTTCCCTTTGTGATAATGTTATTCGTAAATATTTTCTTCTGACGCTGATAGGAACGATAACCGGATACACCGCTTAAGGAACATCCATCCTTTTTCGCTGCGGCGAAAAGCTCTTCAATTGCTGTTGCGGCTTCCTTGCGCATTAAGGTTCTGTCATCATAGTAAACAAGATTAAAATAAATATCAGGAGTTACCATCCCCTCCGGTTCATAATCCTTTGGGAGGGCAAATTCTCTGTTGACAAAAACAGTAATACTGGTTGGATCTAAATCCATTTCCGTTGCCGGAACAAAAGGTGCTTCTGTAACCGAAGGGGCATTGGTAACTTCCTCATCGGTTGTGTCAGGAGGGATATCGGTATCTTCTCCATCATTATTATTATTAGAACTATTATTATGTATAGAGTCTGAGGTAGCTGCAAGTGATGCAGCGCTTTCCTCCTGTAAGGTTGCGAAGATAATTCCGCTTCCTACTAAAATTGTGATAGCTAAGACGAGAATGATAATTACTTTTTTGTTCAACGAAATATCTCCTTTATTATAGCAAAAAAACAAGGTGTACTTTAAATGGCATTTATATAGAGTAGAAAGCCGGGGGCTTCCTACTCTGTAAGGTTGTTTACTTTTTCATTAACTAACATTTGACCGCTAGGCCGCCTGGTGCGAAATTGTAAATGCTTTTTAGTTCACACTGACTGAGATTCGACCACAGGTCGCCGGGTGCAGGATGTGATATGCGTTGCATTACACAATATTCAGTATAACATAAAATTTCTAAAAAATAACTATGAAATATTTAAAAAATTTTGTGTAATAACTGGTAAATATGTCATATGAAATCGAATCATTTCCTATTGTGTACTCTCGGTCATAGTATCCAATAAATCAGTTTTCATACGGTATAATTTCACTGATAAATCAACGTATACAATATGAGGATTGATGAGGCGCTTTGCTTCATCCCACAGGGTATCCTGTTCCTTAATGCAATAATCTCTGATCTCCATAACCGAGGGAGAGGTATACACACATTCTCCATTAAGGAAGACAGGTACCAGAAGCTCACGAAGGGTATAGGTGCCCGGAGCCAGATAGGTTTTTTTCCAAGTAGCGATGGGATCAAACAATAGTAAAGGATCTTCGGCACGGAAGGTTTCCTCTGCCAGAGTAATCAGGTCGGCCTTTACCTTTCCGGTTTCCTTTTCATATACACGGTAGATTTTCTTATTTCCGGGGTTAGTAATCTTCCATTGATTTTCCGACAGCTTGATCTTTGGAAGAAAGGCTCCGTTTCGCTCTATTGCCGCAAGTTTATAGACACCGCCAAAGGCAGGGCAGTCTTTCGAAGTAATTAGCTTGGTTCCCACACCCCAGGAATCGATCTTCGCACCCTGGGTTTTTAAGGAGTCAATCAGATATTCATCAAGATCACTGGAGGCGGTAATCTTAGCCTCTGTGAAACCGGCAGCATCCAGCATCTTTCTGGCTTTTTTAGAAAGATAGGCCAAGTCACCGCTGTCAAGGCGAATACCGTATTTCTCAGGCATTGCCCCCTTTTCCCGTAGCTCTTCAAATACCTTAATGGCATTAGGAACGCCGGAACGCAGAGTGTCATAGGTATCCACCAGAAGGGTGGTATTCTGAGGATAAAGTTCTGCATATTTTTGAAAAGCGGATAGCTCATCATCAAAGCTCATAATCCAGCTATGGGCATGAGTTCCGAGGGCAGGAAGATCATAAAGCTTTGCGGATAATACGTTGCTGGTTCCAATACAGCCGCCAATGACAGCAGCTCTGGCACCCAGTGTTCCCGCATCCGGACCCTGCGCCCGGCGTAGGCCGAATTCCATGACCGGCTGCCCGCCTGCGGCATATACAACCCGAGAAGCCTTTGTGGCAATCAGGCTTTGGTGGTTAATAATATTTAGTAAAGCCGTTTCTACCAGCTGCGCTTCTATGATTGGAGCGATAACTTTTACCAAAGGCTCCATCGGAAATACGACAGTACCTTCCGGGATGGCATAAATATCCCCGGTAAAATGGAAGTCCTTCAGATAAGTAAGAAAATCTTCATTAAAAATATCAAGAGTACGAAGATAAGCAATATCTTCATCGGTAAAAGTGAGTGCTTTTATATATTCAATTGCCTGTTCTAAACCGGCACAGATTGCATAACCGCTTCCACTTGGATTTTCGCGATAAAAGACGTCAAAGATAACAGTTTCATTGGTATTATTAATATAATAGCCCTGCATCATGGTTAATTCATAAAAATCAGTCAATAACGTTAAGTTCTGTTTTCCCATGGTAACCTCCAGTTACGCTAATTTACGCGTAAATTTTACAAGTTCTTATCATTACAAACCTTATACCAGAA
>JAEWMZ010000323.1 GCA_023392995.1 Bacillota bacterium
TCAGGCAGCCCGTAAGAATAAGGATTTTGCCAGATCAGATGAAATCCGTAATCTATTATTGGAAAAGGGAATCATATTAGAGGATACCAGAGAGGGCGTAAGATGGAAGAGGAGTTAAGGAACAAAGTGTCAAGCCTGGCTTTGAATCAGTATATCAAGACCACCTTTGGACTGCCGGATACAGATATCAAGACCTATTCTCCCTTGACCCTTGCCTTTATTGGAGATTCTATCTATGATCTAATTATACGGACGACGGTAGTGGAAAGCGGCAACGCTCCTGTGAATAAGCTTCATAAGCGGGCTTCTAAGATGGTTCAGGCATCTGCTCAGGCAGATTTGTATCATACCATTAAAGAATCTCTTTCTGAAGAAGAAATGGCTGTTTTTAAAAGAGGTCGTAATGCGAAATCCTTTACATCTGCTAAGAATGCAGGTGTGGTAGAATATCGAACTGCAACTGGTTTGGAGGCTTTGGTGGGGTATCTGTACTTGACGGATCAAATGGATCGATTAATGGAATTAATCCGTCCTCAGGTGTTAAAGTATGTTGCTGCCGGTGATGATAACTAGGTTATTCGATAGGCATAGAAATGAATAAGGTGAATGGGTACGATTAAGCGATAACGATGAAACAAAATATATTGTGGAAATATTAGGAATACTATGATAATGTATGACTGTAACTATGGAGAGCACTTCCTTTTCAGGTTACAGTCTTTTTTCATTGACTTTTTTGTTCAACTTTTTTGTACTCCATTGATTCACGATACAAGTAAAAGAATAAAAAATGATAAATATGGAACCCTATTCCAATTTCGAGCGTCTAATGAGTACAAATTATGTTAAGCAGTATCTTAACAATTGAGTTGATTGAGCCTTAGCAAGGCAGAATGGAGGAGTGTTATGAAAAGAAGTAAAGTGTTAAAGTTAATGGCGCCAATATTGGTAATCATTTTGGTAATGACAGCCTGCAGCGCTAAAAAAAGTGCCTATGACGAGAATTCAACCTCAAGCAGTCCGGAGGCAACAGCCTCTGACGCAGGTACAGACTATGAAAGCGCGAAGCCGGATTATGGAACCGCTGAGGAGACAGAGGCTCCGAAAGAAAATGCGTCGGATACAGCCCTTTCCGGTGAAGGGGCAACTTCAACAAGTTCCGCTAATTCAGCGGTTCTAAATAATGAAAAGATCATTCGTACCTTTTTTATGGAGGTTGAGACGCAGGGATTTGATGCTCTGATTGCAAGGATTAACTCGGACATTAACCACATGGGGGGCTATGTGGAAAATTCGAAGGTTAGCGGAAGAAGTTTTTCCTATTCAAATGAGTCACGCTATGGGACTATTGTTGCAAGGATTCCGAGAGAAAAAGTAGACGAATTTGTCAACAGCGTTGGAGAGAATGCCAATGTGGTGAGTAAGCAGGAATCCACAGAGAATGTATCCCTGCAATATATCGAGACGGAAGGTAGGATAGAGACCTTAAAGATTGAGCAGGAGAGGCTTTATGCCTTATTGGAGAAGGAAGATTCCTTGGATGATATCATTGTTTTGGAAAATAGATTAAGTGATATCCGCTTTGAGCTGCAAAATCACGAATCCCAACTAAGGTACTTCGATAATAAAGTTGCCTATAGTACTGTAACCTTAAGCATTCAGGAAGTGCAGAAGCTTACACCGGTATCAACGGTAAAGGAATCGATGGGAAGCAGAATTAAGAATGGTCTTGATAACACTATGTTTAATCTGAGTCAGGGCTTTCAGAATTTCTTTGTATGGTTGATTGTTAACCTGCCGTATTTATTAATCTGGGCAGTTGTTATTCTGATTGCTGTAATAATCACACGAAAAGGGATTAAGAGGTATAATGCGAAGAACAATGGAGCAGCAAAACCCATGGCGATCGATCATTTAAAATCGGATTGGGATTCTCAGAATAAGGAGAAGTAACCAGAGTAAGTGACCAGAACAAACAGCCAGAACAAGTAACTAAAGCAAGTAACTAGAGCAAGTAGCTAGAACAAGTAACTAGAACAAATAACCAGAACAAGAACCAGAAAAAGTAACAAAAATAAGTAACCAGAATAAGTACCAGGAAAAAGTAATAGGGTTAAATGAAGTGAAGCTGATAAGGTTTCTTTTCATTTGACCCATTTTGGTTTTCTGTAATCTAAGTTATTAACTTTACAGCCGGACGGTGCTCTGTTATAATTGATTTCAGAACAAATGTTTGTTGGGAGGGTGCAAAATTGGAGAAGGTGATATTCCATGTGGATGTTAATTCTGCTTTTTTAAGCTGGGAGGCTGTCCATCGCTTGCAGCGAGGTGAGACGGAGGATCTCCGGGAGATAGCCTCTGCTGTTGCCGGTGACAAGAACAAACGACGAGGTGTAATTTTAGCAAAGTCAATAATAGCCAAGCAATATGGGGTAAAAACCGGGGAACCGCTGATTGATGCAGTAAAGAAGTGTCCCGGTTTAGTGCTGATACCGCCCCAGCATAGCATTTATCAGGAGTATTCCAGGGAGTTCATACGAATTCTGAATGAATTCTCTCCCTGTGTGGAGCAATGCTCTGTGGATGAGGCTTACTGCGATATGTCAGGAATGTCCAATCTGTTTGGAACGCCGGTGGAAGCGGCTCATAAGCTAAAGAATCGAATCAGAGATGAACTGGGGTTTACCGTAAATGTGGGCATTTCAACCAACAAGCTGCTGGCTAAGATGGCATCTGACTTTAAAAAGCCGGATTTAGTTCATACCCTTTATCCCGAGGAAATAAAGGATAAGATGTGGGGGCTTCCGGTTGGTGAACTGTTTTTTGTGGGAAAGGCTACGGTCAAAAAATTGAACACCCTTGGAATCTATACCATTGGGGAGCTGGCGAACACGGACGAGGAGATATTAAAGGCACATTTGAAAAAGCACGGAGAAGTAATTCATAGTTTTGCCAATGGCATTGATACCTCCATTCTTTCCAATGAAGAAGTGAAGAACAAAGGCTATGGCAACTCAACTACCATCGCTTTTGACGTTGAGGAGGAATCAACAGCGAAGATGATTCTTTTATCCTTAGCGGAGAATGTGGCTGCAAGACTCAGAAAGGATGATATGAGAGCGAATGTAGTGTCCGTAACGATTGTCGATTCCCTGTTTCATAGCAGTTCCCACCAGATGACGTTACTAAGCCCTACCCATAACGCAAATGAAATACATTCCAAAGCCTGTGATCTGTTTGATGAGCTTTGGGATGGCTCGCCCATTCGTCTTCTTGGGATACAGACCAGCAAGGTCGTTTCGAATGAAGCTGAACGCCAAATGAATCTCTTTTCCTTCGAAACCGATGAGAAAAAGGAGAAACTGGATCAGGCAATTGATCAGATCAGGCAACGTTTTGGTGATGCGGCCATTTTACGGGCAAGCCTGGTGAAACAGAAGGATAAAAATAATTAGTCGATAATTAGCTTCTTATTTCACTGGAAAAATAAGTTCATTATGTTACAATGAATAGGAATGGACATGATATCCAAGGCTGAGAATACTTGGCTGGGCAGCATTACGTTGCTTTTATGCGAATTAAATTCTCATTCTAGGTAAATAAGGAGAAGGATATGGCAAGAATTATCATCTTCTCAGCAATATTAATGCTGAGCCCTTTGTTTACCAAGGAGAATCATTTGACAGTATTCCCTTATCAAGTGATCAACAATGTACCGGAAGAAACAAGTGATCTACACAGTTTGAAAAGTTCTGATTCAAACAATTCAGATTTAAAAAGTACAGATTCTAATAGGGCAGTTACAAAAGGTTCAGATTCAAAAAGTGCAGATTCTAATAGTAGTACAGATTCAAAAAGCAGTACAAACAGTGACGATAAAGCTAGGATATCAGTGAAAAAAGGAATAACCGCGATGGACGCCCTAGACATTGTGAAAATCCAATATGCAGCTAATTTCACAAAGATTGCTATCACAGAAGATACCTATTACTATCAATTGGAGCATGAGTCCTATTATTTAGCCTATGAGGAAGAATCGGAAGCGGGAACAGATTACCTGATCCATCTCTATGAATTCGTAAGTGAGGGAGAAGGAAGCGGTATTGGACATACGGTTACCTATGGCTGGTACCTGGTGGATAAGACAACCGGAAGAATCACAGAGATGCTTCAATATTGACAGGCGCGGAAGCTGACAGGAGGAAGGACATTGGAACAAAAGCAAAAAGTAATCGAGGCACTGGAGCAGATGCAGATACCCTATGAGGTTTATGAACATCCGGCGGCTCACACAATAGAAGAGATCGATTCGTTGGAAATCTTTCGGGATAAGCCCTGGGTTGCAAAGAATCTATTTTTAAGGGATGAAAAGGGAAGGCGACACTTTCTGATTGTCATGGATAAGGATAAGCAGGCGGATTTAAAAGAGATCAGAGATCAGCTTGGGACAAGCCGCTTAAGCTTTGCTTCGGAAGAACGTCTGATGAAGCATCTACAATTAACCAAAGGCTCTGTGACTCCATTGGGAATATTGCATGATGAGGCATTGGCCGTAGAGGTCGTATTTGACAAGGAACTGGTAGGAAGGGAGATCATCGGCGTACATCCGAATGATAATACGGCGACTGTGTTCCTTTCCTACGCTGATCTATCAGAATTTATTAAGGCACATGGTAATCAAATTCACATTATTCATTTATAACGCAATCTATTCATTTATAATGCAATTTTAGCCCATCTGCCGCTGGAAAAGCGTTGGTAGCTGGTTACAAAGCGAAAGCATTGGTCAATCAGCAGAGCAATCCAGGCACCGTAAAGTCCAAAGCCGATTGGGTAACAGAGCAGCCAGGTGAGCAGAGGACGCACGATAGCCACACTGATAAAGGAGATGATGGCTACATAGCCAGTGTCCCCGGCGCCTCTTAGGCAGCCGTTTAGCACCACCTGTGAAGTTTGCAGATGGGTTCCCAGAGCAGCCAGGATCATGATTCCGCTGCCAAGGGAAATAATAGCAGCATCTGAGGTGAATAAGGATACCAGAAAGCTTCGACCAAAGATAAATACCAGGAAAATAATGCAGGAAATGATAAAGGACAGACGCTGACCGGTTTTTCCATAGATAATGGAGATATCCGGTCTTTTTGCACCTAAATTCTGACCCACCAGAGCTGAGGCTGCAATGGACAGACCATCACCAAAGCAAAAGGAAAGGGTAAGTATATTCATGCATATAACATGGGTTTCATACTCAAGAGTACCAAGTCTTGCAATAATTGCCGCATAAGCAAAGAATCCAATTCTCATAAAGACCTGCTCCACAAAAGCACTGCTGCTAACTCTCATAATCGGTTGAACGAATTCTTTATGAAGAGACCAACCCACCTTTTGGAAAAAAGAAAGATAACCGTCCTTGCGAAATAAGGTATGTAAGGAGATTAGAAAAGCCACAATAGCGCCCAGGGTAGTGGCAATTGCAGCACCTGCAACACCTAATCTTGGGAAGAAACCAATCCCATTGATGAGGAAGTAGTCGAAGGTGATATTGACAATATTACTAATAATATTGGTGGTCATGGAAATCTTTGTTTTACCGCAGCCCCGATGTGCTGCATTGATGGTGAGATTAAGGGATTGAAAAGGAATGCTAATCATTAATATACGGAAAAATCGAATCGCATCCGGTAAATAGGATTGATCTGCACCGGCGGCAATAAGAATCGGACCTGCAAAAAGAAAACCAAGAACGGATACCAGGATGGATAGAAAGGTACAAATCATGATTCCGACACGAACCGTTCGATTAGCAGCAGCCTGATCATTTTGACCTTTTCTCCTGGCTGTAACAGCTGTAATGCCTGTATTTAAAGAAAAAATCATCGCCAGCAGGATGAATTTAGGCTGTATGGTAATACCGACGGCTGCGATGGCGCCGGTTCCAACGGTTCCTACCATAATCGTATCCACGACACCAATCATAGCCACCAGCAAAGCTTCAAGAGCAGAAGGCCATGCCATTTTATAGAAATTCCTGTAAGCATCAGAAGATTCTGGAATACTGCCAAGAATCTGGTCTTTCTTCAACATTCCCTGCACAGATAATAAATTTGATAAAAACAATTGAATCAGCTCCTCGTGTGTTTAAAGTCATAAAGCAATTTTAGCACTTTTCTGGTAGGATTCAAGTGTAATAGTCTTTTTTGTACTTTAGCAAGGGATACAGGATAAAGGAAAGGTCAAATTACAGACTTCTTTTCATATCCTTAGCAGGTGACAATCGTTACCTATGAATTGTCTTATTAATGAAAAATACATATATAAAAGAAACAAAAACATAAAATAGATTAGGATAGCTAATAATTAATATATATAATACTTATAGAGAAGGAAACCAAGATTGCTAAATTGATCAAAATATGCTAAAATTATCTAACACCGACCGTGAGAAAACACTCAAGGTTGCAGAAAGCTAAAATAACAGAAGCTAATATCATTGATAAAGGAGGATTTTTTAATGGCAACACCTCATAATGAAGCGAAACCCGGTGACATAGCAAAAACAGTATTGATGCCTGGTGATCCGCTGAGAGCAAAATTTATCGCAGAAACTTATTTGGAAGATGTGGTATGCTTTAATACAGTAAGAAACATGCTTGGATTTACAGGCACATATAAAGGCAAGAAGGTATCAGTAATGGGAGGCGGAATGGGTATGCCTTCCATTGGTATCTATTCCTACGAATTATATAATTTTTATGATGTGGATAACATTATTCGTATCGGATCCGCAGGCGGAATCGCAGAGGATATTAAAGTACGTGATATCGTAGTAGGAATGGGCGCATCCACCAATTCCAGATATGCAGCACAATACAAACTGCCGGGAACCTTTGCACCAATTGCTGATTATGGTTTGCTTCGAAAGGCAGTTGAGGCAGCAGAGCGTATGAATATCAAGACAGTAGTGGGCAATATTTTATCCTCTGATACATTCTATGATGACAACAAAGAAGCGAATGAGCTTTGGCGTAAAATGAATGTACTGGCGGTAGAGATGGAAGCAGCAGCACTCTATATGAATGCAGCCAGAGCAGGCAAAAAAGCATTGTGTCTGTTAACAATTTCAGATCACGTATTTACAGGGGAATCCTTATCTGCTGAAGACAGACAGTTAAGCTTCCGCGAGATGATGGAAATTGCTTTGGAAATTGCATAACAGGAAAGGATAAGATAAATTCATGGATAAAAAGCTAATCTTTGAAAAAGTGGATCATACCCTTCTTACCCAGACTGCAACCTGGGAGGAGATAAAACAAATCTGTGACGATGCCATCACTTATCAAGTGGCATCTGTATGTATTCCGCCATCCTATGTGAAGAAGGTAAAGGAATATGTTCAGGACAAGATGGCAGTATGTACCGTAATTGGGTTTCCAAACGGTTATAATACCACAGCGGTGAAGGTGTTCGAGACAAAGGATGCCATTTCAAATGGAGCCGATGAGATTGATATGGTAATCAATATTGGTATGCTAAAGGATAAGCAATATGCCTTAATTGAAGATGAGATTCGGGAATTGAAGGCAGCCTGCGGGAAGCTTGTTCTGAAAGTAATCATTGAGACCTGCCTACTAACGGAGGAAGAGAAGGTGAAGATGTGTGAAATCGTAACCAATGCCGGAGCAGATTTTATTAAAACATCCACCGGATTTTCTACCTCAGGAGCGACCTTTGATGACGTAGCTTTATTTGCAAAGCATGTGGGAGACAATGTTAAAATCAAAGCAGCAGGTGGAATCTCTTCTTTTGACGATGCTGAGAAGTTTATGGAATTAGGTGCCAACCGTCTTGGAACCAGTAGAATTGTGAAGCTGGCGAAGAATCAGGAAGGCTCCGGATATTAATTCATAAACGGGTATCAGTATAGTGATTCATCTTGCTTCATGTTGTATGCCTGCCATAGCATATCAGGAACAAAGTATGTTATATTTAGTCAATTGCGAAACAATATAGTATTTGTTATTGTATACACAGCAGATACTATTTCTTCGCGGGGGCGTTTCCTTCGGGCTTAACTTCCGCTTCGATATAGTATCAGCGGTGTATACAATATCTTTCGTTAATGAGTTTCGCAATTATCTATATGTTATATTATCAGGGAGGTTATAGATATGAGTGAACTAGAGAATGAACAACAGGAGAATATTCAGAAGAATGACCTTATACTTCAAGAAAAAGGAGAATTACTTTTTCAAACGGATATTGTGACCAGATCCGTAGTTAAGAATTTAATCCGGGCAGCTATGGAAGGTATGAAGCATGCATATGCCCCGTACTCGAACCAGCATGTAGGTGCAGCACTGCTCACAACGAAAGAGAAGATTTATACTGGCTGTAATATTGAGAATGCAGCCTATGGACCTACAAACTGCGCGGAGCGAACAGCCCTCTTTAAGGCAATCAGTGAAGGGGAAAAAGAATTTGCAGCCATTGCCATTGTCGGAGGTCGCTATGGCAATGTGAAGGACTTTTTTCCGCCCTGTGGTGTATGTCGGCAGGTAATCCGGGAATTCGTTGATCCCAAGGCATTCTTAATGATCTTGGCAAGATCGGAGGAAGATTATTCGATTTATTCCCTGGAGTCTTTGCTCCCATTAAGCTTTGGACCGGAGCATTTGTAAAAGAAAAATTTAAGTTTACATTTAAAAAAGAAGGGGTTGCGGTAGCAGCCCCTTCTTAACTTTTATTAATAGAAAAAACATATGGGATACGTTGATAAGCAGTAACGTTAGCTAATCCACTGAGCTCCCTTGGTAATGCTCCATTTGCCATCCTTGTACTCAGCCTTGGAATTGTTAGAACCTATAGCCCCGCGGCCACTTCTCCATTTTGAAACAGAGAAAGTTATTGTTTCAGTCTTTTCATCATAAGTCAGATCAGAGAGGACAATATGAACGCCATTCTCGAAATAAAGGTGTTCTTTATCGATGATACCCTGGTCGGCCAGTTCGTCAAAGGTTCCGGTAATAATCTTGTAGTCATAGGCTTTTTTCATGCTTGTCAGAATAATATCTTTTTCAATATCTGTTAAATTAATCCACCCGGTTGTATCCACCGCAATCATCTCAATCTCAGAATTCAGTCCGCTATCCTCGTTCCAGATATCGTCGATCATAGCCAGATATCCATCGATTAAATTATTATGTCCAACTACTTCAATGGCAGAAGATTTAATCTGAGCCGGATAAGACTCCAGGATCGTACCGTCATAGGTTATTTTCAGAATATCTCCCGGCTTTAAATCCTGAAGGGTAATATCCTCACCATTTTGATCCTTTAGAATTAATTCCGTTATTCCTACGGAAATTTTATCCGAGGATTTTAACTCATTGCTGCCTTTTTCTGGAGTAACCAGCAGAGAATCCCCTGCTTCTATTACCTCAGCTTGAAAAGTCACCTTGGAATCCTTGTCGTTAGGGTCATCTGTATTCGGTTGATTTTGATTGTCTGTATTACCGGTATCCTTTGAATTTGCAAAGGTACAACCTCCGGTAAATAGGATAAGCACCAGGCTAAGTATAATTAATTTTATTATTTTATTCATTTTCATTCCTCCTTTGAAGATTAGACGAAGAATAGCACCTGTGAGTTTCATAAAAAGTCAAGGATAATGAGTCAAGGATAAAAAGCTAAGAATAATGAGCCAAAGATAAACAACCAAGGATAATAAGTAGGTAGATAACAAAACAGAAAATAAAATGAATTAAATAGTAACCTCCAGCTTCTATTACCAGAAGTTTACTAAACCGTCCATAGCTGATCTGGCAGCAGCTGAACTTCGGCAAGACTTTCTATAATCATGGTTGGATTTCAAGTAAAAAGCCTATCTAATCTGTGATACTTCTTATTATAATGGAGCGGAATAATTAATATTAAAAAATATTATGAATGTAGAAGGCGATATCTGCGCTTTTATTCTTCCATAATGAAATATCATATGTTACAATGATAGCTATAAATGCGGCTGCAACGGAACGAAAGCTGGTTTCCTGATGCCTAGCAAAAAGAACTGTAAGATGGAAAGGAAATGAAAAGAATGTACTCATTTGAAGAAGTAAAGTCATTTGATCCTGAATTAGCCGAGGCGATATCTCTTGAAATTGGCAGACAGAACAGCCATATTGAATTAATCGCTTCCGAAAACTTTGTAAGTAAAGCTGTTATGGCTGCAATGGGAAGTCACCTGACAAATAAATATGCAGAAGGATATCCGGGAAAGAGATATTACGGTGGCTGTGAGTTTGTCGATGTGGCAGAGAATCTTGCAATTGAAAGAGCAAAGCAGTTATTTGGATGTACCTATGCAAATGTTCAGCCTCATTCGGGGGCACAGGCGAATATGGCGGTTTTCTTTGCCTTGTTAAAGCCAGGTGATACAGTTCTTGGTATGAATCTAGCCCATGGAGGGCACTTGACTCATGGCAGCCCGGTTAATATGAGCGGCAGTTATTTTAATATTGTTCCTTATGGTGTAAATGAACAGGGTTATATTGATTATGACAGTCTAAGAACGATCGCTCATGAGAGTAAGCCGAAGTTAATTATTGCAGGAGCAAGCGCTTACGCCAGAAAGATAGATTTTAAGATTTTCCGTGAAATTGCCGATGAGGTTGGAGCCTTCTTAATGGTGGATATGGCTCATATTGCCGGTCTCGTAGCTGGTGGTGTTCATGAAAGCCCGATTCCTTATGCTCACGTTACAACTACGACGACTCATAAGACCCTTAGAGGACCAAGAGGCGGTATGATTCTTTCCAGCGCGGAATTTGCAGAAGAATACAAGTTAAACAAGGCAGTGTTCCCGGGAATCCAGGGCGGTCCTTTAATGCATGTGATTGCAGCTAAGGCTGTATGCTTTAAAGAAGCCCTTGATCCAAGCTTCAAGGACTATGCCGCTAAGATTGTTGAAAATGCCCAGGCACTGGCCAACGGCTTGATGAAGAGAGGCTTTAACTTGGTTTCCGGTGGTACGGACAACCACTTAATGCTGGTGGATCTTCAGAATATGGGAGTAACCGGAAAAGATACAGAGAAGCTTCTGGATGCAGCAAATATCACCTGTAATAAAAACTCAATACCGAATGATCCAGCATCTCCATTTGTTACCAGTGGTATTCGGCTTGGTACGGCAGCAGTGACCACGAGAGGTATGAATGCGGAGGATATGGATGTGATTGCTGAAGCAATCTACTTATTAGTAAAGGATGTTGAAGCAAATAAAGAAAAAGCTATGGCTATGGTAAAGACTTTGACAGATAAGTATCCATTGTATTAATAGAAGAATTGGTTTTAGTGAAATAAATAGGATATGAGTTTGATGTGTTGATACAGTGAGTTTTGCCAGGAAGTTTTTTGTCAAACTTTTCTTAAATTAAATTGTAAAATTAGTTATGAAATAGCCCTGTGATTATCACAGGGCTATTTACAAAATATTTCGCTATCTTATCACTGATTTTATATTTCCGCGGGACTAAATATTCAAAGTGAACCTTGTCAGCCGCAAGGCGGAGCTTTCCGCCTGACATAAACAGTTTTCAGACACATCCTAACGAAACTGATTTTCAATAAACGAAGGAAGGATAACCCCATTAATGGTATTATGAAAACAATCGTAATCACTATTGGGATTACGGATGGGGTGTTTACACATCTGTAAATGGAATGGGAGAAAAATTAAAGCAGATTGGAGGCATATTTCATGGAATTCATATTTCAAATCAGTACTTACAACAAAGAGGAGTTAGCAGAACAGCTTAGCCGTGCCTTGGACAGGCAGATGGAATTATCCTCCAGACAGCGTCTGCCCTGGTTATGGAAAGCCATTGACGGCATGAATAACCGTCCTCAAGCTACGGAGTCGGTTATTCGTGGACGAGTGATCCGTTATAAAATTTATGGAGTGTTATTTTTGGCTATGGGTATTTTTCTTCTGGTTCCTGGGTTAATGGAACCACAGAAATTAATGATCCCTTTGATTGCAGGAATCATTGCTGTCGGGTGCGGGATATGTTATCTGCGTCCATTGAAAAAGAACACAGATAAGCATTCTCAGAAAACTTCACAAAAGCCTTGGAGAAAGAACATTAACAAACGTTGTCAGACAGCTTCGGAGAAACTGTTGGAGGGACTGCAGATCCTGGAAGTAAAGGATAGTGCCCCTATACATATCTTATTTTCAGAAAAAGGGATGGAGATCGGAGAGGGGCAATTGATACCTTATCATAGCTTTAACTCCTTTGTGGAAACAGAGGAATTGTATCTCCTGACTTGGAACGAGAAAGTGACCCTCCTTCAAAAACGAGATTTAACGGTTGGAACACATCAGGACTTTATTCAGTTTCTGAAAGAAAAAGTAAGCTGTTATGAGAATGCGTCTTTGTTATGATTCGTAGTGATGAAGGATTTATTAGTTGAGAATGGAAGAGAACAAAATTCAATACGGTTATGTTTCAGTGAAAGAAGAGGGTGTCACAGAATCACTAAAATAGAGTGATTCTGCGATACCCTCCTTCTTTCTTCTCCTGGTTAGATACAGAGGTGCATTGACGATTTGTGAAACGTAATAAATCATGACATGGAGCAAGCACTTAGCTAGGTAAAGTTGAATTTAGAGGAGAAAGAGGAAGCGACTATGAAATTTGTGTATCAAATATCCAAAATTGAGCCTACTAATTATTCGAAATCCCCCTATAATGAATGATGTAAGACGTTCTGCAGAGCGACTGGTTTACAAGGGGAAATTCCATATTCGGTATAAAAGAGAATAAATTAAGATAATGAAGGAGAATTGATTATGAGGAAAATGAAGAAAATGCTTGCAATTGCCATGTCCTTAGCAGTACTGGCTACAGGTACTATGGCATGTAATAAAGAAGCTGCTAAACCTACGGATACGGCAGTCACTCCTGTGGAACAGGCGGAAAATACGGGAGAGGCAGAAGGCGGAGAAATTACGTTACCGCTTTCCGCTGAAAAGGTTACTCTAACGATGTATGCAGGAGCTATGGATGGAAACTTTGCGGCGGTTGCCAATGATTATAATGAGAATGCCTTCTTTCAGGAGTTGGAGAAACGTACCAATGTACATATTGAGTTTCAAACAGTGCCAATGGGGAGTACAGATGCATTTAATCTGATGATTGCCTCTGGTGAGCTGCCAGATCTCATTTACGGACCGGGGGCTTATCAGGATGGTATGGATGCAGCAATTGATGATGGCTATTATCTGGACATGACACCTTATCTCGAAACCCATTTACCTAACTATAATAAATTAAGAACGCAAAATGAAGAAATGAAGAGAAACAGTACGACAGACAGCGGTCGAATTGCAGCCGTGTATCAGATTTATCAAACAGAGCAATCCCCTTGGATGGGTCTGATGATCAGAAAAGATTGGCTGAATGAGCTGAACTTAGAGGTGCCGACTACAGTCTCGGAATGGGAAACAGTACTTACGGCCTTTAAGGAAGAGAAGGGGGCTTATGCACCTATGTCCCTTGGAGGTGACCTGGGATTATATGGTCAAGGTTTTGGTATATCAGCGGGCGCTGTATTCTCTACCCCCTGGCAGAATGTGGATGGAAAGGTTGTCTTTAGTAATACCAGTGATAATATGAAAGCGTTTCTGACGGTATTAGCGGATTGGTATAAGAAGGGACTGATTGATCCTGACTTTATGACAAAGCAAAGTGCTTTTTTTGCGGATACGGCAATGGTAACTACAGGTCAGACGGGAGTATTCAATTCAATCTATACCTTACCTGATATGTTTAAGGGAGCCAGCGAAGATAAGGATTTTGAAGTGGTTGCAATCAAAAATCCAATTCCTGATTCTGGAGAGGAAGGAAGGGTAGGCTATGTTATCCCTGTTATTGGAGGAGCAGGAATGGCTGTATCGGCAGATAGCAAGAACAAAGAAATTGCTATGAAATGGCTGGATTATATGTACTCGGAAGAGGGAGCTCTGCTAGCAAACTATGGAGTTGAAAATGATACTTTTACCTTCAATGAACAAGGAAAACCAGTATTTACAGAAAAAATTACGAAAAATCCGGATGGGATGGCAATGGCTCAGGCAATGGCATTTTATACCTTACCGCCATCATTCCTCGCCTGCTATTATGACTGGACCAGAGAGCTTGCCGGCGTATCAGAAAGCTCCATTCATATGATGGATGTTTGGAAGGAACAGAAGACGGATTATAATTATCCGGCACAAGCTACAATGACAAATGAGGAGAACCGTGAATTTGCCTCCCTTTACACCAGCAATATTCAAACCTATGCCGCAGAGAAAATAACTCAATTCATCACAGGCGTCAATGACATTAATACAGAATGGGATAATTATGTAAGTACCATTAAAGACCTTGGAATTGATCGTTGTATTGAGATAAAACAAGCTGCACTGGATCGATATTTAGCAAGATAATCGTTAGCTTGAATATCAGGGATTGTCGCAAAATATAGCCCGGGGGGCTAGGAGTATAAGTCAAACCCCTAGTAGTATCTTGCATAGATTTCACTTTAATTCAGCACCCGCTATTAACACGGATGCCGTTGTGGTCAAACGGCGTAGGAACCACTACGCCTCAATCCTCCGTTTGCCTCAGTGCAAATATCAGCCACTGATGTTAAGTGAAAATACGCAATGCAGTACTATCTATATTTTGCGGCAGTCTCTGTGATTACTGTTTAGGAATGGTAGTTGCTAACGCTGTGAAAGAAAATGTGGCAGGAAAGGAATATAACGGTGACAGAAAAAAAGAGATTTACAAAAGAGGCAATTATTAAGGATTTTAAAAGAAATAGAGTGGCCTACTTCATGGCAATACCAGCGATTATCATGCTGATTCTATTTAGCTATTTGCCAATGTTCGGGGTAATTATGGCCTTTGAAAATTATAAACCCAAATTAGGCATTTTTGGGAGTCATTTTGTAGGTTTTAAGAATTTTCTTGATTTTTTTGATTCCATTTATTTTGTCAGGGTAGTAAAGAATACGCTGATTCTCAGTGGGCTACAGCTGCTCATTGAGTTTCCGGCTG
>JAEWMZ010000429.1 GCA_023392995.1 Bacillota bacterium
GTAGAACTAGTTGTCGGGCAGTGAGTCGTAGAACTAGTGGTCGGACAATGTGTCGTGGACGTAGTGGTCGGGCAGTGAGTGTAAGTTGTGGTTGGGCAGTGGGTGTGAGTCGTCGTCGGGCAGTGAGTGTAAGTCGTCGTAGGGCAGTGGGTCGTATGAGTCGTTGTCGGGCAATGAGTTGTAGAGCTTGAGGTCGGGCAGTGAGTTGTAGAACTCGTCGTCGGGCAGTGAGTCGTAGAGCTTGAGGTAGTACAATGAGTTGTCGTAGAGCAGGTAGTAGTGCTCGAGCTGGTAGGATAATAAGGTGAGCAGTGGATCGCAGGAAGGCAGCCGCTAAACAAATAGTTACGAACCTCAGTGTGATTTCCAGCAACAGCAAGTGGAATATATCCTTCAGCAATAACGGTTCCTTCAATACTTCCACCGTTAGTGAAAATCGTTGCAAAGGGAGCAAAGACACTTCCCTGGAAATTTGCATTTGAAGTCACAATGGTTGAAGCATTGTAGAAATTCCATAATATTTGTTTCTTTTGAGCCTCAGTAGGCGTAACGCCCTGGCATAGCTGATGGCAAATATCGGTACAGGGCAGAGGCAGATTTGCAGGAATTAATGTGTTTCGTGTGATTTCATAATTGCCAAAATCAATAGCAGCACCATTTACATTAATTAATATAGTGGAATTTTCGGGGGCAATAATCGTTAGGCTGGAGATGCCGTACAAGGTGTTATTTCCTGAGCCGATCATATTTCCGGATGGGGCAACCTGGTTGGCGTTGATGCGAAAAACGTTAATGTCCTGGTTTAAGCCAATCATATAAACATTTCCATGGCAGTTGATGACTGTAGTTGTATTCGGAAGACTTGTAAAATTAGTCCATTGTCTGGCAGCACAACGAAAGTATTCAAAGGCATAATCGAAATCCTCGTTTAAGCCGGCTCTTCTTATGGGCTGTTCGTGTTCATTTGCATTTTCATAAGTGACATCGGTTACATGGTAGTGCCCATTGGGTGTCATTACGGTATTACCGCTATAATTAGTACCTTTATCCCATTTTAGATTACCTCCAACTACTAATGTGGGGTCTGTTCCGAAAAGAGGGGTGGGGAGAGAAGGGCTGCAGAGCTTGCTGCCGATACGCACGGAGGAAAAACTAGCATTCCCTCCGATTGCTGCTCGTCCTTCAATGCTAGTATTAATCTGTTGTACATCAGTAAGTATAAATAAATTGTATTCGGATGCCTGTGCTAAACTTGCACAATGCCTTAGGCTTCTTGAATTTGTATAAGCATTCATATAATTTACCTCCAATAATCAGTTGAAATCTTTGCCCATTCATATGGCGAATAGAAGCTTCACTCAGCACATCTGAGGGGATGCGTCCCATACATACGGTATCCGCATAAAACAGATTACTTCATGGACTTCTATAGCACAGACGCTGCAAGTTATGAGTATAATAGATGGTGTAGCGCTTGCTACGTGCATCTCGGTTATGGGACCTATTATATACTATGCAGCAAACGATAAGATGCGACATTTATCGATATATCAAGTAAGATTCTGTAATTTTTTTTGTTTTTTTATCTTCTAAGCCGGATGTTTTTCGCATATGTTATATTAAGAAAGAGAAGGTGGTTTTGATTTGAAGGTCGGAATTTTAACAATGTTTAATGGTTTGGCAACGGTTTATTCCTTGGTTAATGTTGTAGCAGATCATATTAAAATGCTTTTGGATGCAGGGATAGAGGTTCGCCTGTTGGTTAGTGAGGATTTGAATTATGAGGAAAAAAGAGGGATCTATCTTGATCCCAGAATAGAATGGGTAAAGGTGTGTAACAGGTATCAAGGTGAACTGATACACTGGAGGGACTATAGCTCCCCGCAGGTACCGATTCATGATACCTTTCTGGAGGAAGCGCAAACCATTGGCAGAGATTTAGTGGATAAACTGCAGGGACTGGATGTATGCATGCTTCATGATATCCTTTTTCAAGGCTGGCACTTGGTTCATAATGTGGCTGTAAGATATGCGGCAGAGCGGCTTCCGAAGCTGCGCTTTATTGCAATGACCCATTCTCTGCCCGATGAAAGCCAGGTTGGTCTCCAGGTGGATTGGCCCCATTCTGCCAGATACTCACCCATGCCGAATACAATCTATGTCTATCCCACCCAGTGTGGCTTGAAGGCGTTATCCAGGCAATACCGGGTACCGATCGAGCAGTGCTATGTACTTGGCAATACCTTATCGATCCTTGAAAATATCTGTGACGAAGTGGTGGATTTAAATAATAAAGTGGACTTAATCAGCTCCGATATTCTAATTGTATATCCAGCTAGGTTTACTACAGGTAAAAAATTCGAAAAAGTAGCTATGCTGGCGGGTGCCCTCAAGAATGTCAGCACCTATAAGGTCAAGGTGGTATTCTGTGAATTTCCTTCTATGGACATTGAGGAAGAAGAGTATAAGCGCATTATTCGGGAAAATGGCATAAAAGCAGGATTAGATTTGGAAGATATGGTCTTTACCAGTGACTGGGGATATCCAAATGGGATGACAAGGGGCGCGATACTGGATTTATTTACGTTATCAAATCTCTTTGTTTGCCCCTCCTATTCAGAGTCCTTTGGCTTGACGGTTCTGGAAGCTGCCAGCAGAGGTAATTACCTGGTTCTAAATGAAGCTGTTCCGGCTTTGGAGGAGTTGGGAAAGAATCTGGAGGCTTACTTTATGAGATGGGATGCAAGAAATTTCGGGTTTACGACCCAGGAGAATTATTATCCCAGTGAAGAAGCCTACTATGACGAGCATGCAAAAAAAATCCTGAATGAAATGGATCATAATCACGTAGTGAGTGCAAAAATGAAGGTGCGAAAAAGATATAGCACTTCCTGGGTTTTTGAAAATCAATTAAAGAAGTTATTGTAATAAAAGTATTTTTGATTTGATGATAGGGTAGCAAAACTTCAACAAAAAAGAAAGTCCGATTCGGTCTGAAGTAAACATAGACCTAAGCGGACTTTCTTCTAATATTGCTGAG
Source organism: Bacillota bacterium (assembly GCA_023392995.1). Classification (GTDB taxonomy): domain Bacteria; phylum Bacillota; class Clostridia; order Lachnospirales; family Lachnospiraceae; genus Mobilitalea. The sequence continues at coordinate 3,041 of JAEWMZ010000429.1, forward strand.
CTCTAGATGCAAGGAGAATCAAATGCAAGGAGAATCAAATGCAAGGACAATCAAATGCAAATTTAATTAAGCACAAGGATAACTAGATAGTTAATAGTAAGGACATCCAGGTACAATGATATCCACCAACAAAATAACGGTCTTTTCCATCTAATCCATTCTAAGCAATGGACTCCTTCTTCTTCCGGTACAGCATTAGGATAACGAACCCTAATAAGGAGGCGGTTGTTACAGTAAGATATAATTGCTTAAAGCCCTGGTTCAAGGTTGCCTGAAACTCTGTTTCAATTGGAAGCTGAAGCGCATCGATTTCTGATAGATAGGAGCTCTTGGCTGTTTCAAAGGCACTGGGGATAGCATCCTTTAGAGATGTCATCTTGCGGATGGTATCGTCAATTTCTGCTTTTGCACCGGATAAGCCTGCCAGCTGACCCTTCAAGGCTTGCTTCTGTGCAGCGTCCTTTGCAGCATCGGCGGCTGCCTGAAGCTTTGTTATTCCAACATCCATACCTTCTGAAGATTCCTCTAAAGAGGTAACTCCGCTCTGGAGGCCGCCTTGAATACCCGCAATAATGTTTGGCGTTGTCAGATCAAAAATAGTAGAGGAGAGCAGCTTCATATCCTCGGTGATCGTTGTTACATCAGATGCCTGCAGCTTTTCGATCAGTTCCGCTGGGAATTGAATGCTGCTGTCCGTCGTCTTCATATCGAATTTAACTGTTTTCATTGCGGCGAGATCAGGTATTTCAACTCCTTTTAACTTTTCTGCCATCTGAGGATTTGCTTTTAAGGTATCTATTTCTTCGCTCAGCTCCTGTGCATACGGAAGATCTGGCAATGTGACTTCATTTGGTAATATACTCATGATATTCCCCTGTACGGACATGCCGGCGTGGGAAAGGAAGCCCACCATAATGGCAGGAGCAATTGAAGTTCCAATGGAGCGAATCAGTGAAAGGGTTGCAAGAGCAGAGGTCGCCTCCTCTGTTTTTGTATTGTCTAACATCATATAATTCAAAGGCGT
>JAEWMZ010000054.1 GCA_023392995.1 Bacillota bacterium
TCTTCTGCCACCGATCTGTCGTGGGTAATCAGTACAATCGTATTTCCCTCCCGATTCAGCTGTTTTAAAAAACCAAGAAGCTCAACACTTGTTTTTGAATCCAAGGCACCGGTCGGTTCATCCGCCAGGATCAGAGATGGATTCGTAACTAAGGCTCTGGCAACAGCCCCCCTTTGCTGCTGGCCTCCTGACAGCTGGTTCGGAAAGTTTCTGTATTTATCAGCAATATCCACCTTTTCCAACGCTTCTATTGCTCTTTTGTTTCTTTCTGCCTTACCCATTCCGGAATAGAGCAGGGGTAACGCCACATTATTAATTAATCTCTCCTTCGCGAGTAAGTTGTACTGCTGAAATATAAATCCGATCATTTTATTTCTGATATTTGCCAGCTCATTATCATTCATTTTACTGACATCTCTGCCCTTGAGAATATACTGTCCTGAGGTTGGTACATCCAAGGCTCCTATAATATTCATAATCGTTGATTTACCACTTCCGGACTTACCAATGATGGCAACAAATTCACCCTCATAAATCTCCAGATTTATTCCATGATTCGCATAAATCTCAGAGTTTCCCATGTAATATACCTTATGAATATCAATCAATTGGATCAGCGGCCCGGAATATTCTTCTTTTAACTCATTCTTCTTTCTTTTAAAATTCATAGACTATTCCTCCTAGTTTGACGGGAACCCTCCGCCGCCTTGTCTTCCACTACTACCTTCTGAACGCATTCCTCGGCTGCTTCCTGATGACATTCCTGCTCCACTTCCCGGCATTCCTCCTCCCGGCATTCCTCCGCCCATATTAAACTGCATCATATCAGAATTCATACTCGTCGAAGCCCGTTTCACATAAACTTCATCTCCTTCTGACAAGCCGCTCTTAATCTCAACATAGTCTCCGTCGGTAATACCTGTTGTAACTTGAACCGCTTTAAAGCCGGAAGGTGCGTCCCCCTCTGCTTCCGTTACAGAATCATCTTTAACATATACGGTATCTCCACGCTGTAATGCATCACTTGGAATTGCCAAGACTCCTTCTGCTTTTTCTATTACAATTTCACCGGTTACATTCATCCCCGGAAGCAAATCTCCAACGTTATCAATACGCACTGTAACCGGATATTGTGTAACCCCCTGGCTCGATGTGCTTTCCAGACTGATATTCGTAACAACACCATTAATCTCCACACCTTCAAGTGCATCCGCTGTGATATTTACCTCCTGTCCTTCTGATACCGACCTGACATCCAGCTCATCCACATTCATATCAAAGGTTACCGCCGATAGATCATAAATAACACATAGTGCAGAGGAATTCCCCCCATTGTTACTGCTGACCGTATCACCCTTTAGAGTGTTCTTTGATATTACGATTCCGCTCACCGGAGAGGTTATACTATAATCCGTCCTGGTATCAATAACATCCTGAAGCGCTGCTTGTGCATCCTCAATCGCCTCCTGCTTGCTTTCTAAGCTATCCTTAGCATTATCAATTCCATCCTGTGCTGATTCGATAGCGTTCAAGTACGATTTCAATTTGTCCTCTACGGAATCCTTGCTGATAACCAGAACCACATCCCCCTTTTTAACATTATCTCCTTCCTCGATATTTAGGAAGCCGATCTCACCTGATAAATCCGAAGTAATTGTTTTATTCGTTTTTACTGCAAAAGTGCCGGAGTCCATGCTATAGATCCTTCCGATATTAGCACTTGCTGTTGTCGTATCAGTGATACCTCCCGGATTAGTCACTTCAATCATTACGTCCTTTACAACACGATTGCCGGATAGGGATTTTTCAACATTGCTTACCTTTGTTACTTTTCCCTTCATCGTTTCAAAGGTTTCATCTATCGTGACCGTGGCAGTCTTTCCAACAAAGGAGGTGTTAACCTCGGCAGCACTAAAGGGTACGGTTAATACCATAGTACTGTTATCGTAAACATCCGCGATCTGACTGCCTGCCTGGACGGTATCCCCTGCTTCCACATACACCTTCGTGACAATACCGGTATCGGTAGAAAGAACATTTACGTCACTAAATTCAGATACCGCTTCCTTATAATCCTCCTGTGCCTCAGCATACTTTTCCAATGCTTCCTGATAGCTTTTTTCAGCCTTCGTATACTCTTTTTTTGCTCTATTAACTGAAGTCTCAGCATTATCAATATCTGAATCCAGGTTATCTGTTGCAATCTGATATAGAACCTGACCCTCCTTTACAGTATCACCCTCTTCGAAATCAGCGGCTATAATTTCACCCGATACCAGTGTAGTCACACTATAGCTGGCAAGGGGCTGTATTGTACCAGATGAGGATAATACATTCTTAATATCCCTGGTTTCCACATTCGCAGTAGTAACAGTTTCTTTACTACTAGCCTTTACTGACAGCTTAGGTGCGATCAAGGTTTTAAAGCCAATCAGACCGGCAACAACCACGATAGCAAGTATCGCACCCACTTTAAGCAGTTTTTTCAATAATTTGGAATTTTTCTTCATGCTTACCTCCATATATACCAAGTAGGGTATTATTCATTATTTATTGGTTGCAACGATGACTCGGACTCTTCCACCGGTTGTCATAGTTTTATCATAGTATGCCATAACGTTGTATTTTGTCAGATTTTTAATCTTATCAAGTGTCGTTAAAACGTATTCTTTGTCCAGATATAAATAAACACTGTAATTCTCTGCCAAGGTATACTTTGTTGTATTGGATAGAACTGTCGATGTACCAATAGAAGAAACCGCTACTCCTGCCAAGGCATAGCTTGATGTGACAGCTCCATCGGATATCACAAATCCTGTTGGTCCCGTCGTTATATTCAAAGAACTCAAGGTATCGGTAGAAGTTGAATTCGATTTTCCATTTATGATATATTGATAGGTCATCATATTTGAGTTCGTGTAACTAATCCCCGTATAGATACCATAGGAATCAAGATCTCCGGTTGCACCTTTTAAAATTAATTCTGATATTTGACCGCCATCATTGAATGCATAATATAAAATAGAGGAGGAACCAATGGATGCGCCTACCAAACGATCCGGCTTTACACTTTTATAGCTGTTATTTTTCAAATCAAGTATCTTTATATCCGAAGCCAGCTTTTTATTTCCTAAGGAAAATCCGTCACTGCTGAAGGTAAAGCTTGAGAAGGTCGGTGCTGACATGATATAGCTGCTGATACTTGCCACACCGTCTACAAATTTGACCTGCACCAGACTTCCCTCATTCAGATATACAACATCAGAATCATAATCCTGGGTATATTCATGACCGGAAGCATCCACAAAGGTTACATAGTCCTGATTACTGTAGCTGCCGTTTTTATCCTCTACAATATGAGTTCCTGTACTTAGAACATAGCCAACCATAGTAACGTTGTATTCATCAATTGCGAGTACATCCACTATAGTTCCATCCTTACCTAATAGCAGAGTTACAATGTCGCCCTCCTTAACATCACCCATTGCTGAAAAACGCAGTGCAACATCAGTATCAGCAAAACCATACTCCGTGCCGCTGATCGTGACCGAGGTTGGTGAAGTATAATTTGGATTAATTGAGGAAATAGTGCCCGTAATCCTGTCATCATACACCCAGATGGTTTTAAAGTTGGAGGAGTAATATATCACATCATAAGAATTGATGTCCGTATAGGAACAGGACGTTCCATTTTTATAAATGCTTGCTGTGGATACCGTAAAAGGTATTTGGGAGGTCCAATCCCCTTTTACAACAACTGGTCCCTTTACTCCTGTATTAATCAGAGAAAGATAATTGATATTTCCGCTGGAATCCAAGGTATATCCTAATGTGGATGCATATATGGTTCCTGCTTTATTCGAGGCATTTAAGGTATTGTAGAATAGATTAATGCAGTCATCTACCGTCAGTTTATCGGTTTTCGCCTTACTGATATTTGTATCCAGTTCCTTTGTTTCATACAGCTTCATAATAGCACTGATTTTACTCCCGCTGAAATCACTGTCGCTATATCCCAGTAGTTTTAAAACTCCATACACTGCCTCCTGAAGCTTAATGCCTTGGGTGGGCTTAAAGGTACCGTCTAAATATCCGGTCATCCAGCCCTGGCTTACTGCTGTCTGGATGTATCCGGCTGCCCAATAGGTCTTTTTTACATCTTTGAATAATGTGATACTACTTTCACTAGATACATTGTTTTTTAAAGCTGATAAATTTACTAACATCTGTGAAAACATGGAACGCGTAATTACATCGGTGCCTGAAGCCGTACTGCCTTTATCCGTTTCCATCACTCCAATTGCCTTAATTACTTCAGATGCACGACTGGCAGCTGTGACCTGGGTTTGTGCGGGAGATACTCCCATTGCAATCAGAATCGCTATACATAACAAATAAGCTATTTTTTTTCGCATATCTCGTCTCCTTATCTATATATCTTTACCAATTAATACTAGAGAGACTTTGTGTACATTCTGTGTATTGCTTGTGATGGTTTTATGAGGATTT
>JAEWMZ010000082.1 GCA_023392995.1 Bacillota bacterium
TTAACCTCTGGATATTTGTTATCGACTACCCTAAATAAGCTTGTATTATCCTCTTTTAAATATTGATTAAAAAAGCTCAATACAGATTGGTTTATGATAGAAGAAGATCGTGCACCATCTATTTTCCCAATTAGTCCTATAAACCGAAGAAGGGGACTTACAAGCTGCAAATCAGTATAATTATAATGAGTGGTATCTTTTATATACAATATGTATCCTCCATTGTTGACGGTTGCTTCTACCTGCTTATTCTCCAGTTCAACATCTTTTCCCGCTTCTTCAAATTCTGTTCTTGTAACCCCCATATTCTCTAAATCGTGATTCGTAGGTTTATAATTAGGTGCTGCCATATTGTGAACTGCGATTGCCTGCTCTGAATACATAAATAAAAAGGGCTTTGCCAAGTGTTCCTTATTTTTATATCCATATAGGGAGCCATCCTCATTAATTCCTGCTTTGATTCTACTATCATAGCAGGCATCATAGGCGGCTGCCCCACCAAAAGAATGTCCAATTGTTCCTATGTTTGCCAGATCAATTTTTCCTGTGAATTTATTGGGTATGTCACCGGAATTGAATTTCTCAAACTGATCTAGGACATATAGGATATCTTTTGTCCATTCTTCCCCTATTTTACTACTTGAAGCATAAGAATCCCCCTCATACGAGAGAAAATGTGTTGCTTCTCCATCCGGAAATAAGGTTGCAAGCGTATGGTAGGTATGATCGATTGATGCAACAATGTAACCGTGGCTGGCGAGTTCTTCGACCTGAGTTACTTGAAAGAAACGGGATGTCCCCATGCCGTGGCTCATTATTATGAGAGGATAGGAAGCTTCCGAAGAGGAAACTTCACAGTCTTCATATGAATTACTCTTAATATACGCTAGATAATCGATTAAGAATTCAGGGATTTTTAATGCCTTAGCGAATTCTTTTAAAAGAGCTTTTCCATCCGATAACAGATAGGAGCGGCTATTATTTCTAACAGCCTCAGCAGGATACCACACCTGAACAGCCAATTTTCTCTTATCACTTTGATTGCCAGTAAAAATCTCATCTCTTGCTTGATCCGTAAAATAAAAGGTTTGGGAGCCCACTTCATATTTCCCGGAGGGTTTCGGTAATTTAAATACAGGTATGAATATTGCTGCCATGGTTGACAAAACCATGGCTAATGTTAATACAATAGCCATAGCTTTCTTTTCTATTTTTGATGTAGTATGGAGTTCTATTTTTCTTCTCTTTTTATAAATAGAGCCCACTAGAAACACCAATGTGCTGCAATAAGGGAAAAACAACTGCCATCGCAAGCCTTCCATCGCAAAATGAACCAATAGAATTAATGTTGCTATTGCGCTTACCTTTCCTATTTTCTGTAATGCTCCCCTTTTGGAAAAAACAAATAAATATATTAAGTAAAAATTGATCAAAATTAATAATGCTTCAAATATCCTCATGTAATTATCCCCCGATGAAATTCACTACTCGATTCCAAGAACTACTTTACGAATAAAATTCGTAAACCAGACAGCCGCTTCCTGTCGCAACAATGGTTCAGTTCCCCGGAAGGCAATTGCTCCGTCCGGTTTGACAACAGTATCAGGCCCTGTGATTCCAGCCGAAACCAACAATTTAATACTGTCAGCTGCTTCAGCCTCAGGCTTGTCTATAAGTTCCACATTAGCGGTCTGAAGCTGAGCAAAGTACTCTGGTGCCGTAGCCTGGAACACGGGAACGAGAATAAGAGCCGCCTCCTGGCGGGTCATAGCCTTATCCGGTTCAAAAAGCTTCTCATTGATTCCTTTCATGAGTCCGGCAGCTACAGCCGTACCGATCTCGCGTTCCGCCCATGTTCCTGTCGTATCATTAAACTTTGGCGCATCTTGAACCAAATGGTTACCCAGCATTCTGACCAGCATTACTGCCATATGCGCCCGTGTCAGCGGACGCTCGGGATAGTAATCTCCACTTGGTTCCCCATTGATAATCCCCATAGCCTTTAGCATACTGATAAATGGTTCATACTCGCTGTTTGCAGGAACATCCCGGAATTCAATTGGTGACTTACTGGCATAGCTAACCGGATTCCCATACTTGAGATAGGTAATATTGCCGGCTTTATCTGCTTTGAAAGCCAGCAAACCTCCCAGCTCATCTTCAAAGACCAGCTCTTCCTTTTGCTTTAGCTTATGTATTCCAGTGAAATCATCCTCTACTGTTAGCTCTCCATTCCCCGTTGCGGTGACCTTTGTTAACATAATATTAATACGCAGATCTGAATAGATTCCTTCAAACCGTTTCAATTGTTGTTTGGAAGCCTCGGGAAAGATAGATGGCTTGGAGGTTGGAGCTGTAAAAAAACGATCCATAAACAGCTGATTCCATTCCCTTGCGACATAAGCGGATGAAACTTGTTTATTAAAAGCCATAAAGATCCCGAAATTTTTCTCAGGAAGCATTAACAGGAATGAGCTATAGCCAGGTACATCCCCACCTTTGCCAATGACCCACTGACCAAGGTTTGCACCAGGTTCCAAAAGATTCTCATACCCGTAGGTTGCATCCGGATATTCAAAACATATGCTTGACTGATACTTTTGCATTTGCTTTAGAGTTTTTTCACTCCATAGACGATGATCTGCGTATGTCCCGCCGTCCAGCTGAGCTGCCATAAAATGAGCCGCATTCTCAGCGGTGGTCAGCATCCCGCCGTCAGGTGCTTCCGCCGGAGTCAAAGTATATGGCGCAAGTGGATTATTATCGTCATCATAACCAACAGCTATGCTCGTCAGCGCCTGTTCTGAAATAAGCATCTGCGTATTATCCATCTGAAGCGGCTTAAGTATATACTTTTCCATATACTCCCTATATGGCATTCCGGTGACATTTTCAATGATTAATCCGAGCAGATTATAGGCATAATTATCATACATATAAGAAGTTCCAGGCTCACGTATCACGGGGGGCTTGTTTTTATCAATATATTCATCCAGTGTAATAAAGGTACTTAGGTCTTCATACACATCCTGTTTCGTCTCAACGGTTACCTGAAAACCAGAAGTATGTGTAAGCAGATGCTTTATTCTTACAGGCTCGGAAAATGGATTGTCAAAGTGTATCCCCCCAAGATATTTTTGAATATCGTCGGAAAGGTCCAGCTTCCCTTGCTCTACAAGCTGCATGATTGCCGCCGCAGTAAAAGTCTTCGTTACAGAGCCAATGCGAAATACGGTCTTATTTGGATCAACTACTATTTTTTTATGAAGATCAGCATAACCATAACCTTTACTCAATACGATACGTCCATCCTGTACAATAGCTACAGCAGCTCCTGGTGCTTCCTTATCTGCACCGATCTTTTCTTTCATGAATTCATCGAGCATAGCTTCCAGTATTGTGGGGTCAAATACACTAGCGGAAGGTTGCTTAACAACTTTGCCCCCATTCCCCTTCCCTTTCACAAAAAATGCCGCCGCTGTTAAGGTAATTGCCAAACCCGCAATACCTAGAATTATGCTGACTGACACAGCCTTTTTTCTTTTATTCATCGCTTAATTGCCTCCTTACTATATAATAGTTCATAGGTAATTGCGAAGCTCATTAACTGAAGCTATGTATACACAGCAAATACTGTTTCGAAGCGGAAGCTAAGCCCGTAGGAAGCGTTGGAGCGAAGAAATAGCATTTGCTGTGTATACAATTACAAAAAGCATAGTGTTTCGCAATTACCGAGATAGTCAATCACCTTTTTTCTGCTTCATTTGTTCTTTCTCAATAATTAGCTTTAATTTTGACATAATGTTCTTCAGCTCCTTAAGATCATCAAAGGAAAGCTTCGCATAATATTTCTCTATAATTGATAATTCCACCCTCTGGCTGGT
>JAEWMZ010000116.1 GCA_023392995.1 Bacillota bacterium
TTAATGCTTCGAAATTGATCAATGATCTGCTCCACGACCGGATGCGTTATGACATCATGATCGAGTGCAATCAGAATATCCTTCATGGACTCCGGATTATTGTACTCCGAAGCTTTGATGCATTGAAAGAGTAAATCAACTCTTCCAAGTATAATATCACTTTGCAGGCTTCCGGCGGTATGTCCTAATTTATTATAGAGGAACATTGCCAGCTCATAATGGTTGTTAAAATCCTTACCAACCTGGCTGACTCTGTTTTTAACTGCCTTCTGGAGTCTCTCCAGCGCAATCTCTCCTGCTAACACTAGGCCATTGAGCTCATCCAAAATCTGATACTCTTCAAAGGACAATTCTCCGCTGTAGGGCTTATAAACCAGATCGTGCTCCACCTCCGCCCAGGCATGCATCAGAGCAGAAGCAATCTGGATTTCAATCAAGGTTTCCGCATATTTGAAGGTATCCTCTGACAGATCCTTCTCTTTTAGGTAAACTCTGTAATGGGTAGCCCAATATCCCGAAAAACGTTTCTTGTAATCATGCTCCTTCTCCCAGAGCGGCTGAACCGGTTCAGGAAACTCTCTTCGTTCTTTTACAGTAAAATTGGATTCTATAAATTGCTGCACCTTTGAAAGGTCTCCCGGGAAATAAAGAGCAATACGTACTCCCGACAGATCCGCGATGTCCTCCATTATATCTTCAAAGGTATTATACTTCTTTTCAATCTCTCTTTTTTCTAATTTATTTCTTAACCGATCCGGTTTTTTGGCACGGCTGGTTACAATCGTTCGGATACCCATCTGCTCCATATTCGTTTCGCAAATCTGAGAACAAAACCTGGCGGCCTCCCTGTAAAACTCTAATTTTTTTGTATATGCCTCAATAAAGGTCTCAATCACAGCCATAATTTACCTCCAAATGCAAAAAATCCCCCAAATCAATGATCGCCATTAATCCGAGAGGATTTTTCTATTTCATACAAATAAATTATTTACTAATTCATTCGTTTACCTATATTAACATTGGATTACTTCGATGTCAATTATTTAAGGATCTTCCTGCTTTCCTCTCCGGTATTAACACACACTGCATCTTCTGGCTCCTGATCTGATGGTTCTATTATAGCATAAATGGAAGATGGCGGCAATGCTTTAGCAGATTAACGGAACAGCTTTTTCACTCCGCTCATATAGTGTCCATTGAGCAAATCAAGAATCCCATACATCATCGACTCTGATATCATTCCCTCTCCCGAGGCTACCATTGCCTGAAATGGCATCTCCAAAACCATTGCCGACATCATACCGTTCTGCTCCTCTTCTCCACGAGTAGCTTTTTTCATTGTCCTTTTGGCATACCAAATTAGCAGTTTCCCAACAAATGTATGCTTAACATCCTCCAGTGTATGGTTTTTATGATAGGGTCTGATGGCAGGGGCTGCGCTGATAGGAAGCTCTTTACCATAGAGCTCCTCAAAGGCCGCTTGTGCCATCTTAAATTCACGGGCATTAAGGCTGTTGTAGGCGGAGGCGGCTCCATTCTTATACTGGGGCTGAGGCACATCGGGATTCTCTAGATAAAATTTTGTCTTTAAGCTACAATCTGCTACAGAAGCTCCGACCATAATCTCATAGCTGCCTTTTTCTGCATGCCAATCCTGAATTACCGTATTGTAATATCCAAAGGACTTGGTATCCAGCTCCACCAATACTTCCTTTGTTTCCCCAGGCTGCAGTTCTATTTTAACAAACTCCCGAAGCTCCTTCTTCGGCAGAAATATCTTTTCACTTTCATGAGCCACAAAAATATAAGCTGTCTCCTTTGCTGTAACTGCTCCAAGGTTCGTAATCTGAAAGGATAGCTGCAAGCTCTCACCGTAATCACAAGCGGAGCGATCCAGCTTGATATCAGAATATGCAAAGCTTGTATAGGACAGCCCATGCCCAAAGGGAAATAGTACGGGTATTCCTGCCTTCTCGTAATACCGGTATCCCACATAGATGCTTTCCCGGTACTCTACCGTAAGATTGTGACCAGGAAAATAATGATAGGACGGATTATCTTTCAAATGAATCGGCCAGGTTTCGGCCAGCTTGCCACTGGGTACAGCCTTGCCCAGCAAAAGATTGGCAATTGCCTTTCCGGAACCTTCTCCACCCAGATAAGCCAGAAGAACGGCCTTCACTTTAGAAATCCAGGGAAGCTCCATGGGGGCACCACCGCTTAGAACCACTACCACATTCGGATTGCAGTCCGCTACCGCCTCAATTAACCGGTTGTGTTCCTCTGGCATCTTCATATCCACCCGGTCAAAGCCCTCCGACTCATAGCCTTCCGTTAACCCGGCAAAAATATATACAATATCCTTATCCTTAGCAAGCGCACAAGCTTCTCTTATACGAACTTCCTGTTCCTGCATTTCAGCTTGCTTGGGTATGCGATTTTCCCTTTTTTTCATTTCCCCATACCCATCGGCATAAGTCACCTCTAAGCCAAGCTGAGTCAAGGAATCAAAGGCATTATCCACTTTAAGCGGATGCAGCTTCGAGCTGCCTGCTCCCTGATATCTGGGTATCTTCGCAAAACGGCCGATCACCGCGGCTCTTTGCCCTTTGTTTCCCGGCAGTACATGATCCTCATTCTTTAATAAAACTGCCGATTGCTCTAATGCTTGTACTGCAAGCTCATGATGAGCAACCGGATCATAACGATACCCCTTCCTTTGATGCTCCACTGCTTTTAATATTAATTCTGTCACTCGGCAGGCTGCCCTGTCCAAGGCTTCTATGCTCAATTCTTCACGTTCCACTGCCGCTATGATCTTAGCATCGTTATATCCGTTGTTGCCTGGCATTTCAATATCAAGTCCTGCTTCTACCCCCAGTACTCTGTCATTTACCGCTCCCCAATCAGAGATAACAGCTCCCTCAAAGCCCCATTCCTTTCGCAGTATTTCTGTCAGTAAATAATAATTCTCACTGCAATAGCATCCATTCAGCCTATTATAAGCACACATCACCGTATCCGGTTTCCCCTTCTTCACTGCAATCTCAAAAGCTTTCAGATAGGTCTCCCGCAGTGCCCTTTCATCAACCACCGCATTGATGGTCATTCGTCGTTTCTCCTGGTTATTTACTGCGAAATGCTTTAAGGAAGTTCCTGTACCGGTACTTTGGATTCCCTGAATCATACTGGCCCCCAGCTCTCCCGAAAGTAAAGGGTCTTCGCTGAAGTATTCAAAGTTACGCCCGCATAAGGGACTTCTTTTCTGATTTACACCAGGCCCTAAGATAATAGAGACTTCCTCCTTGAGGCATTCTTCTCCGATTGCTTTTCCGACCTGGTAAACTAAATCTCTGTCAAAGCTGCAAGCCAGTGCACTGGCAGTGGGAAAACAGACCGCAGGAAGGCTGTCGCCTATTCCCAGGTTATCCCCCGTACCAATCTGCTTCCTAAGACCATGGGGACCATCCATCATTGTAATGGAAGGAAGTCCCAGGCGCTCAATGGACTTTAAATTCCAGCAATCTTTGCCGGAGCATAGACTCGCCTTTTCTTCCAGGGTCATTTGAGAGACCAGCCACTTCGCTTTTTCCCTTCGCTTACCGCGATTTATTTCAATTGTGTCATTCATACTTCTGCGACTTAAATCGTCTGCCTTCATTTATGTACTCCTCCTGTCTCATTTCTGATTTTTATTCTCAATGGTCTTTTTCATATGTTCAAAGGCATCCTTGCCTAATGGCAGCTTACAGACAAAGATAGCGGATAAAATCAGGCATATCACCGGCATACAGCTAATCAGAAAACGAATACCAAAAAGTGCGGAATCCGGCTGTTCAAGCACATTACCTCCAAGCTTCTCTACATAGCCGAAAAATCCCAAGGATGCGGTCACAGCTGCAACTATGATTGCAGATGCTACCTTATAAAGAAACATTGCAGCTCCATAGATTACACCCTCTCTCCTGACTCCATTCTTTAATTCATCCACCTCAACCACATCCGGCAGAATGGAAAAAGTAAGCACTTGGGACGCGGAGATTCCTACTCCCATGAAAACTGTGATCAATATAACAAGCACCATATTCCCGGCGGGGATAAACATACAAGAGATCAACGGTATCATAAAATAAATAGCGGAGATAACATATGCCTTTTGCTTCCCTGCCTTATTACTGATACTAACCCACAAAGGAGTGGCAATAATCGCGATCACAAGGGGGATAGCCATAAAGATATAACTGATATCATCCGGTATTTTAAGCACATATTTCATGAAATAGATATAAAGTGCCATGATGATATCAAAGCTTACCATGTTAAAGATGAAGACGCCTAATACTAATTTAAATTCTCTTAGCTTGATTAAGGACATTAAATTCTTCAATATACTATCCTGTTTCTCCGGCTTACTATATTTCGCACGTTCCTTAGTTCCTGCAAAGGCCAGCAGTATACTGATGGTAATCATAACTGCTAATATCCAGCCCATAATCGGAAAGCTTTTTTGATATTCACTTTTCCCGGGGAAAATTGTATCTACAATTAGGGTAACACCCATTGCAGAGATCAGGGAACCCACAAAGGAAAAGGCCATTTTATACCCTGAGATACTTGTTCGTTCATCATAGTCCTGAGAAATCTCCGGAAGTAAGGAATTATAGGGTATGGACACCAGTGAGTATAGGGCACTGAAGATAAGACCAGCAATTGTATAATACACCAGCATAGAATTCATGTCCTGAAAGAACACTTGCCAAAGCAGTGCAAAGCCAATACTTAATGGAATCGCACCAAATAATAAATACGGCCTCCTTCTGCCAAAGCGTGTATTGGTATGATCAGATACCACACCCATGATCAGATCGCTTACCGCATTCCCTGCCCGAATGATCAAAAAGACATAACCAGCCCATACCGGAGATATCCCTGCCACATCTGTTAGAAAAAAAACCAAATAAAAACCAATTGCACCATAAGCTACGTTATTTCCCAGATCTCCCAGCCCATAAGAAATCTTTTCTCTTGTTCTAACCTTCTCCATTTTATTTCCTCCTCGTAATTTTAGGTAATGTTAGGTAATTATGAATTGCTCCAAGTACTATCTATGAATTATTTAAACCTTACCACCCCTGAGAAATAATGAATATCATAATTTCCGTTTTCATATCAAAATTTATTGACTTTCACAAGATTTCATATTACTATTTTTGTAAGCCTAATCCATGTAAAATATTGTCGGTATAACCTCTTCGATTTCACACAAGACGTTTTTCAGTCATTTTTTTAGTCAACTTTTAGTCAATTTTTCAGATTAATTTTTCAGGTTAATTTTTAAAGTTAATTTTTCAAGTTAATTTATTAAGATCAATTTCCAGTCAATAAGGAGGTGTAATCTATGCTTGATTCTTATGAAATATCTTTATTAGAAGCAATGTATTCTGCCGACAGAATTCCTTTATGGATTTATAACCGTGATATGTACCTGACAAAATATTTTTTTACTGATCTATCCGCTCATGTGAACAGCGAATTACAGGGGTACCTTGAGGATATCCTAAGAAAAGTTTCACAACCGGATTTTGATCTTCTTTATTATAAGAATGAATTATATTTTGTCTTTTCCTTTGTACATAAAAACGAAACAAATTACTGCCTTGGAGGCCCCATGCTCCTAACCGGTATCTACCCTCCTACAGCAGTAAAATCCCTTTCCTTTGCCGCGGGTCTTACCATGAAGGAATTAGAGAGTCTGGTTGATCTATTGCCCGTCTTGTCCTTTACCCATTTTAGTTCTTATTTACGAATGACCATGTTAATACTAAAAAAAGAGGCTCCCAGCCTGGATGAGATCAGTAATTATAAACTAACCAGTCTCCTGGACTCCATGGAGCGCAGTTTTATTTTTGAGCTATTTGAAAACAGGGAGGATGGACGTCTCCATACCCCCTATTCCCAAGAGCTATCGGTATTAAATTACATTAAAGAAGGAGATCTAAAGGGCTTGGAAGCCATCTATCGATCCTTACCGCAGATTAAGTATGGAAAGATGTCCGACCATCCTCTCCGCCAATTATTTTACGGCTGCATAGCGAATACCACCCTGGTTACACGCTATGCCATTGAGGGCGGCTTGGACGAGGAAACCGCTTTTACCCTAAGCGATGTCTATATACAGAAGATGGAGAAATGCAGAACGTTATATGAACTGAATCTACTGAACGAGAAAATGGCCTTAGATTTTACAGCGCACGTGGCAAAGGCCAAAGAAAAGAATACCCCAGTCTATACCCCGCCTGTCTCAAAATGTATAGAGATTATTTATAAAAATCTTCATCAGAAGATTACTCTGGCATTGCTGGCAGAGGAAGTCCATCTAACTCCCAAATACCTATCCTGCCTATTTCATAAGGAAACTGGCCTAAAACTTACGGATTTTATTGAAGAAAAACGGATTGAGGAAGCAAAGAATCTACTTATTTATTCCCAATATTCCTATAGCAGTATCAGTTCGTATTTATGTTTTAATTCACATAGCTACTTCATATCTGTATTTAAAAAGTGGGTCGGAATCACCCCCAAAGCGTATCGCATCAAATATACCCGGTCTACCTGGAAGGTTACATAGTAAGTTCTAATGGGTGTCATTAAAATGGGTGATGACACCATCTTTTCCAGCGATTCGTAGCAAAATAAGCTCAGTTAAGCATCTTTTTCACCGTACAAAATTGTGGGAATCTAAGTGAAAGGTTAATAAACCTATGCTCCAGCGAAAGCTGTAAAAAAATAATCCATCTAATCATTA
Organism: Bacillota bacterium; assembly: GCA_023392995.1. Lineage (GTDB taxonomy): Bacteria > Bacillota > Clostridia > Lachnospirales > Lachnospiraceae > Mobilitalea. Next base: position 6,806 of record JAEWMZ010000116.1, read on the forward strand.
GATGAATTAATTAAATGGATTTTTAATGTGAATTATGTTATCCGAAGGCTTTAGTTTAAGTGATGTAATTAATATGTTTGTAATTTAAACGGGGCTGCAACAAACGCAGCCCCGTTCACACTCTGATTTGAATCCAAACACCAGGTTCTTAATCTTTTATCACTACAAATCTTCTGTCTTTTTCTACCTATTTCTTAACGAACAAACTCAATGGTTTTTGTAGGACATTTTGCCATACAAACAGGATCGGAACATACCTGAGTACAAATATGCTTATCGATTACAGCCAGATTATCCACCAATTTCACTGCATTGTGAGGACAGGTCTTAACACAGATTCCACAGCCAATGCAGGCAACCGGACAGTCATGCTTAGCCTTCTGACCGCGATCCTTTGAATTACAGGCTACATTTATTTTTGCATCAATCGGGATTAATTCTATAATCTTCTTCGGGCAGATGGTTTCACATTTTCCGCAGCCAGTACATCTGTCTTTATTGATCATGGGCAAACCCTTATCATTCATTTCTATGGCATCAAAAGGACAATGCTTTGCACAGGTACCCTGTCCCAGGCAACCATATTGGCAGCTCTTGGGTCCTGTATGTAACAAGCTCATTGCCACGCAGTCATCAATGCCGGAATAGTTGAATTTCTTTGGTGCACTGGCGATTGGATTGTTACATTTCACATATGCGATTCTAGGTTCTAACTCCTTGGCTTTCTTGCCTGTTAACTCCGAAACTCTTCTGGCAACCGGATCCTTTCCAGGGGTGCAAAGATTGGGCGGTACGGTGGGGTCTGTAACAACTGCCTCTGCATAGGCTTGACATCCGGCAAAACCACAGGCACCGCATTGACCTTTTGGAAGCACTTCTTCTACGATATGAATCAACGGATTTAATTCCACCGCTAACTTTTTATTCGCATATGCAAGCACTGATCCGAAAAACAGTCCCACACATCCCATTACCAGAATAATTAATAATACCATACTAATATTAGCTGTCATAGTTTCCTCATTTCTGCGCTGCTTATTGCGCTTCCTATAAACTGATCATGCCGGAGAATCCGAAGAAGGAAAGGGATAATAAGCCAGCAAGAATAAATGCGATTCCCAGCCCTTCCAGAGGCTTTGGCACATCAGCAAGTCTGATTTTTTCACGAAGGCTCGCCATTAATACGATTGCCACCGCAAAGCCCACACCGGAGCCTACCGCATGGACGATACTTTTTCCAAAGGAAAAATGAGACTCTACATTTAATAAAGGTACGCCTAATACAACACAGTTGGTTGCGATTAATAAGAGGTAAATACCCCACATTTTATAAAGGGTAGGTGCTAATTTACGAATCACCATTTCCAGCAGCTGAACGAAGCTGGCAATTACCAATACGAAGACAATGGTTGTTAAAAAGGTTAAATTGAGCGGTGTCAGAATAAAATTATATACCGCCCAGGAAAGCATGGAGCTTAAGGTAATAACTGAAGTAACCGCCATACCCATTCCGATTGAGGCTTCCAGCTTCTTCGACACTCCGAAGAAGATACACAATCCAAGGAAACGAGTCAAAACGAAGTTGTTAACAATGACTGTTCCGATAAAAAGCATTAAATATTCTTTCATTTTTCCTCCCGTGCCTTTCACTTTTTTGATGACTTATTAAAAAAGAGAATAGGCTTTAATGAATCGTTTGAAAGTGATTTTATTTCAAACCTTCTCTTTGCAATTTCAATTTTTTATCTTGCTTTTCATTAATTATCTTTGAAATACCTACCAAATACCCGATTAAGATAAATGCACCCGGAGGCAGGATAATGATTAACGCGGGATGATACCAGTCCCCAAGTACCGGCAACCCAAAGAAGGTGCCATTACCAAGGATTTCCCTGAGAGTACCGATGAGCACCATGGCTACCGTAAAACCAATTCCCATACCAAAGCCATCCACAAAGGAAGGTATTACTTTATTTTTGGATGCAAATACTTCCGCTCTGGCTAAAATAATCGCAAATACAACGATTAACTGAAGATAGATCCCTAAATCAGCATACAGCTTAGGCGCAAATGCTTTCAGTAAAAGCTCTACCACTGTAACAATGGTTGCAATGGAGGTGATATAGATCGGAACACGTACTTTAGGGTTAACCCATTTTCTAGTTAGGGATACTACCGTATTATTGGCCGAAAGTACAAAGGTTACGGACAACCCCATGGTTAAAGCATTCTGTACCGTGGTTGTAACTGCCAGAGCCGGACATAAGCTTAGCGCTAACACAAGGATGGGATTTTCCGATATAATTCCTTTTTTAAATATTTTCCATAATTCACGCATCGTTATTCTCCTCCCTTTAAGTAAGCCTGAACCTCTTCCACTGCTGCTTTAACCCCCAGGGTAACAGCCTTGGATGTAATGGTGGCTCCGCTCATGGCTTGTATATCTTCTGTATCGGAAGGATCTTTTGTAACGATTAAATGCTCTGTCGTCTTACCTGTAAATTGACTGGTAAATTCCTTCTTAGAGGCATTATCACCAAGACCAGGTGTTTCCTTACTCGTCAGAATCTTATAGGTGAGTACCTTACCCTCTGGGTCTACGGCGACCAGCAGCTCAATCGTACCACCATAGCCCTTGGTATCCGAAGGTACGATATAGCCCATTAGCTCATCGCCCTTGTATACCTCATACCATTCATCTTTTCCTTCAATTTCCTTTATCCCGGTTGAGCCATCCACCATAGTCTTCATGGTATCATCTCTCAGTTTAATGCTTGCCGCTACGGCTGCATCCGCTGTAAAAAAATAAGTTACTGCGATGATACATCCCGAGATCAGACATGCCATGGCTAGATTAAGGGCTATTTTAAATGTACTATTCTTATTATCCTCGTGCTGTTGATCTGACATGTTGTTTTCCCCTCCTGCCGAATAATTTTGGACGAACTAATTGATCAATTAATGGTGTTACTGCATTCATTAATAACAACGAATAGCATACACCCTCAGGATATCCCCCTACCAAACGAATCAAAACGGTAAGACAGCCTGCTCCAATGGCAAAAATGGCACGGCCTTTTCTTGTAATCGGCGTCGTTACCATATCGGTGGCCATGAAGAAGGAGCCCAGTATAAGTCCTCCTGCCATCATGTGAAACAAAGGGTCACCGGTAAATAAGCCATTTGGTCCGGCAATAAAGGTGAGAATACCTACTGTGCTAATCATGCAGATCGGTACAATCCAATCAATATATTTTTTATAAACAAGATAGACTCCACCAAGTAATAACAAAATTGTACAGGTCTCACCGATGCTTCCGTTTCTGGTTCCAAAAAGCAGTGCTTCGTAGAGATTGTTTTTACTTCCATAGGTATCAATCAACTGGCTATAGCCGCCATTTTTTAAAATATTTAGAGGTGTTGCTGAGGATACTGCATCGGTAGCTGTTGTTATGGTTGACCACTTAGTCATTAGGGTTGGCCAGGATACCAATAATGCTGCTCTTCCGATGTGAGCAGGATTAAATATATTATGACCGAGGCCGCCCATGGAGTGCTTTGCAATGACTATGGCAATAAAAGATCCCACCACCGGCACAAAGGGAGGAACCGTCGGCGGAAGACACATTGCCAGAAGTAAACCGGTCAATGCCGCACTTCCATCGCTAATGGTAACTCTTCTGCCTCTTGCCTTTTGCATAATAGCTTCAAAGAGTACAGCCGAGGCAGTACCCAAAATAATAATGAGTGCTGACTGGAGTCCAAAATAGATCACTCCAAAGATTGCTGCGGGAGCCAGTGCCGCTGTAACTGTCCACATGATTCGAGAAACATTATCCTTTGCATGTGTATGTGGTGATGCATTTACATTTAACAGGACATCTTCCTGCAGTTCCGCTTCGTGAAGCTCTGCGTTAGCTTTACTATTCTCGATGCTCATATCCTATTTGCCTCCTTTTGCTTTCGCAGCCTGATCGTTCAGTAATTTTTTCGTATACTTGATGTAATGAACAATTTTTCGTTTTGATGGGCAAGTATAGCTGCAGGAACCGCACTCAATACAGTTTAAAATTCCATAATCCTTAAATGCCTCATCAATCAATTCTTTTTCACCCAGGATACTTAGCATGCTTGGGTTTAATCCCATAGGACAGACATCCACGCATTTTCCGCAGTGAATACAAGCATTCTCAACCCCTGAGTTAACGTCATTCTTACTAAGTGCCAAAATTCCGCTGGTTCCTTTGATTACCGGAACATGAGTTGTGTATTGGCTGATTCCCATCATTGGACCGCCCATGATGACTCTTGCTGGATTTTTCTTTAATCCGCCGCTGAGTTCGATGGCATCCGCGAAGGTTGTTCCAATTCTAAGTAAAAGGTTCTTGGGTTCTTTCAGGGATTTTCCGCTTAAGGTAACAACCCGCTCAATTAGCGGTATTCCTTTTGTTACAGCATCACAAACTGCAATAACAGTGGATACATTCTGCACAATAACTCCAATATCTAGTGGAAGCTTACCAGGCTCGACTTCTCTCCCAGTCAGGGTCTGTATAATCATCTTTTCCGCACCTTGCGGGTATCTTGTTTGAATTGCTTCTACTCGCACATTGGTTTTGGAAAAAGCTTCTTTCAATTTTAATACGGCATCCATCTTATTATCTTCGATACCGATAATGACATGTTCAACATTTAATAGCTTTTGTAAAATTTGTATACCAGTTACAATTCGATCTGTATATTCCAAAATGACACGGTGATCTACCGTAAGAAACGGTTCGCATTCCGCCGCATTAATAATGAGTGTGTCCACGGGTTTTTCTTTCGGGGGATTTAGTTTAATATGGGACGGGAAAGCAGCTCCACCCATTCCAACAATTCCCGCATTTCGAATAATTTCAATGATTTCTGGATTACTTAACGTTTTCCATTCTCGATCGATGAGAACTCCCTCTTCCCATTCATCCAGTCCATCGTTCTCTATCACGATTGCCAATCCTTCGCCGTAACCAGGATGAGGTCTTTCTCCTACTTCTATCACTTTTCCGGAGATAGATGCATGAATGTAGCTTGAAACCGGAGCATCGGTTTTAGCAATTAGCTGTCCCTTTTTTACACAATCTCCTTTTTTCACAATTGGGATTGCGGGAGCTCCGATGTGCTGTCTTACGGGAATAATGACTTGCCCGGGTAACTGCGGAGTTTCAATTGCTTTACCGGATGTAGCAGCCTTCTTGGTATCTGGATGGATACCCCATTTAATTCTTTTTGAGATCAAGTCATCTTCCTCCTATTCGCCTAGTATTTTTGTAATCACTGGTGTACTTGATTTTCCCTGTGCTTTTCCGTCATAAATTCTAATGTATCGAATGGTAGGCACAAGTGCTATCACGCTTAAGATTATGGCAGAAATGATACCTGATACATGCAGATAATGAGCGACTGCTATGCCGATCTCAGTGGCTACCCCTACTGTTAGCAGCGGTAAAACAAACACCAGAAAAGCTACCTTCAATATGCTTTGCTTTTCCACCTCTACCAACACACTTTGACCGCATTTTGCACCTGCTTTGTTGATTGCTTCGTAGTAAACCGCATTGCTGCCTTCACAAAGCCCGCAGCTGCTACAGTCACCATGTAATTTAGCTCTTGCCTTTACACAGTCTTTTCCGACGTCAACTACCATACATTCAATTGTTTCTTTCATAAAACATCATCCTTTCCCACGCTTTGGATTTTATCCCCATATGTTTGTTAAAATAATGACAACAAAAAACCATCCATGCTTGTTAACTTCTAGTCAACAAAACCTGGATGGTTCAATCACGCATTCTTAAACATTCTTAATTATTACGGGGTCAAACCCTCTTTGATGAAGCTCGAGCAAAAATCATAATAGATTTTGTCGACAACACAATTATACTCCGAAATATTTAATTGTAAAGCATAAAATTTATGTAAAAACTTACATATTTTATACAAAATAAATGCTCTTATTCAGCAAAATGACACTTTCTATTTGTCTCCCATATTAATTTGATATTTAGCTTCCTTTATTGCTATATTATTTTGAAAATGATAACCATTATTTAACATAAAAGCAAAATAACCAATCAACTCCCCCCTTATGTCATTATTTTTAAGGCACATTAATGACCTTTTGAGATTATGCTCATGCTAGCCTAATCTAAAGAAAAAGCCTACAATCTTATTATGATCGTAAGCTCTTCATTCATCATCATCGTTTCATTAAAGCATTGATATCTTTACTATGGGCAATAACTACTCTTTTTAGTCCGTCGAGGTCAAAGAGAATTCCTTCTACTTGATCTGCAACCCGATCTAATTTATCAACATTTGGCTTGTGTTGTTCCATCAATAATCCTATATTTCTGTCTGTTACATTCTCCAAGTGCAGCTCTATGTTCGTGACTTTGTTTGTTAAGGTATCAATTTTCCCATTCAAATCATCTGATAACGCTTCTATTTTTCCGTTCAGATCGTCTGATAACGCTTCTATTTTTCCATTCAGATCGTCTGATAAGGTATCCATCCTTTCAGAAAAGGTATCCATCCTTCCTGATAAGGTATCCATCCTTCCTGATAGATCACCAATTTGTCCTTGCATAGATTGCAATAATTCAAGAATTTTTTCATCATTACTCATAGAACTCACCCATCCTTCTCATTTATTGTAATACTGTTCACTATAGTAAGTCAACTCTTATCTTCTTCCGTCATAGGACATAATTAAGAGCTTAAACTTAATACTTTTTTCAATGATTCAGATCTAAAACCTAACATCCATTTTGGACATAATGCCACTGGAATTTGTATGTGTATTATACTTTTCTTTCAATCTAATGATTATTTTGTCCATTATTTGGTTGAACGGCCAGCATGTGCCTTATGTAAAATACTCTGCGATTCATATCAAGCTTCCTTTACAGGTATCAGTGTTAATAAAAACTTTTGAGCCTCTTCCTTATAAACAACTACTTCGTACTCATTCCCTTTTTCACTCATTCTCTTTTCTGTAATGATTCCAACCTCAAAGCCTTTCTCTGTAACTACAGTAACATTTCTTTGTAAATATGGATGATATTTTTCATCCAGATACCCCCCTTCTTTTAACTTTGCTGTTAAATAAGTGGACGCCAGGCGTTTCATGGTTTGCTCATCTCTAAGAGCATTCAAGCTTTCTACAAACTGACTGATATTTATGGTGTCTACCAGGTGCAGGTCTTGTAGCATCTCATCGGTTAGGTAGAACTCCGTTTTTCCTGATTTCAAAGTCCTTTTTCGCTTCGGCTCTGCTTCTTCCCCTGGCTGCTCATAGCTCATCGTCTCCTTCTTACCCTGGGTATATTCTTCCATGGCTTCAAGAAAGCTTTGTCCATACTTTTCAAATTTATGCTCACCAACTCCGGTCACTCTCAGCATCTCAACTTTCGATAATGGTTGTTTTATACACATATCTGTCAGCGTTTTATCAGAGAAGATAATATAGGGCGGCACCCCTTCCTCTCTGGCCAGCTTCGTTCTTACCTGGCGCAGACGATCAAACAGCTCCAGTCCTTTGGAGGTTAACACCTCTGATTTCCTCTTTGCTTTATTAGCACTTGTATCCGAATTCAGGAAGCCTTCTTTCGGCAGCTTCATCATTACTCTGCCATCTTCCAGAAGGATACTCCGGGCAGAGCGATCAATCTTTACAATAGAATACTTATCATTTGTCAGATACAAATATCCTTCGAGGATCAGCTTATTTATCACATGCTTTAGATACACTTCTCCTTCTGAGGCTCTTTTCCCATAAAGCTTGTTGTTTACCATTTGATTCGCTGTAAGCTTTGCTATCTTTCTGCCCATTAAGGTTCCAATAATCACATTTATGCCAAACCGCTGTCCACATTCCTGAATACATTCCAGGATGTCCCGACTGATCTCTGTAACATCCTGCTCATCAAATTCGGTCAGGCAATTTGAACAGTTATTACAAAAGCCCTCGCCATACTCACCAAAATAGCGCAGAATATAGTCTCTGAGGCAGTCCTTTGTAAAACAATAATAGGTCATCATCTTTAATCGTTCTTCGTCACGCTCTCTGATCAAATCCCTTTGTATATCATCTAATTCCGCATTCTCATTACTGTTCTCGATCAGGAACTGATTTATCTTGACATCCCGTGCCCCATAGAATAAAATACACTCTGCTGGCTCTCCATCACGACCCGCACGCCCTGCTTCCTGATAGTAGCTTTCCATGTTTTTGGGCATATTGTAGTGAATTACATATCTGACATTGGATTTATCAATTCCCATACCAAAAGCATTGGTGGCGATCATAACGGATTTGCGGTCATAGATAAAATCCTCCTGATTCGCATTACGTTCCGAATCACTCATTCCTGCATGGTATTTCGCAGCTGAAATTTCATTCTGTCCTAATTTCACTTGTAATTCATCCACATTGCTCCTGGTCGAACAGTATATAATTCCACAATTTGACTCATGGTTCCTAATATAATCAACAATTTCCACATCCTTATTCTGGGATGTCCTTACCTCAAAATATAGATTTGTCCGGTCATATCCGGTAACTTCAACCATAGGTTCATTTAAACGAAGTACACAACTAATGTCCTCGATTACCTCTTTGGTCGCCGTTGCTGTAAACGCACTGATAATCGGGCGTTTCGGCAACTGCTCGATAAAGCGGACAATCTTTAAATAGCTTGGTCTGAAATCCTGTCCCCATTGGGAGATACAATGGGCTTCGTCCACTGTAACCATCTTTAGCTCTGCTGAACCTGCGAAGTCCAGGAATTCCTCTGTCTCCAACCGCTCTGGTGCCACATATATAATTTGATATCGCCCTTGCCTGGCATAATCAAGGGCAAGACTGACCTGCCTCACTGTCAGAGAACTGTTAATATATGCTGCATGTATCCCCGCTTGATTCAAGGCTGCAACCTGATCCTTCATTAACGATATCAAAGGTGATATCACTAAGGTGATCCCTCCCATCACCAGCGCAGGAATCTGATAACAAATGGATTTTCCTGCTCCGGTCGGCATAACTCCAAGGGTATCCCTGCCTTCCAGAATACTATGTACCAGCTTTTCTTGTCCCTTACGAAAACTGTCATATCCAAAATATTTTTTTAGCAACTCTAATGTAGATTGATTCTGATTCAAATACTTTCCTCCTTACACTCTTATCCAGCAGTTACTTTTTTTCTATGGTAAATTTCAATTACATGTTTTCTATACGAAGTTTCATATATCAATTTTATGTTAAATTCTAAGTTAATTTAGTCAAATTTTAATCAAATAATTATGTGGAAGCTATGTGTATCCTACATCAACCTCACATATTCATTCTCTATCTCCAGTCCGAGTAATTTGCCGCTCATACTATCGGTCATTCGGCCGTAGAATCACTCAATGCAGGATGTGAAATGTTCTGCATTTCACACTAACGGTCATTCGACCTTTAGGTCGCTCAATGCCGGATGTGAAATGTTCTATATTTCACACTAACGGTCATTCGACCTTTAGGTCGCTCAATGCCGGATGTGAAATGTTCTACATTTCACACTATTCTAACAAAAATAGATACCTTAAAGTAATCCGTCTCCGTCCTTACTTTAAAGTATCTCAAGTTTAACATATTCCTGGGGTAATTGCATTTCCTAGTTCGTAAA
>JAEWMZ010000131.1 GCA_023392995.1 Bacillota bacterium
TGCGAGTCATGTCTGCAACCACAAATCGTCTGACGGTAAACAATCTGCATAGTGAACGGCTAAATGTAGCAGGAACGAAAAATGAGTTAAAGGATTTAGCCAGTGTTATTAATGCCATGTTAGACCGCATTGAGACTTCGTATGAGAGCCAAAAACAATTTGTATCAGATGCCTCCCACGAGCTGCGAACCCCTATAGCAGTCATTCAAGGCTATGCCAATTTATTAAATCGGTGGGGAACAACAGACCCGGAAATCCTTCATGAGTCCATTGAAGCAATTCAAAATGAAGCCAGATCAATGCAGGATTTAGTGGAAAAGCTGTTGTTTTTGTCACGCCACGATAAGAAAACGTTAAAGCTAATTAAAAAGAATTTTAATATGAGCAAGCTGGTGGAGGATATGGTGAAGGAAACGAAGCTGGTGGCGGCGAATCGGATTATAGATAGCGCTATCATGGAAAATGTAATTGTCTATGGCGATGAACAGGCTTTGAAGCAGGCGGTTCGTATTTTTATCGATAATGCGGTTAAGTATTCACGGGATGGTGACACGGTGACCATCAAATGTGAGAAGATAAATGAGGATTGTATTATTACGGTGCAGGATACGGGAATTGGTATGACTAAGAAGGATATTAACCATATTTTTGACCGCTTTTATCGTTCTGATTATGTCCGTAATCAAAATATCGGAGGGCATGGATTAGGGCTATCGCTGGGAAAATTAATTGTTCTGGCGCATACAGGAAAAATTAAGGTTAGATCTCAATTTACAAAGGGGACGAGCTTTATCATAACGCTGCCAAAACGAAGAATATAAATGATAAAGCTTAGGAAGCAGTGGAGCATAAGAATGTGTTCAAGGCATCCATTTATCTTATCGTTATCGTTTTGTTAATACTTTTCTATTTATACAACGTTTTAATGATTTATCTTGCTTTTTAAACAACAGAAAATCAGCTTACAGGAGAATTCGGATGGAGATAAGAGAAGCGGAAAAAAATGATTTAATAGGCCTTTTGGAGCTGTATCAACAGCTTCATGATAATTCCATGCCTCATATGAGTGAGTCCTTGCAGCAACTGTGGCAGCAGATATTAGCTGATAGGAACCATCATGTTATTGTAGGGGTAGAAGCCGGTAAAATTATTTCTTCCTGTGTAATCGTAATCGTAGGTAACCTGACGCATCAGCAGCGTCCTTATGCTTTCATTGAGAATGTAATTACAGATAAAGCTTACCGCAGCCATGGATATGCTACAATGCTCCTGGAATACGCGAAGGCCATCGCGGTAGAAAAGAACTGCTATAAAATTATGCTTATGACAGGATCAAAAGAAGAGCAGATACTCAATTTTTATAGAAATGCAGGTTTTAACAGTAACGATAAAACAGCATTTATACAATGGCTTTAATTCATTATTGTAAAGGGGCAGAAACGTCCTTCTACAGGTTAGTTGATGAGGGTGAAATTTTACGAGGCATAGGGAAAGACTATAGTATAACAAGGGATGTCTGAAATCAACTTGTGCGTTGCTGAGTGCTCAAAATAGCAGGATGAGTTTATATTCTCTGCGTGAAATAGGATAATGAATAAAAAAATCAGAATACAAAACTGAAGCAGCCTGAACGGGGCTGCTTTTTACGTGATTAATGTGACATCTTAACCTTATAAAAATGCATTTTGCCGTGGATGGTCTTGTAAAAAAACAACAAGAGTAATAAACTCAAAGAAATAAATTAGGGTATCAAATAGAGAAAGGCACAGGTAAAAGATGGAGGATATTATTCAGGTAAAGGGTTTAAAGAAATATTTCGGAGAGATAAAAGCGGTTGATGATATTAATTTTCGAGTAAAGAGAGGTGAGTTATACGGATTTCTTGGTGTCAATGGAGCCGGGAAATCTACAACAATAAATATGCTTTGTACGCTTCTTACCCGAAGCCAGGGAGAAGTAACGATTAGTGGATATCAGTTAGGTAAGGAGGACTCTTACATTCGCAGAAAAATTGGGGTGGTCTTTCAGGATAACACCTTGGATGATCGGTTGACGATTAAGGAGAATTTGCTCCTTAGAGCTTCTCTTTATAGCAAGAACCAAAGGATGATTGAGGAGAATCTGGCTAGGGTGTGTGATATCTTAGAAATTCATGACTTATTAGAACGCCAATTTTATAAATTATCCGGTGGGCAAAAACGAAGATGCGAAATTGCCAGAGCGTTAATGAACCAGCCGGAGATTCTGTTTTTGGATGAACCAACCACAGGTCTTGATCCACAAACACGCCAAAATGTATGGGATAGTATAGAACGATTAAGAAAGGAAGAACAGATGACGGTCTTTCTTACCACTCACTATATGGAAGAGGCGGCAAAGGCACAATATATCTCTATTATGGAAGCTGGAAAGCTGGTCGCAGAGGGAAGTCCCTCTCAGTTAAAGCAGCAGTATGCTCATGATATACTAAGGCTGGTTCCGGCTGATAAGGAAGGAATCGTAGAGTACCTTAAGGCTTCTAACCTGTTCTTTGAAGAAAAAAGTAATCACATTCAGGTTCGAATACCCGACTCCATATATGGTCTTGAGGTCCTGAATCAGGTAAAGGAGAAGCTCAAATCCTTTGAGGTAATTCAAGGTACGATGGATGATGTGTTTTTAACAGTAACGGGAAAGAGCTTGAGCTGATGTTAGGGTTATTAAGAAAGATAGGGAAGTTGGAACGTGTGGCAAAAACATGGAAACTTAATCTATATTTTAACCTGGGTGGATCTTGAAGCTTGGATAGATAGGAAGATTGTAGACAGGAAGACATTAGATAGGAGGTCTGTCGATAGGAATCCGGGTTTACTATGATGATTATTGTTATGATATTGGTTGAATTTAATAAATGAGGTATACAGTTTATCTGTAGGATGGAGGAGTAATGTTATTATTAAGATTAATTAAAAGAAATATGTTAGTGTATGTCAGAGATCGGGCAAATATCTTTTTTTCATTGCTATCTATGATTATTATCATTGGGCTGATGGTAGTTTTTTTGGGAAAGATGAATGCGGATAATGTAGTTGATCTATTAAGCGAATATGGGGGTCAACGGGATTCGGCGACCGATTTAGCGAATGCTCAGCAGCTGGTGATTTTATGGACTCTAGCAGGAATTGTGGTAGTTAATTCAGTAACGATTACGCTATCCATGGTAGGGATTATGGTAGAGGATGAGGCTCATAAAAAATTATCCAGCTTCTTTGTATCGCCGGTGAAACGTATGATATTTGTACTGGGTTATATTATTGCAGCGATATTAATGGGTATATTGATGTGTGTTCTAACCTTTGCACTTGGAGAAGCATATATCGGACTAACAGGAGGAGAGCTGCTGTCACCCGTGCAGATGCTGCAGGTATTATTATATATTATATTGAATGTATTCACGTCCGCTTCCCTGGTATTTCTAATTGCTAACTTTGTACACTCACTTAGTGCATTCTCCGGACTTAGCACCGTGATTGGTACCATAGTAGGCTTTATTGCAGGCATCTATTTACCAATTGGAATGCTGCCGGAGAGAGTGCAGATGGTATTGAAAGGCTTCCCCCTTTTTTATGGGTGTTCCTTTTTACGAGAACTGCTGACAGAAAATATCCTTGCAAAAACCTTTGTTAACTGCCCAGAACAGTTGGTAAGTCAATATAAGGAAACCATGGGTATCACAGTCATCGTTCAAGATAATATTGTCTCCAATCAGGTTAAGGTAGCAATCTTGGTAATCAGTGGTATAATTTTTATAGGAATATCCATAATTGTACAAAGACGCAGAAATGTGATGAACCGATAACAATAGGGGGCACTATGAAGATTGTGATTGAAGAGTGTGGGCCGGGAGAAGAAGATCAAATTACAATACGCTGTAAGGAGTTGGATGAGCATATCCTTAAGCTAATATCCGAGCTGAAGATGGGGCAGAAGAAGCTGTCTGGCATGAAGGATGGGACTATTACAATGATTGAGCCTGCCAATGTATATTATTTTGAAGGCGTTGACAATAAGGTGTTTTTATGCTGCAAGCATGATGTTTACGAGACGAAGCTGAAGTTGTACGAGATTGAAGAAGAATTCAAAAACACTAATTTTTTTCGCGCATCCAAATCTGTGATATTGAATGTTACAAAAATCAAAAGTGTCAGTTCTGCATATAACGGGCGGTTTGAAGCTTTGCTGTTCAACGGAGAAAAAATTGTGATTTCCAGGCAGTATGTTCCGGAACTTAAGAATAAGCTGGGATTATAGGAGGTGATGGATATGGGTTGGTTTAAGAATATTATTGTTACGTTCTGTTATGTACTAGCCGGAAGTGTATTCTGTGCGCTGGTTTTTATTATAAATTTTTGGCCTGAAAACACGGATATGATAAAAATATTATGGCAATTAATCGTTTTAGCCGTTGTGGGGTCAGTAGGTAATCTGATTTTTTATTCCAGGCAGGAACTTAGTAAAAGAAAGATGAAAGTAAGAACGATCATCCATTATATCTATATATACGTCGCTAATATAAGCTGCTCATACCTTTTTGGATGGATTGTTCCGGGAAATGTGAAACATGTGGTCGTTATGAGTATCATGATCTGCTGTGTTACTCTTACAATAAACTATGCTTTAAAAAAGAGAGCCGATAGAGTAGCTGAGCTTATTAATGAGAGATTAAGTAATATGAACTTAAGTGAGACAGAAAGCCAGGAAGAAAAACCGCTTAACTAAGACTACGATACTCGAAACAAGTGATACAGATATAGATACCTTAAAACAAATAGGACAGACATTTGATAATCTTTGAGTGATTGGTACTCAAATCATATGAAATGTCTGTCCTATTATGTGTGTGCTGGATTATGTCCTTAGGAAATTAGTTTACAGCCTTCTCTTTGTGGATAAATAGTCTGAAAAATCAAGCCCCTGTGGATAACTCAATCCGTGTAAAAGTCTCAATCCCAAGGAAAACCTTAATTTGTAGGAAAGCCTCAGTTTGCAGTAAAGACTCAACCTATGAGAAAGACTATACTTTGCTGTGAAAGAAAACTCACTCCCATCCATATGAAAACTAAAGATTTTTAAACTGAGCCATATACAGGTTATAATAGAGTCCTTTTTTAGCAATTAGCTCATCAGAGCTGCCTTCTTCCTTGATCTGTCCTTCATCGATTACAAAGATACGATCAGCTTTGCGTATGGTTGAGAGTCTATGGGCGATGACAAAAGAGGTTCGCCCCTTTAATAGGGCTTCAATGCCCTGCTGTACTAAAAGCTCGGTATGGGTATCAATACTGGAGGTTGCTTCGTCCAGGATCAATATTTTTGGCATTGAGACCATGGTTCTAGCAAAGGCTAGGAGCTGACGCTGTCCGATGGATAAGCCGGTTCCACGTTCTTTCAGCTCAGTATCATACCCATTTTCCAATTTCATAATAAACTCATGTGCATTCACGGCCTTGGCAGCAGCGATAATCTCTTCATCCGTGGCATCCAGCTTACCATAACGAATGTTATCGGCTACCGTACCGGAGAACAGAAAATTATCCTGTGTCATGATTCCCATCTGTCTGCGTAAACTCTCAATCGAAGCTTTTTTCACATCCAGGTTATCGATATATATAGTGCCCTTTTGTATATCATAAAATCGGCTAATCAGGTTGACGATGGTAGTTTTTCCTGCTCCCGTGGGACCAACTAAAGCGATTGTCTCACCGGGCTTTATGTGAAAGCTGACATCATTGAGGATCTTAGTTTCTTCATCGTAGGAAAATGTAACATGATCAAAGCGAATATCACCCTTGATATCAGGGAACTCAACCACATTGTCACAATCCGTAATCTCCGGTTTTGTATCCATAATATCAAAGATTCGCTCTGCTCCCGCCAGGTTTGTAACTAACTGATTATAGAAGTTACTTAAGTTCATGATAGGATGCCAGAACATAGAGATGTACATGGCAAAGGCAATTAGGGTTCCGACGCTTGTGGCATCAATCGCAAGAACCTTGACCGCTACAAAGTACATAGCAATACTTCCGATGCCCCAGCAAAGGTCGATGATGGAGCCGAAGGAATCGTTCAGGCGGACGGCACTGATAAAGGAATCACGATGCTCCTTTAACAGAACATCAAAGGTTTCGGTGGTCTCTCCTTCGGCATTAAAGCTTTGGATGATTCGAATACCCGATAAATCCTCATGGACAAAGGCGTTTAAGTTGGAGCCTTTTTTGCGGTGAAGCTGCCAGCGCTTATGAGATCTGGTCTGAATATACCATAATCCCCCGATCATAAAGGGCAGAGATACCAAGGAAGCAAGAGCAAGCTTCCAGTTCACCACCAGCATAATAATGACTACGGCGCAGATCGTAATAAAGTCAGGAATTAAGGTAGTAACACTATTGGAGAGAACATCCTTAAGAGAATTCACGTCTCCAATGATACGAGCCAGGATTTTACCTGTGGGTCTGCTGTCAAAAAAGCTAAAGCTAAGCTTTTGGATATGAGTATACAGTTCCTGGCGGATGGTTAATAAAACGTCGTTTGATATCTTTGCCATGAGGTACATTCTTAGTTTAACAAGTAAGACAAAGAGAAAATTCAAACCTAAGGCAATTGCTCCGGTTTGAAATAGTCCGGTAAAATCTTTGTTGGCAATGGGCGTATCAATGGCATATTGAATAATCAGAGGATTTGCAATTGATATCGCTACTGTGATCAACATAATGATAATAACCAAAGTGATGTAACCTTTGTAAGTAAACAAATAGGAGAATAACCGAAATAGAGTTATTTTCTTATTGACGGAATGCAGCGTCTCGTCTTCTTTAATTGAATTTATCGGCATGCTGCCACCTCCTTTTCCATGGGCTCATGTAGCGAAGAGTCGTTAAGCTGATTCAAATGTTCGCCGTATTGCGCCATATAAGTGTTATAGTAATACCCCGGTGTCTGCAGCAGTGTTTCATGGGTACCGCGTTGCACAATTTTACCTTCATCTAGAATGATGATTTCATCTGCGTTACGAACCGCGGAGATCCGGTGCGCGATAATGATCTTTGTGGAATCCAGACTGGTAAGTACCTTTTGAATCGTATGCTCTGTCTCCATATCAAGTGCGGAGGTGGAATCATCCAGAATCAAAATGGGAGACTTTTTAGCAAGAGCTCTGGCTATGCTGATTCGCTGCTTTTGTCCACCGGAAAGTCCAACACCACGTTCTCCGATGATGGTATCATAGCGATCATCCATCTTCTCAATAAAATCTCTGGCCTGGGCATTCTCAACGGCTTCCATCACATCTTCCTGATTTACATTGTATTTATTACCCATCTTAACATTTTCACTGATGGTATCTGAAAATAGGAATACATCCTGCATAACCAGAGAAATGCTCTGGCGAAGCTGATCAAGGGAAAGCTGCTTAATATCGGTACCATCAAGTCGGATGCATCCCTCGGTAGTATCATAAAATCGTTGCAGCAGGTTGATAAGGGAGCTTTTTCCGGTGCCAGTAGCACCCATAATTCCAATGGTTTTGCCAGCTGGCAGCTCAAAGCTAATGTCTGAGAGGATTTGCTTATCTCCTAAGGAGAAGGAAACCTTATCGAATTGGATATCACCCTTAACCTCCTTTAATTGAACTGGATTGGATGGTGATTCAATCTCAGGCTTTTCGGCAAGGATCTTTTTAATGCGGCTTGCGGAAGCGAAGGCAGCAGCAAAATCATTCGTCAGCCAACCCAGCATTTCCATAGGCCATACGATGTTAGTCGAGTACTCTGTGAAGGCAGCCAAAGCACCAAGCGTCATATTACCACGGATTACAAGGTAACCGCCAAAGGTAATGGATACCAAAGGCAATAGCTTTGTTACAAATTGAAAGTATGGATAATATTTAATAAAAACCTTTGACTGCCTAATGTTTAAATCGTAATAGCGCTTATTATGCGACAGGAATTTAGCAATTTCATATTTTTCTCTGGCGAAAGCCTTTACAGTTCTTACGCCGGACAGATTTTCCTGAGCTACCAAGTTCAATTTGGAGTTCTCATCACTTATTTCTTCATATACTGAGCCGAGCTTACGCTCCATAAATAATGCCACGGCGCCCATGATAGGAAGAATAATGGTAGGAATAATTGCAAGTAAGGGACTGATATGATACATGCAATAGAGTACAATAATCGTATGAAAAATGATCTCAAGGATCAACATACTTACATAATTTATGGCATTCCAGATGCGATCAATATCATCTTTGACACGGGACATCAGCTCACCCGTATTATTTCGGTCAAAGAAGCTTAAAGAAAGATTCTGAATGTGATTAAATAAATCTCTTCTGATGTTCAGGGAGATTTTTGAGCTTACAGTATCAAAGAGCATTTCTTTGGAGTACTGGAAGATACATCTACCAAGTCCGATTAGAAAGATGATAAGTAACAACTTAGGCAGAAGTCCCAGCTCTCCCCCCACTATTACATTGTCAATTATTCTTTGTGTAATCTGTGGTGACAGCATATCCAGCGATACCGCTATGACAATACATAGCAATGCCAAAAGATATGCATACCAATATTTTAAAATATATTTCGATAGTTTCATTAACACCGACCTTCCTCTTTTTTAATGTCTGTTCCCTCATGTGACTCGATATTTCGTCCTACCCAAGGCCTCCTTCTGGAAGACCTTTCCCAAGGGATAAAGCCGAAGATAGCAGAGCAAATCCTCGAAGACGAAATTTTGGCGCAAAAAAAACCGCAGTATGATAATACCGCGGCATAGTCGTCAAATAATAAGATTATAATTCTTTTATTCTTGCCCGTGAGATGGCAGGAAGTAGTTGAACAAATAATCAAATTTTACGAATCCATGAGGTAATACCATAGGATGCTTTCATTCTTAAGTTTGCGCTTAGATGTCTTTTATTTCTGATAATCATATGCTTTACCTCACTTTCTGTAATAGTCTTCCAACATTATAGCTGTTAATTCTATATATTGTCAATACATTTTTAATAAAAAATAAAGATTTTATGAATAAATTATGAACTGTTACATTAACGCGTTAATTTCTAAATTTTTGATTAAGATTTAGAAAAGACAAGAATTCTTCATAATTATGTGTTATAATAAACAAGTGAAGCACACCGAAGAATAGAAAATTTTACAATTTTGATAGTTTATAGAAAGACAAAGGTAGTGGTGTAATGGATCTTCCCATGTTTTATAATGAAGCAGAAGACTGGAGTAATGCCCTTCTTCTCTATGACGCAGCACTGAAAGAGATTAATACCAAGCTGGAAATACTAAATAATGAATTTAAAGCAGCTCATCAATACAATCCAATCGAACATATTACTTCCCGTATTAAGTCTCCGCAGAGTATTGCGAAGAAGCTAAGACATAACCAAAAAGAATTAACCATAGAAAATATTGTGAAATATGTTAATGACGTAGCAGGAATTCGAATTATATGCTCCTTTACCTCAGATATATATCGGATTGCAGATTTAATTGCAAAGCAAAATGATATTAAAGTTCTCAAGGTAAAGGATTATATTATGTGTCCCAAGGAAAATGGGTATACCAGCTACCATATGATCGTTACGATTCCGGTTTACCTATCCGACAGAACAATTGAAACAAAAGTCGAAATTCAGATCAGAACCATTGCAATGGACTTTTGGGCAAGCTTGGAACATAAGATTTATTACAAGTTTGAGGGGAATGCACCGGAAAATATTCGAAAAGAATTAAAAGAATGTTCGGATATTGTTGCATATTTAGACCAGAAAATGTTAAGCTTAAATGAAGAAATTAAAAACTATAGCAGAGATCAATTGGGCTTATGTGAAACACAAATTACAAGCACCTACCGCTCTGTGGTAGCAGAATCCTTTGGAACCATTGTAGAGGAAGAGGAGATTACCATTGATCATCAGGTGGTAGTAGCGCAGGAATATACAAATTCAATGGAGCAAAAGAGAACCGAGCAGCCGGAGGAAGAGAAGAAAGGCAAGCAGAAGAGCGGTTCAAAAAAAACAGTAAAGAAAAGGATGTTATTTGGAGTAAAGGCCTAAACAAAGGAGGCGATAGATTTGCCATTCGGATTACCAATTACGAAAGAGGATAGAATCAGGAGGTATTCTTCAGAAGATGGGATTGGGCAGCTGGAACGTAGGCTTATAGAATACAAGGATATATTAGACAGTTATAAAAGATGTCTTACAGATTATAGGTATCAGTTGGATAGATATGATAAACGATACGAGGAGAAAAAGCTTACAGATGTTCAGACAGCCCTTGATATGACGTATCTTAAAGAGCAAGGAGGACGAACGGTTGATCTGCTGAGTGAGTTGCAATCGAATTCTAAGAATAAATCCTCCGCTGATCTTACTATTCTAACAGAAATAATATCGGAAACTGGTAATAAAATTGATGGCTTGGATAAGAATGTGGTGGATCGTTTGTCAGAGTTTTTATTAGAACTGCAGAGACAGGGAATATATCAAAACAAGCAGATCGAGGAAGAATTAACTGCCAAGATTGATAAACTCGGTCACAGGGTCAAAAAAGAGAACAGAATGCTTTTGATATCATTACTGATAAATCTGGTAGGGGTTTTCGGATTAGGGATATTCATTCTTTTTTCAATGATCTAGGATATGGGCGTTCTTATTATCATAGAGACTAAATAATATAATTTAAGTGTATTTAAAATAAATAAAAGCTTCAAAGTGTCCTCAAAAAAGGTTGCTTTGAAGCTTTTATTATTGTCGCATGCAAGTTGTAAAATTGTCTAGCACATTATAACTTAATATTTTTAAGTAAAGCAGCTAGCCCTGTAGTGGCTTCCTCTCCGGTGGAGTAGGAGGCAGGAGCCTCTTCCACCTCTTCAATCACCGTTGCTTTGTCTTCAACCGCTTTCATACTAAGGCTGACTTTATCGTCCTTTACTTCAAGGATTTTAACAGTAACAGTCTCGCCTTCCTTAATTACCTCATTTGGAGACTTTATTCTTTTATCACATATTTGGGATATGTGTAAAAGACCGGACAGTCCTTCTCCGATGTTAACAAAAGCGCCATAAGGGGCAATTTTTTCTACCGTACCGGTAGTTACAATGCCGACCTGCAGACGTGATATTTTACTCTTCTTATCTTTGAGCTCTCTGTCTCGTTCCACTTCTTTACCAGAAAGAACCAGCTTTTTATTCTCTGCATCGGCAGTAATGACGATTACCTCCAACTCTTTGCCAACCCAGGCCTCCAGGTCTTCCACATAGGTTAAGGATAGTTGTGAGGCAGGAATAAAGGCACGAACACCGAGCAGATAGGTCACAACACCGGCATTCACAGTCTGGGCTATCTTAATGCGGAATATTTTCTTACTTTCCATTGCTTCCTTTAATTGATCCCAGGCAAGAATATCATCCGCTCTTTTTCTGGAGAGAAGAATATTACCTTGTCCGTCATCTTCCCGAAGTACGGTTGCAGAAATCTCTTCGCCGAGAGTAACATCTGCTTTAATGGAAAAGCTCGGATCATTACTTAGCTCCTCCAGCTTAATAATGCCTTCCGTATAATAGCCAAGGTCTAAGGTGACCTCAGACTCAGAAATTCCGATTACAGTTCCGGTTAGAATATCACCTTCTTTAATTTTTTTGAAGGAACCTGCGATCTCATCCTTAAAGTCATCCATAGAAGGAATCACCTCTTCCACAACATTAGAATTCGCATCCGTCTGATTTTCTGAATTGTTGTTTTCCTCCAGTAAATCATTTTCGCTGTTTTTTAATTCTTCACTCATGTTTTACCAGGCAAAAATTCTTAGAATTTTACCCTTACCCTCCTTTAAGATTGTATTTTTGTGGTTTAATATCTATAATTATAGAACATATTATACCATAGCTTGACCAATTCCAGCAGCCTTTTTTATCTTTTTATATAAAGATAAGAATTTCCTTTCTTTCCTACCCGGTCAACAGCTCCGACGTAATACAGGATATTCAAAGCTGTTTGTGAATTCCCTAAGGATAGGCGTGAGGCCTTTTTATAATCCTTTGAGGTGAATTCGTAACTCAAACTTTCTGGAATTAATTGCCCATAATCACTGCAATGATCGATCCTTATTTCTTCTACCAGCTCTGTAGGGAATCGGTCACAGCGGCTTGAGCCTTTCTTTTTATCCTGGCTCCAGCCATCCAGAAATCGGTATTCCTCCAGATTCATCAGTACGATTTTGAGTCTCAGGTTGGGATGCAATAAATATTCTTTTATGCGATAAAGCTCGGGAAATATACTATAGGACGCTCCAAGCTTAGGGGACTTTCTAGGCTGACTAATCTCCCCTGTTTGGGGATTTACCCAGCGTAACCACTTGATATAGGGTATGGGATAGACGATGGTTACCGGCGCAAGTTTTAAAAATGTATCCAGTTTTCGTCTTAATTTATTAAAGTTTCTGGTCTGAATCTCTATGATTTCATTTCCGGTATAGATATCAGCTACAAAGCTGCCTAATTTTACTTCCTGGTTCGTAAAATCCGGAGAATAGTAGTTTTTTAACACGGAGTGAAGGGTTTTCTCGCCATAGGTGCCGATGCCGTTTAGGCCCTTTTCCTGCCCGATCACTTCCTCGCATATTTTCATAAATAATGGATTATCCATAGCTGCTGACACACTCCAGATTCATATTCCAACAGGGGGCATTAGGTTTACTTCCGATTTATATAGGAGATCCTTAAACTGGACTGACTTCCTACCGCTTACAGAGGCACCCTGTAACCTGCTAAGTACGGCATAACTTCCAGGTGGATAAGTCAATTGGAGGAAGGCATACACTTTAGCTCCTGTTAATACCTAGGATATCGTACTATGCATTATTGTGCAAGTATAGAATAATATGGAATTGATACTGACCGATTTTAAGAAAACGAAGAAAAATAACATAGCGACTCTTGTATATTTGAAAATATTTTATGCAAAATGACGTAAAAATCATAAAACGACAAGAAATCCTATTGACAATATGACGAAAATTTGCTAATCTTAATGAGGTTAGTACAAGAGAAGGTATTACCTAGAGGAATGAAGTCGGGGAAGCGAGAGGGTAGAATTATAGAAGTAAGGTTGACTGAAACGTATATCCACAGGGATGTGCCTTTTCGGTCAACCTTATTCCCTTTTAAGCCGTAAAAAGAAACCCTTTGACAAAGAAAAAAACGAATGGTATACTTTGTTACAAATAGATAAAAAGGCAATGAAAAGAAGAGTAAGCAGCGGAGCAATTAACAGAGAACCCTGGAATGCTGAGAAAGGGAAATGGAGTTAATCCAATTCATCGTAAGAGGAATTTGCAGAAGCTGTTGAACATGGTCTTGGAGCTGCGTACCGAGGGAAATAGAGAAGGTTAAGTTTTTAGTTACTATTTCTTAGGCTGCGACGGAGGCAACCGTTACGATGCTAAGCTGTAATTAATGCAGCGAAAGAGGCCTTTGCTGTGAAGTAAAGGCGAATTAAAGTGGTACCACGGGATTTGCTCTCGTCTTTAAAGTGAATTTAAAGCGGGGGTTTTTTTATGTGTAAACGAAGTGATTTATCTACGATGTTATTGACAATAATAGTTAGCAAGTTGCAAAACAATATAATTTTTATAATTGTATACACAGCAGATACTATTTCTTCGCTCCAACGCTTCCTCCGGGCTTAGCTTCCGCTTCGAAACAGTATCTGCTGTGTATACAATGCTTCAGATAATGAGTTATACAATTACCTAACAATAATAGTGATAGAAAGGAAGGAATGGAATGAATAAGAAACCATATTACATTACAACAGCGATTGCTTATACCTCTGGCAAGCCGCACATCGGAAATACCTATGAAATCGTATTAGCAGACAGTATAGCACGTTTTAAACGCTTCCAGGGCTATGATGTATTCTTTCAGACTGGAACGGATGAGCATGGACAAAAGATCGAATTAAAGGCAGCAGATGCAGGCATTTCTCCCAAGGAGTTTGTAGATAATGTTGCAGGTCAGATCAAGGATATCTGGGATTTGATGAATACCTCCTATGATAAATTTATCCGTACTACAGATGATTATCATGAAAAACAGGTGCAAAAGATTTTCAAAAAGCTGTATGAGAAAGGTGATATTTACAAAGGACATTATGAGGGTATGTATTGTACGCCCTGTGAATCCTTTTTTACTGCCTCCCAGCTGGTGAATGGCAAATGTCCGGATTGCGGCAGAGAGGTTCAGCCAGCAAAGGAGGAAGCGTATTTCTTACGTCTTAGTAAATATGCGGATCAATTAATTGAGCACATCAATACCCATCCTGAATTTATCCAGCCGGAATCCAGAAAGAATGAAATGATGAATAATTTCCTGCTTCCGGGTCTTCAGGACTTATGTGTATCCCGTACTTCCTTTAAGTGGGGAATACCCGTAGATTTTGATGACAAACATGTGGTATATGTATGGCTGGATGCGCTCAGTAACTATACCACCGGTATCGGTTATGACGCGGATGGAAATAGCTCGGAGCAGTTTAAGAAATTCTGGCCGGCGGATCTGCACTTGATTGGTAAAGACATTATTCGTTTCCATACTATCTACTGGCCGATAATATTGATGGCATTAGACGTAGAGCTGCCGAAGCAGGTATTTGGTCACCCTTGGCTGATGCAGGGCAGTGCGGGAGATAAGATGAGTAAGTCCCGCGGCAATGTTCTCTACGCCGATGATCTGGTAAAGCTCTTTGGAGTGGATGCTGTTCGTTACTTTGTATTACATGAAATGCCTTTTGAAAATGATGGTATTATCTCCTGGGAGCTTCTCGTGGAGAGAATTAATTCAGATCTTGCGAATACCTTAGGTAATCTGGTGAATCGTACGATCTCTATGTCCAATAAGTATTTTGACGGAATTGTAAAGGATGGCAAGGCAGCTGAGGAAGTCGATGAGGAGCTGAAAGCTTTAGCACTGGAAACACCGAAAAAGGTTCATGAAAAAATGGATCGATTACGTGTTGCAGATGCTCTTACTGAGATTTTCACCCTATTCAAACGCTGTAATAAATATATTGATGAAACCATGCCCTGGGCTTTGGCGAAGGAAGAAGAGAAGAAGGCAAGACTGGAAACGGTATTATATAATCTGACCGAATGTATCTGCATTGGCGCCAGCTTATTAGAATCTTTTATGCCGGAAACCTCAGCTAAAATTCTTAACCAGCTTTCCGCAAAGGCAAGAACGCAGGAAGAGTTAATGAGCTATGGTTTATATGCAGATGGAACCAGGGTAACGGAGAAGCCGGAGATTTTATTTGCAAGACTTGATCTTAAGGAGGTACTTGATAAAGTGGAAGCGACAAAGGAAGTTGTAGAGACAAAAGAAGCGGGAGCTTCGGTGGAAGTGACAGCAGCAGAGGAAAGTAAGGAAGAGACCAAGGATTTTATTGACATTGAAGCAAAAGCAGAGATCACCTATGATGATTTTGCAAAATTGCAGTTCCAGATCGGAGAAATTATTGCCTGTGAGGAAGTAAAGAAGTCAAAGAAACTGCTTTGTTCCCAGGTTAAGATCGGTTCTTCTGTGAAGCAGATTGTATCCGGTATTAAGGCTCATTACACTCCTGAGCAGATGGTTGGCAAAAAGGTTATGGTAGTAGTGAACCTAAAGCCAGCTACGTTAGCAGGAATGTTGTCCGAGGGTATGCTGCTTTGTGCGGAGGATGCAGAGGGGAATCTGGCTCTGATGGTGCCGGAGAAGCCAATGCCTGCCGGAGCGGAGATTGCGTAAAAATAGCATAAGAATGAGTGTTTAAAGGATAGAGCCTTCTTTCTCCTGGTATTTTGAAGTACCGGGGGCAGAAGGCTCTTTTGAACAGCCGGGGTAGCTATATAAATATTTGATATGACTGAATGCAAGAGTCATCAGAGTCTATCTGCTTTTTAAAAAAGGAACGTTAACCTATTGACATATATAGATCGTCTATATATAATCACATATATAGATAATCTACATATAAAGGAGGTCGATATACAATGATTGATAAAAGTCTGATCACAGGCAGTACAACGACGCTGATCCTAAAGCTGCTGGAGACTCAGGATATGTATGGATATCAGATGATTGAGGAGCTTGCGAATCGGTCAGATGATACCTTTCGTCTGAAGGCCGGAACCTTATATCCGATTCTTCATGGTCTGGAGAAGGAGGGGATGGTTGAAGCCTACGAGGAAAAGGCAGAAGGAGGAAAGCTTCGTAAATACTATAAATTAACCTCCAAGGGAAGAAAGCTTCTCACAGGAAAGCAGCAGGAATGGAAGGATTACACTTCTGCTGTCAATAAGGTCTTGAACGGAGGTGTCAGCGTTGCTACCACTTGATGAAATTAAGAAATATAGTAACACCGTATGTGAACAAATCCGCTGGAAAAAGGTACGCCCCGACATAGCGGAGGAAATGGAAAACCATTTGAACGATCAGAGGGATTATTATCTGTCTCAGGGAGATGAGGAGGATACTGCAACACAGAAAGCAATTCAGGAAATGGGGGATGCAGTCAGTATCGGTCTGGCAATGGATAAGACCTACCGGCCAAAGCCTCAGTGGCTGCTAATTCTGCTAACGGTAACCTTAATGCTAGTAGGAACAGGGGTGAGGTATATCGTTAACAGCTCCGAGTACTCATTAAACAAGAATTTCAGTATGATACCCACAGTCCTTGCGCTGATTATATTTATTGCAGCCTATTTTTTGGATTTTACGGCGTTGGCTAAGTATCCGAAAAGCTGTTATTTTTTGCTGCTTATCCTTAGCTTGTTCGGCTTAACCTTTGGCTCGCAGGTTAATGGGAGAGCTTGGTTTAGTTTTGGAAGATTTGGTGTCAGCCTATCCTATCTCGCGCTGATCTTTCCTCTCGCTTATGCCTTGTTTATCTATGCAATGCGTAATAAGGGTACTCAGGGAATCCTGCTTTGCGGTGCCGGATATCTGCCCTATGCAGTAATATTATTATTGGTTCCGTCTACGAGCGGATTTGTAATTTATACCTTTACCTCCTTGATTCTATTGCTGACAGCTACAATAAAAGGATGGTTTGGGGGAAACTGGAAAAAGGGTTTGCTTTTAGTTCTGATTCCTTTTGGCATATCCGTAATATCGATGGTGGCAATATTCCTGATTCAGTCGCCCTATCGAAATGATAGGCTTCAAGTCCTGCTTGATCCAGATTCCACCTCCAAAGGGTATCAGATTATCATGATACGTGAGATCATGTCAGGTGCGGTATTTACCGGACAGGGGACAGTTACGCAGAACTATGGTGAAATGTTATCCGGCTCCTGGTTTGGCTCGGATATGGTGCTTACCATGTTAACGCATCAATATGGCTGGATTGTCTTTCTGGGGATTGCATTATTGTTTGCCGCATTTTTAGCTCTGGGGTTTTATTATATATCCCGGCAGAGAAGTGTACTTGGGATGCTGGTAGCTCTCTCCATTCTGATGATTTTGGTATTCCAGACCGTGATCTATATGTTGTCTAATCTGGGATATGGGCTCTTTTTCTCCACCTTATCCTTACCCTTGGTTTCCTACGGAAATGCAGCGTTGCTGTTGGATGCCGGATTAATTGGTATCATGCTATCCGTATTTAGAACAGGTGAGTCTCTTCGAGATAGAACAGGGTTACAGACGAAGGGGCGTTCTTTGGTCTCCTATGAGGAGGGGAACCTGATTATTCATCTGAGGGACTAGAAAAAAGTTGAAGAAATCAAAGTGTGAATTGTTGACAATTTTATATCTTTAAGAACCTAGCGGACGAATGACAGTTAGTGTGAGATGTAGAGCAGTTTATATCCTGCATCTAGTGACCTAGTAGACGAATGACAGTTAGTGTGAAACGCAGAGTAGTTTATATCCTGCATCTAGTGACCTAGCGGACGAATGGCCGTTAGTGTGAAATGCAGAGCGTTTTATATCCTGCACCTAGCGAATAAAGGATCCTTAGGATAAAATGAGAGATCTTCATAATGACATAAAAAAGGTGCTTGTCTTTCAGCTATTAGAACTGAAAGACAAGCACCTTTTTTGAAGAATAAAGTATATAACCGGCTACGCTAAGCGTAGCCGGTTATCGGGACAATTGAAACAAAGCAAAGTTAAAGCATTGAGGTGGTTATAAGAGCAATCATTTATCGGAAGAAGAGAACGGTTGAAACAGGTAACGGTAAATTTGGAAGATGCTTATCCTTTTGCCACCTTCTGCTC
This sequence comes from Bacillota bacterium, assembly GCA_023392995.1. Lineage (GTDB taxonomy): Bacteria > Bacillota > Clostridia > Lachnospirales > Lachnospiraceae > Mobilitalea. Next base: position 18,319 of record JAEWMZ010000131.1, read on the forward strand.
CAGCCATACATTAAAACGATCCTGTATAATACCAAAGGGTGCGGGGCCAATGTCTAGCAGGAATTTATGGAAGTCCTTTGCTACAAAACGATCCTGGAGCTGTTCCTCCGCTTGCTTGCGAAGCTCCATAATTTCCAGATAGCCAACGGCATAAGGAAGATAAATCGCCGGTTCCTCCAATAATCTGGCATAGATTTGTTTTGCCTTTTGTTCATCACTGATAAAGTTTGTAATATAGTTGACCACTTCTTTTTCCTTCCAGCCCTCATATTGAATTCCGATATCGGCTCTCGCGTACATGCATAATATGATGATATTATTTGCTTCCAGAAAGCCAGCCAGAGATTCATTAATTCCTGAGATGTGGTAGGAATACATCTCAACATAGGTAGCCCAGCCCTCATCGTAGCCCTTGAAATTCATAACATTACGAATGGGGGAAGGATTTTTGCTTCTAAAATAAACGCATTGATATAAATGTCCCGGATAGCCTTCATGGGCGACGGTAGTGTAAATCATAGATAAGGTCTTCTTATCATTTCCGTTAATATAGATTTCATTTTCTTTATAATTATCCATTGGCGGGGTCAGATACATAGCCGGACTTAAGTATGCCGACAGAGAGGCCGGTACGTATTTAATGTCACACTGAACGGGGGCGGTGTCCGGAAAATCCTTTTTAATATCCTTTTTCAGATCCTTAATAATTTTCCCTGGATCAGTAATTGGAAAGGCTTGAAAAGCATAATACTGATCCACCAGAGTTGGATCCTGCATCGTAAGAGTGGTAAGCTTTATGATTCCCTCATCAATGGCTGTTTCCAACAGATCAATCATTTGATCCATGGATCTGTCGGAACCGGTTTTGTATTTTGCTAAAGCTTCATAGTAAGCCTGACCTTCCGGATAGTAATAGAGTCCCGCACTATTCGTTCCGGTTCCCTTCAGCTCCTTTAAGGTCTTAATCAATAACTCGTAGGCAGGTATTACGTATACAATGACGGCCTCTTTATTCAGAGCCTTATATTTACTGATTTCAGAAGGCGTCAAGCCTTCGTAGCTATGTATTTTCTCATTAAAATAGGAGATTAGGAAATTATCCTCCGGGTCGTTAATAAAGGCTTCACACTGGGCAATGATCTGGTCGGCCACTGCATCCTTCATAAATAAGCCATGCTTTGACTTCTCCCGTTCAAACTGGGCAATATCTTTAAAATAATCATAAACACAGGGCAGAAGCTTTAAATATTCTTCAATATCGTCCTTGCCATAGAAGGAGTATTCTGCGAGAAGGATTGGTAATTGAGCCTGTATTCCGGTTGTTGGGCCAAGGCACTCACTGTAATAGGTATAATTGCCGAGACTAAGATCCTTGTTAAGATAGTCCTGCAAGATGTCATAGGTTAACTTCTGCTCTGAGGTCAAGCTGTTGTAGTCAAAGGAAAGAAGTCGGCTGAGATAATTTTCGGAAACAGATAGATTCTGAGTCATATGACTGACACTATATTCTCCAAGGGTGGTGTCTGAATCCGTAATTCCATAGTTCTCAGGCGCAGCCAGGGAATAATTCAGGGAGATAGAGTCGGACTTTACCTCTTTCACAAAGAGTTCATATAGATAATCATCAAAAAGATTTTGGGCGCTGGACTGTGAGGGTGATTGGCTGCAGCCAACCAAAGACACAAGTAAAGTAAGAATACATAGGATTGCGGTAAAGACCATGATGCGTTTTTTCATAACAGCCTCCCAGCATACATGCTGTGTTTTTTTATTGTTATTTCATGTTTATTCGCAAAGTCAAGCACTAAGAAGCGATTTATAAATATTTCACACACACGCTAGGGTAGTGCAAACAGCAGGGTTAAGTATTTCAGGAAAATATCCGAAATACATCCTGCAAGGAGCTGTTCCAGTATATAAGAAAAGGATTTCTGTTACGTATACTCGGTAAAAGATAAATACGATAAGGATAAAGGCGGGAATAGAATGGATTATAATGTCTTTGTTGGAACAGAATATGTAAGAACTGCGGATATACCGAGCCAGATGATGATAAACGAAGGGAATCAAACAGATTCACTTTCCATGAATAAGGATCAAAACAGTAAGGGTTTGGCTAATCTTACGAAGGGGCAACGAATCGAAGGAACCGTTGTGGAGATCGGAGATCAGGTGACCCTTAATTTTGATGGACAGAAGGTCACAACTCCGAAAGCCTTACTAGGGGATGTAAAAATTGGTGATGTTAAAACCTTTGAGGTTATGAAGGCTACGGAAAGTGTAGTAGAGCTAAAGCTCTATGACGAGAGTATAAAAAATGGAGCACCGATCATCAAACTGGCGGTGCAGGAAACCGACCGGGAAGCCTTGAAGGCGATAAAGGGAAAAACGGTATCCCAACATGAGAAAGAGAAGGAATACCGGGAGTTAAATAAAATGCTGGAAAGCATTGGTTCCAGGTTAACAGTGGAAGATTGCAGGGAGATTGAAGAGGACGGGTTTCCAGTAGAGACTTTTTCAATCAATGGCTTGTATACAGCCCTTAATCGGGTAAAAGCAAAGCAAACGAAGGAAGAGGCAGCAGCGCAGGAGGATCAGACAGGTCAAAAGGTGGCACTCCCAGCTCAACAAGCAATTGAACAAAGCCTGACGCAAGGGAAGCTTCCGGCTACGTCTGAGAATGTGACAGCAGTTAAAAAGGCTCTTGATTTAAGTGATTCCGTTAAGAAGATGGATGATAAGACCATACAGTATCTTATTTCTACCGGAGCGACCCCAAGCCTGGAAAATATCTATAAGGCCTATTATAGCAGTCGTTCTGGAAGCACCCAGCCCCTCTCTGAGGAGGAATGGAGTAAGCTGCGGGGACAGGCGGGAGATATTCTTACCTCAGCTGGTTATGAGGCTACAAAAGAGAATTTGGATTCTGCAAAATGGTTAATCGAACATCAATTACCTTTGACGGAAGAAACCTTTACATATAAAAAAGAGCTTGAGAATCTGAAAGCAGGCGTTGATGAAAAAAAGATACAAACTCAGTTGTTGGAGGGAATGAAAGCGGGTATCAGCCCGATGAAGGTTTCCTTACTATCAGCCGACAGAGCATCCGCAGAGCAAATGGTAGACCGTATCAATTCGATTAGTGCTGAGGCGGTAGAGACAGCGGTGAAACAAGGTATACAATTGAACCTTCGTAATCTGTCACAGCTTCAAAAGCAATTACAGGTTGAGACCCAGGATTATGAGAGTGGCAGGAAGAATGATTCAACTATAAATGCTGACCCAGTTGAAGACACAGAAGTAGTGAGTGAGAAAGCCTTATCGGAAGAGACGGTGCCAGTAAATAGCACAGACTCAGGTGAAGCAGGGTCTTCCGATCATAGAGGGGCCTCAGACGCTTCGAGCCAGCGCTATGAGGAGGTTAGAGCAAAGAGACAGCTGGAAGAGATACGATTAAAGATGACTGCGGATGCAGCGGTACAGCTGGAGAAAAAGGGCTTTAAGGTAGAAGTGGCGGAATTAAGCAAGGTAGTGGATGCTCTTAGGGAATTAGAGGATAACTATTATAAAGAATATTTGGCGGAAGCAGATGTGGAGCCATCTCCCGCTCATGTGGAGATACTAAAAGCTACAACCTCCAGGATGGAGCAGTTAAGGTCTATGCCGGAATATATTCTGGGCAGCACCTTAGCAGTACAGGAGGCTCAGACAATTCCAAGCCTGCTGACGGAGGGGATTAATCTACAGGCAAAACTGATGAAGGCAGGAGAAGCCTATGAGACGCTGGCAACTGTGCCAAGCGGAGAATACGGAGATTCCATTAAGAAGGCCTTTGCCAATATGAGTTCGCTGCTGGCAGAAATGAATATTGAAAATACCGCCCAGAATCAAAGAGCGGTGCGAATTCTAGGCTATAATCAGATGGACATTAGTCAGGAAGCCATCGATAAGGTGAACGCCTATGACCTTCAGGTATCTGCACTGATGAAAAATCTGCATCCGGCAGTTACCGTACGAATGATTAAAGAGGGCTTTAATCCTATGGAGATGAACATTCAGGAGCTAAACCAGAGCATTGATCACATGAAGGAAGAGCAGGGGATCTCATCGGAGGAGAAATATAGTACATTTCTTCGAAAGCTGGAGAGCTCTGAGGGGATTAGTGCCGAGGAGAGAAAAGCTTATATTGGAGTATACCGGCTGTTATATAATGTTGAAAAATCAGATGGTGCTGCTCTGGGAGCTGTAATGAAGGCAGGCCAGGAGGTTACGTTGGAGCATCTGTTGACGGCAGTTCAAACTATGAAAAAGGGAAAGCTGGAGGCAGTCATTGATGATGAGTTCGGAACGCTGCAAGAGATTACCAGAAGTCAGGAATCTATAGTGGAGCAGCTCAGCTCTTTCACTGAGAAGCAAGGGGAGAGCAGCAATTTGGGACAGGCGGAGCAGGAGATACAAGAGCAGCAGGAGGAATATTATAATCGAATATTGAAAGAGCTTGAAACAGAGGTTAGTCCTGATATTCTAAAGGAAGTTGGCGCAAGGTCTATGGCAGAAGGTTTAAAAAACCAAAGTCTAAGTAATAGCACGGCAGTACCTCAAGCTGGTCTTTGGGAGTTGGTAAAAAGTATGCCGGTAGATCAGCTTTTGAAGGAAGTTAACCAACTAGGGGAGGCAGAAGATCGTACATTAAGCGATGTAATTTATCAGGAAAAAACGGAGCAGCTTCGGGAATTATGCAAAAGCTCAGAGCAGGCGGTACGATTTTTAAATGATTTTCAGGTCGCCACAACACCGATGAATCTTATGATGGCGAATAGTGTATTAAGCAATGGAGATTCCTCGATAAAAAGGTTATTAAAGCTGAAGAATGAAAAAAATGAAGAAAAACCAGAAGAAAGTCTAAAGGAAATAAACGATTTAACCGATAACATGATTAACAAGCAATCCATGGCGGCCGCGTATGCAGAGTTGGAAACAGAAGCAAAGGCAGCACTCACCCAGACTTGCGCAGAAGAAAAGCTTGATAGCTGGAAGCTGGCTGAGCTAAAAACCATAGGGCAGCAGATTTCCTTCGCCAGAAAGTTGGCGGAGAAAGAGTTTTACCAGATTCCGATTGAGACGGAGAAGGGGATTACGAATATGAACCTTACAATACTTCGTGGGACAGCGGATTCCGGTAAGGTGTCAGTCACCGCCTGGTCTGATGAGCTAGGCAATATAAAAGCAGATTTTACCCTGAAGGATAAGGTATTGAAAGGCTTCATCAGCAGTGATAATAGAGCAGGCCTTGATAAACTGAAGAATAATATGGATGAGGTAGAAGAGGCAGCGAAGCAGAGTCAGGTTACTTTAAGACAGCTTGACTTTGGATATTTACGTAACAGCTCCGACAGCTATGCTTACCAAAACCCAGTTACAGGGGAAGGGAATACCACGACTCAGGCGGATACAGAGCGAATTCTGTACCGGGTAGCAAAGGCTCTGGTACAATCGGTGCGAACAGCGGAAAATAGCGAGTCATAGCAGGAGTAGAATTGAAATGAATATATTCAGCCACACGGAGGTGTCTGATAGAATAAGCAATGATATAAAAATATAACAAGTGTGTATTCCATCAACATGGAGGGGGATGGCTGCCCAGGAAGAAAGGGAATAGGTGAAATTTCATGAGAATTAACCATAATATTTCGGCTTTAAAGGCTAACAATCAATTGGGGAAAACAAATAAGGCATTGGATTCCAGTTTGGAGAAATTATCTTCGGGTTATAGAATTAATAGTGCAGCGGATGATTCCGCCGGTCTCGCTATTTCAGAAAAAATGAGAACGCAGATCGCCGGTCTTGACCAGGCTTCCAGAAATGCTTCTGATGGTATCTCTGTTATTCAGACAGCAGAAGGTGCTTTACAAGAAGTGGAATCTATGCTGCAAAGAATGAGAGAGTTGTCGGTGCAATCTGCGAATGGTACTTATACCGCTGATGACCGTGTTGCGATTCAGTCGGAGATTGATCAGCTGAATAAAGAGATTCAACGTATCTCTGATACTACGGAATTTAATACCATGACTTTACTGGATGGAAAGATTGATAGAAAGTCTTACTCTAATAATAGCAAGGTGAATTTGGTGTCCCTGTCTGATACGGTTGGAGTAGGGGACTATAATCTTGAGATCGTACAGGATGCGAGACAGGCTGTTGTTATTGGAGATAAGGCTACTATTACTACAACGAATACAATTACAGCCGCGCAGGCAGGAACGATAAATATAAACGGAGAATCGATTGATATCAAAGAGGGAGACACCTTAGATGATGTTTTCAGAAAACTCAGGGATGTTGGCGATACTGTTGGAGTGAAGATTTTTGCGACAGATGATCTGGATAATGGCAGTGGTTCGGCAGAGTTGGCTGGCTATGAAAGCGTAGCATGGGGAACAACAGACAATCGCCTTTCTTTTGTATCCAATGAATATGGTGCATCCCAATCAATCGAGATTTTTTGTGATAATGCGGATCTTGCAAGCCTATTAGGACTTTCCGCTTCTAAAATCAGCGGGAGTGGTGTGGATGCGAAGGCAGAGTTTCCGGCTTCTTCCGGATTTAGCACAACAGCCACAATAGCCATTCAGGGAAATAGAGTAACCGTATCGGATCGAAATAATTTTGAGATGGTATTCGAGATAGAGCCTGGAACTGTTGGGAGTGTATTTGATGATTATGCTGTAGATGATCCAGATGTATCAGTTAAACCACCAACAACGACAGACTATGAAGTACCAGTCGCTATTTCTGTCCTGGATGCGGGGCCAATGGATCTTCAGATTGGTGCGAATGAAGGACAAACCATGGAGGTTAGAATACCTAAGGTAGATCCGGCAACCTTGGGTATAGATAAGGTTAATATTGGAACTGCAGATGGCGCACAGGCGGCAATTTCCATACTTGATACGGCAATTAACACGGTATCAGCGATCCGCTCCAAGCTTGGTGCATATCAAAACCGTCTGGAACATTCCATTTCCAATTTGGATACAACCTCTGAGAATATGACGGAATCTCTTTCCCGTATATCCGATGTTGATATGGCGGAAGAGATGGCTAGCTATACACAGAAAAACGTACTTGCTCAGGCAGGGACTGCGATGTTATCGCAGGCAAACCAAAGACCTCAGACCATCTTAAGTTTATTGCAGCAATAAAGAGATTAGGGGTATTTTTCCTTAAGGGTAGCGAAGAAGAGCCCTTCGTTAGGTGGAGGTTTAGATGAAGAAAGAAGCGATTCATGCATTCACTGCGAGAACGACACAGGCCTCGAGAAGTGAACTTACAGTGATTCTTTACGAAATGATTTTGACAGAACTTGCGGAGGCGCAAGAGGCCTTTGGACAGGGCGACTTGCCAAAGTTTGAAAGTGAGCTTAAGCGGGCGCAAAAATATGTGTCAGAGCTAATGGGAACCTTAGATTATAGATATGCAATTTCCTATGACTTCATGAGTCTTTATTTATATGTTAGTAAGAGGATTATCACGGCTATTATGAAGAGAAATCCTGAACCGCTCAGCAGTGCTCAGTCAGTATTGCAAAAGCTGCTAGTCGGCTTTGAAGGAGTCAGCCAGCAGGATAAAAGCGGGCCGATGATGAGAAATACCCAGAAGGTATATGCGGGCTTAACCTACGGCAAAGGAACGTTGAATGAAACATATCTCGATCCAAGCACAAAGAGTCGTGGGTTCATTGTATAGAGCCATTACGAAAGAGTGGTAAATTACAAAAGATTCGTTAGATGCAAAAGAAGATGGTAGAGTAAATACACCAGAAGAAAAAGAACAGAAGAGTTATTTTACTAAAGTACGTCAGGGTGCATAAGGTACAAAGGATTAGCTTTTGAAGTACAGAAGCATTTAAAGAACCAAAGTAAATAGCGTACAAAGGCAAGACACTTAAGAGATGAAAGTACAAGGCAATTAGAGTATCTAAGAGATAAAGTACATAAGTAACTAGAGCACCTAAGAGATTAAAGTACAAAAGTAATTAGAGTATCTAAGAGATTAAAGTACAAAAGTAATTAGAGTACCTAAGAGATTTAAGTACCAAGGCAATTAGAGCATCGAAGAGATTAAAAGTACCAAAGCAATAGAATACTTAAGTGATGAAAGTACAAAAGCAATTAGAGTTCTTAAGAGATTAAAAGTACCAAGGCAATTAGAGTACCTAAGAGACTTAAGTACATAAGCAATTAGATTACGTAAGAGAATTTTTATAAACAAATAGGCTGTTTAAGCTTGTCATAAAAAAGATCGTTAAAAGCCATCTTTTCTAAAGCAAGTTTGAACAGCCTATTATTTTTGTATTTATAAAAGGGTTATGGGTTTCGTGGCAGGGTTAGCAGAAAGTAGTATCAGAAGCCTTAGCCTCTTTGATCAAAAAGCGATAGCGATTCTGGACAGCATTTAATTGATAGATACAGCTGTCAATCAGATCAGGATCAACTACATTTTCAAAATTCGAATACGCCGCTTCCAATGCTATTTTTGTCTTATTAATTTCGTTAATCAGATAATTCTCTTTTGGACGTCTTCTTCTAAAAAATAGATGCATTGCTTCACCAACCTTTTTATGATTTACCAATAGTATAGTCATAATATTTGCCTATTATTCTATTAATTAACATAAAATGGTTGTTTCGGTATATAAATGTAATAGGTTGTATCAAAGAATGCATATATTTCAAGTTTAAAAAGGCAGGTGGAGTTATGAGTATTGAAAATATCATACTAATAGGGATTATTGTAGCATGTGTGTTATACATAGGAGTCTGCGTCATTCGCCGCAGACCGGATCTGATTTTAAATTTTGTATTACGTGCCAGTGCAGGTACAGCTGGAATCTGCTTAATTAATCTTATACTACAAAGTCAGGGCTACGGAGTATCCATAGCAGTCAATGGAGTCAGTGTACTGACGAATGGGTTATTAGGGTTGCCGGGATTTATATTGCTGTTTGGGTTAGCTGTTTATTATAGCTTTGCATAAAGAATCCAGGGAGGCTGTCTATATATGCAGCCTCTTTGCAATATAAATAGCAGATTATGATTCTGATTTTTGAGCGATATATTAAATAAACTTAAATAAATAGTTATTTGTATGCATATTTTTTGTCTATAGGTTGATTATTATTCTGTTGTCGGTTTTTAAATGGTAAATTTAAAGAATAAATTTAATTATGTCAACTTATAAATTTTTATTCATGATTTGACTTTCAGTATGAAAAAATCGAAGGGGTGATAGGGACAAACATTTCAGCTTATGTTAGATGAAATATAAAATTATATCCCATTTATAATTCACAAATTGTAATTTTATTTGTCATAAATATGAAAAAATTTAAAATATTTTGTAGATAATTGACAAAATTGCTAGAAATAGTAAGAAATGGTTTGACAGTAAAACCATAATAATGTAATATATTGGCATATCAATAATTTACTTTAAAATTTTAAGTAATCAGTAATTTCTAAAATCTCTACGTTATATGCTCCAAAGAAAAACAAATATTATCAATGAGTAAATCAAATAATTGTTATATCATATCATCTATGAATTTATATACGATATCTTAGGAGGATTCTAAGTGGAAAGAACATTTGCACTGTATGATTCTGACTTCTATTACGCTACCCGCTTTATGGAATATTTTAAAAAGAAAAGGGATGTTCCCTTTGAAGTTATAGTTTTTACACATCTTGAGAGTTTGAAGGATTATCTTCGGACGAACAATGTTAATGTCTTATTATCAGGTAGTGACTTAGATGAGGATGAAATTTATAAAAATAAAGTCAAGTATCTCTATCAATTTACCGAGGATCAAAGAGGCAGACCGGATACAAAGGAATGCCTGGTATATAAATATCAGCCGGTTTGGCAGGTGATGCAGGAGCTTCTTAAAGACATTAGAAGCCGAGAGCATCGAACGGATCCGAGTGCCTCGACTGAGGGAGTAAAAATCATTACCGTATTTTTGCCAAAGCCAAGGCAGGAAGCACTGGCGTATGCTATTGCATTACATTCAATTTTATCACGGCAGGAGAATGTATTACTAATTAATCTTGAGCTTTTGCCCGTTCATTTTATAAAGGAACTGGAAAGCGAGAGAAGTTCCTTATCGGAAATAATTTATTATATTAAAGAGAATAAAGATATCAACACCAGGCTAAAGGAACTCTTAAGGCCAGGTATGCTCACTTACCTGGGAGGCCTCGACCATGCTGAAGATATATTAGCACTCGATTCTGAGGATGCCAATAAATTAGTGGAGACTCTCAGAAGCAGTCCGGATTATCAAACGATACTATTCTATATCAATTGTGCATCAGAGGCTTTAATGGAACTAATCATCCAAAGTGATGCACTGATTACAATAAATAGCCACACAGAGTATGATCAAGCGCTATATAATACTTGGTTAAAGCAATTGCAACGGTATGGGAGGCAAATGCCTCAGGAGAAGTGCTTCAATGTCGATCTTTTTGAAGAGGATTTTGGACAAGTTCCAATCTCTATGGCAAAGCTAATGGACAGCAAGGCTTGGAGGTCAGCAGAGGCTTGTCTGGAATCCATAGGTTTATAGGGATACCAGAGTTAACATTTGAAGGGCAATTTAGTATGAGTAATTTGAAAGAACAACTAAGGCAAAAGGTTGTAGAAAATATCGATTTAAGCAGAGAGATTACGGATGAGGAAATCTATGAACTGATTGATCTTTCCCTGATTCATTACAGCCGGGAAGTATACATTGGTATCCAGGAGAAGCAACGATTGAAAAGGGATATTTTTAATTCAATCCGTAAGCTGGATATCCTCCAGGAGCTCATTGATGACCCTGATATCACTGAAATTATGGTGAATGGCATGGAGAGCATCTATATTGAGAAAAATGGAAGAATTACTCCTATTCCGAAACAGTTTGAATCGAGACAAAAATTAGAGGATGTTGTGCAGCAAATGGTGGCACATTCTAATAGAATCATAAATGAAGCCAGCCCGATTGTGGATTCCAGGTTACCAGATGGATCTCGGGTTAACATCGTCCTAGCTCCGATTGCAATGGAAGGACCAATCATTACAATCAGAAAATTTTCTAAAGTACCCATTACGATTGATCGGTTAATTGAACTGAATTCAATTTCAACAGAAGCAGCAAATTTATTGCAAAAGCTTGTAATTGCAGGCTACAATATTTTTATCAGTGGCGGTACAGGTTCTGGTAAAACTACATTTCTCAATGCTATATCTAATTTTATCCCCTCCGACGAAAGAATTATTACAATTGAGGATTCTGCGGAACTTCAACTTCGTAATATATCTAATCTTGTCCGTTTGGAGGTACGTAATGCTAATTCCGAGGGAAGTAATGAGATCACAATTCGGGATCTCATTAAGACTTCCCTTAGAATGAGACCTGATCGAATTATTATCGGTGAGGTTCGCGATGGGGCAGCAGCAGATTTATTACAGGCCATGAATACGGGGCATGATGGATCAATATCAACTGGACATGCGAACTCACCGATGGATATGTTAAACCGCCTGGAGTCTTTAGTGTTAATGGCCGCGGATATGCCCCTATTAGCTATAAGAAGGCAAATTTCATCTGCAATTGATATCATCATACATTTGGGCAGATTGAGAGATAAGTCCAGAAAACTTCTTGAGATAACAGAGGTTTTGGGATGTCAGGAAGGTGAGTTTCATTTAAATCCACTTTATCAGTTTGAAGAAACCTCAGAAGTAAACGGGAGGCTGAAGGGAATTTTTATGAAGAGGAATGAGTTAATCAATACAGAAAAGTTAAGCCGGGCAGGTCTTATGGTTACATCTTTATCAGCTGAATCTGAAGGCTGACGTAAGGGGAGGACTTTTCAATGGATTACAGCGTATATAGACTATCAAAAAAAGAGAACATCTGCTATATCCTACAAGGATTACTTATCATTATTTTTTTTGGAATTTTATTTTACCGAAGCATCTTCGGGATTCTATTTTTAATGCCATTTCTTTATTTCTATCGCAAGTATCAAATCAAAAACCAATTAAAAAAACGCAAATGGAAACTAAATCTCGAATTTAAAGATGGGATACAGGCCATTTCCGCGGCACTAGAGGCAGGTTATTGTGCTGAGAATGCTTTTGAGGAGGCCTATAAGGACTTGAAGCAAATCTATACAGAGGATGCAATGATTCAGAAGGAATTATCCTATATTGTAAATCAACTACGAATGAATATTACGGTTGAAAATGCACTGAGTGATTTTGCCGATCGTTCTGATTTGGAGGATATCAAAAGCTTTGCCGAAGTCTTCTCCACAGCAAAGCGAACGGGAGGAGATTTAATCAACATTATCCGAGTTACCTCGAGTATGATTAGTGAAAAAATAGAGGTAAATAGAGAAATTATTACGCTTATATCAGCAAAGAGGCTGGAAGCAAATATTATGAAAGTCATGCCCCTATTTATTCTTATTTATCTATCCATATCTTCACCGGGGTTTTTAGAACCTCTGTATCACAACCTGCTTGGAATAATTACAATGTCTGTATTTCTCCTTTGTTACCTTGGCGCATATCTAATAATCGATAAGATTATTGACAATTGTGAGACCATATAATTCTTATCGTTTTTATCCAACCCTTTTCACAATAACGGTTATTCATCCATAGCAGCTTGGTAAGGTAGGAGGGGAAATAATCTATATGTTACAAGAATCTATCCTTGGAATTGAGGTGTAGTATTATGTTGTTAGCGGGAATTGCATTCCTCTTATTGGCGATGTTTGGAATCCTTTATGGATATAAGAAAGGGGGTGAGTTGCTTCAAGAGCTTGACAAGAAGGAGCATAAGCTATTCTTTTGGTATCCATTGATACAGACCATATTAATACAAACGAAGCTTGAGCAAAAGCTGGTGAAACAGAGCCATGCAACGGAAGTAATTAAGACATTATATCACACCCAAAAGCCAGAGGAGCAAGTGAAGCTATATTGGTATCAAAGGATTGCTACTGTTTTTACAGTGATTTCTCTCTTTAGCCTCTTGTCAGTTGTCGGGACGTTTATGGATCAGGAGGGCCTGGCTCTAAGGAAAGGAAGATACCTTGAACGACCAGGCTATGGAGAAGGCAGCTCTGAAGTTAAGCTGGATGTTGAAGTACAGCAAGAGAAAAGGGGCGCAGACCAGAGTAATATTTCGGATTCCCAGGAAGTTACGGTATCGGTAGGAGAACGCAGGTATACGGAGGATGAAGCAGAAGAATTATTTCTGAAGGCAATTCAGTACTTAAAGGAAAAGGTACGAGGGAATAACCCCTCACTGGAAAAGGTGACTGAAAAGCTGAATTTTTACAAAGCAATTCCTGGGACAAGCATTACTGTTACATGGATACCAACAGATTATAAGTTACTTTCTTCCGATGGCAGCATCTACAATAGTGAAATACCGAAGGAAGGAGTATCAACCTCTGTTAAGGCTGTTTTAAGCTATTATGAGGTAAAAAAAGAATATGTGATTGACCTTCATCTAATGCCAAAACAATATAGTGAAGAAGAGATGTTTAAACAAAAATTAATTGAGGAGATGAAAAGCTTATCAGATAAGACATCTTATGATCCATTGCTGGAGCTTCCAAGTGAAGTAGAGGGCTATAAGCTGGGATGGAAACAAAGAAGCAGCAATACAGGAGTTACTATATTTATCTTAGGGTTTGCGGCAACACTAATGGTATGGATATACAGTGAGCGGCAACTGGAGCAGCAGATTAAGAAGCGGAATGAGCAAATGCTCTTGGATTATCCCGATATAGTCAATAAATTCACCTTACTTATCAATGCGGGAATGACCATCCGACAAGCCTGGTTTAAAATTTCAGAGGATTATGTGTATAAAGTAAATGGTAACCATATGATACAGAGGCATCTATACGAAGAAATGTTAGTTACAGTGAGAGAACTGAAACTCGGTTTACCGGAGAAAACAGCCTATGAACAATTTGGAAGAAGAGTTGGTCTAATTCCCTATATCAAATTCTCTGCACTGCTTTCTCAGAATCTAATCAAGGGAACAAGAGGCTTTACCGACCTATTAATTATTGAAGCAACACAAGCATTTGAGGATCGAAAGGAAGCCGTCAAGAGATTGGGGGAAGAGGCAGGAACAAAATTGCTTATTCCAATGATGATACTATTGATTTTAGTATTCCTGATCATAATGATTCCTGCCTTTATGGCCTTTCAAATGCGGTAAAATCAAGAATGAATGATAACAGTAATAACAGCAATAATAGCAACAACATTAATAATACAACACTAATGTTTCGTTAGTTATAAAAATATCCACAAGTGATGAAGTTTCACAATTGACGAATATCAATATTCAAAGAGAGGAGCGCTGCGAAATCGGCAGTAAAAAATGAAATGAAAATGAAATTGAAGAAACTATACTGGAATATTGTATCAAAACAGTTGGAGGGGATTGGTGTAATTGAGGTGATATTAATTCTGGTGATTATTATAGGATTAGTTTTAATTTTTCGAACGCAGATAACCGCTATCATACAGACTGCATTTGATTCAATTAAAGAAAATGCAGGTGAAATTAATTCGCAGATCGACATTAAGTAGGGAGGAATTCAGGTTCACTATATGAAAAAATGCGAAACGAATGGAATGATTACGGTATTTTTAAGCCTAATTCTTCTTATGATTCTCTCTCTTCTATTCTCCATTATAGAAGGTGCCAGAGTCTATTCGGCAAGGGTAATGGCAGAGCGAGCCCTAACCACCGCTATGGATAGTGTATGGGCGGAATATTATGGGCCATTATGGGATGAATACCATATCTTTGGGCGCTACTTTGAAGGTGATACGTTAAAAGCGCAGCAGGATATTAAGAATAAATTAAGCGGTTATCTCGAGAATACCATCGATCCAAGGATAGAAGCAAAGGGTAGCGACGTTGCTGCAAGTACAGAGCTATACCATCTTTCAGTTAAGGAACTCCAGGTGAGGGAGGGAGTAACCTTAGTAGATTATAAAGGGCAGCTCCTGATCAATGAGGCCATTGAATATATGAAGTATCAGAAACTGGGTGAGGGAGTAGAAGCTTTGTTAAATAAGCTGAAATTACTTCAAACACCAAACCAGGTTAGCTACTTAATGGATGAAAAGCAAGAGCTGCAGGAGGAGCTGGTAGAGATTGATAAAGGCATCTTAAAGCTTATGAAACTGTTTGATGGTATTGAAACCAGTGATAAGGGAATCAAACTGACCAGGCAAGGAAAGCTTCAAACAGCAAAGTATTTCATCAAGAAAATCTGCGTAGGAGATATTACCATGCACCAGGTGGGAATTAATCAGGCGGATGTATTTGCCGCTTTAAGGGAAGAGTACATTAACCCAGGCATTCATTTTAGAAAGATAGAGTCCTGTTACTCGGGAATGGAAGAAGCCAGAGCAGTGATTGAGGCGGCCAGAGCACAGATAAACGCAGAGCTGAATGCCATATCAGAGCTTAGCAGGAGCCTTGCGGCAGCTTCAAATACTGGTAGTAAAAAAGGGGATAAGAAAAAGGAGAATGAGCGCAGAGATAATATCAATAGACAGATTCAGTCTCTTTATGACAGTATACAGAGGAAAGAGGCTTTGATTACTTCAAAAGAGTATGTAATCAGAGAAGGGGAAAGTCAGATAAGAGCAGAGAGCAGCTCCCTAAGAAGCTTGATACAAAGTATAAAGCCCTTGATTGCAGAAGCAATTAAATGTATCCATACGCTTCAATTAAAGGTAACAGTAGCAGCCCCCCTGTTAGAAAATTATGAAGCACTGCTGACACAGGAAAAGGACAACTTAGAAACAAGTACCTATGCCGGACTGGAAGAAGGGCTGGCAGAGCTAAAAAAATATATGGGCTCGGGTAATCTAAGCTATGATTTTGATAGAATGGAGCAGGTCTTAGAAAAGAACGAGCGCATTCTGGATCAGACAGAAGTGAAATTGGTAGAAGGGGAGCAGAGCCTATTCTATGGGGACAAGCAGAAAGCTGCATTGGCATTCCGAGGTGCAGAGGATAGCTTAAATTCCTATCAGCTCAGCGGTTTAACTCTGGATTATAGTACATTGGTGCTTGATCAGTCAAATCAAGAATCTTTGCTGGAGAAAGTGCAGGAGTTAGCTTCCGCAGGGCTGGTCAGCCTGGTAATTGATCCGGACACAGTTTCAAAGGCAAAGTTGAATTCCTTAAGTGCAATGCCCTCTGACCTTGCAAGCTTATCTCAGGATAGCATAGATCCACTATCATCTCTAATAGACTTCTTTCAGGATACAGGAAAGAATAAACCAGACAGTAACACAAAAAGCCTATTTCAGAATATGAGCGATGAGACCTCTTTTCAGACCTTACTGGGAGCAGGGATAAATAAAATAGCGGAAATTTATCTGTTCGAAGAGTATTTACGTGACCATTTTTATGATTACTCCAGGCAAAAAAAAGAGCAAAAACCAGTGGCAGAAGGAAGTCAATATGCGTTGGCTGAAATTGAAGAAGCGGCAAACAATAAAGTAATAAGTAGCAGCGCAATAAATAGCAGTACTATAAATAACAGCACATTGGAGTATAACGCATCAGCGAATGAGGAGGAGAAAGTAGGTAGTATTCTAAAGCCTTCCGTACTGAAATATGAACAAGAATACTTAATTGCAGGAAGGGAATCAGACCGGGAGAATTTGTATTCCGTTATCTTAAGGGTTATATTAATCAGAACAATCCTGGATTTTATAACTGTACTGAGTGACAGCACGGCAAGGGAAGAAGCCAGGGCAGCAGCGGTTGCTATCGTAGGCTTTACCGGACTACCGATTCTAATTGGAGCAGTTCAGGTTATGGTCATGATTGCCTGGGCGTTGGAGGAAGCCCTCTTCGATACCTGTGTGCTTTTAAATAGAAAAGAAGTACCCATCATAAAAAGAAAAACTACGCTTTTGTTTCATGAATTATTTCTAATTAGCAGAAGCTATCTGGAGAAGAAAGTACAGGACTTCCCAGGTACAACAGAACTTTCTTTCGGCTATAAAAACTATCTTCAGCTATTCCTTATCACAAGCAAGGAAGCCGATCTAGCTTACCGTTCTATGGATTTAATGCAGAAAAATATTGGACTTCGTTATGCGGTGGAGGACTTTGAAATAAACGATTGTTATTTCGGGTATCAAGCTGAGGCAGAGTTCGATATAAGACCCATCTTTACGGAGTTTTCATTCATTCAAAGATATATACCACAAAACGCACAAAATTATCGTTTTCAACGGAAAGCAGAATACAGTTATTAAAAGTCAAAGGTTTAAAACTAACAGAACCTCTAGTGAGCTAAGATGTCCGTTCTTAATCTTGTTATTTCTTATGAAATATCTTTTTATTCTTAAAATAATTAAATGAAAAGCCTCTCTCCAAGGAATCGTTTGCCAATAAAAATAAAATCAATCTAACTATTAAGAACGGACATTTTAGCTCACTAGAGGTTACCAGGAGGATCATGTGAAGCCAGAGAAGGTATGCAATAACTGGAGAGTAAAAAAGAATAGCAATGGGAGAAGAGGAGAAGAGGCCTCGCTAACCGTAGAGGCGGCACTTATACTCCCTGTTTTTCTCTATTTTGTCCTGAGCTTTCTATACTTTATACAAATCTTTACGTTGCAGGAACAGATTCAGTCCTCAATAACAAGGATGGGGATGAAACTTTCAAAGGCTGCCTATGTGGTGAAGGATTTTTCTGGAGTGGAAGAAGCATTAAGCTTAGATCTATCTGTTTTTGGACAGAACCTTGATTTTGGTCTTACCGATTGGGCCAGAGAGGCCTCAAGCCAGGGTATACTAAAAAGTTATTCCAGGGGATACCTAGATACGGCCTATATTAATCGTTCTTGTATCAAGGGAGGATTTCAGGGCATAAGCTTTGTGGGCTCTAACTTATTTTCAGAAGAAATGATAGATATTCATGTAAGCTACCAGATCGAGCTTCCAATACGAATCTTTTTGATACCGCCAATGAGGATAGAGCAGCGTGTAAGGCTTCGAAGTTGGACCGGATATCAAGTAGAAGCTGCATATCGATCAAGCAATGAAGTTGAGAAGGAAGCTACGGTTTTTGTTACCCAAACAGGCAGCGTGTACCATAAGACAGCAAGTTGCTCTCATATCAAGTTATCAGTAACCTCAGTGCAGGGGATACCAACCGAGTTAAGAAATGAGCAGGGAGCAAAGTACTATCCTTGCGAGGTCTGTGACAAGGGAGCGGCTGATCTGCCGGGAACTTATTATATTACTTCGGATGGAACCAGATACCATAAGAAAAGGGGGTGTTCCTCAATAAAAAGGAATGTCAAAGAGATACCCTTATCAGAGGTGGGAACAAGAACACCCTGTAAACGGTGTTATAAATAACAGGACGGAGATTCATAAAAATAATCTAGAGAGCATTTCAAATCTATTAACGATCAATTGAAAATAAATCAATTAAAAGTCAATTGATTGAAGGTCAATGGTTTATAAAAGACTATACCGCGAAATTGAAAAATTCCTCACACTAGGGTGTAATTGGCTAAGTTTGTTTGGGAATCTTAATGAATAAAAAAGCTTCGACTAGGTTAGTAAATACCCTAAAAATAATAAAGGAGGATGGCGTAGAATGGAAAATGCAGTAACGTTTATTCTATTAGGGCTGCTCATGCTCTGTTCCATACAGGATCTACGAACAAAGAAAATCGGGCTATGGATACTTATTCTTGGAGGTGTCATGCTCTGTGCTGTGATACCCTTTCAGAATACAATTGCTTTTTATGATCGGATTGGAGGGGCAGCAGTGGGAGTGACCGTAATTCTTATCAGTTTAGCAACTGGTGGTAAAATCGGTATAGGAGACGGTTTGCTGTTGTGTATCTCTGGTCTTGGCTTAGGGTTTTGGAGTAATCTTGAGTTATTTGCTCTGGCATTATTTCTAGCAGCGATCGTTTCCATTGCATTAATGACAGCTCGTTTGGCTGATAGAAAAAAGAGTATTCCGTTTGTACCATTTTTACTAATGGGTTATATTTTCATCATTGCTTCGAATCTGAGAGGCTGGACATAATGATAAGGAAATAGGATATCAACAAAAGTAGCATTAGCTAAAGAGGTCTAATAAAAATGTTATCAAAAATAACGGTATCTAGAAATGCGATTCCATTAAAAGTGGAACCAGTAAAAGTAGTAACAAAAAATGATATACCGATAAAAGTCATACCAGTAAAAGTAATATCATTAAAAGTCCACTCGGTAAAGGCAAGTATCACGGTTGAGGCAGCATATATTCTTCCCGTTGTGATATTTGCTATATTTGCAGTTATCTATCTTGCCTTTTATCTTCATGATTACTGTATCCTTCAAAATGCAATCGATATGACCTCACATAAAGCAAGTTTATATGCGAATCAAGTTTCTGATATGGAAGAGAATGAGATCTATTACGAAGCGATCAACAGTCGAGGGGTATTTTATCACCTTATTGGTGATACGTCTCCTGTGAAGCAGCAAATCCTTGAAAATCTTAAAAAAGAACTGGGGAAAAGAATGTTCTTATATAGGAGCGTTTCTATCCAAGCCGAGGTGAATCCATATAATATAACGATATCCCTGAAGGCAAAAGCTAAGATATCCTTACCTATCTTTGGGAGAATTTTTCAAGCGATGGAGAATACCACTATGGTAACGAAAACCTCTGTTCATCGGCCTGCCGAGACAATTCGTGGGATGGAGGTCATTATGAGTACAGCAGCGGAGTTGAAAGGAGTTAGTGACCTGAAAGAAAAGCTGGAAAAGTTTACGTCAGCGAATTAAGTAAAGAGGATAACTTGATTTTACATAAATATAGTCGCAGTTTTGAGCATTGCATTTACTGAAATAAGGTTAGAAGGGAAGGATATCGTGGAGTTAAGCATGGAGGTAAAATATAAAAAGGATTTACATCATAGCTATATGGTAATTGAAGCAGAAAATGACATGAGCGCTAAGGAATATTGTATCAGACTATTAGAGAATCAAGAGATAAAAGGGATCTTACCTTTAGAGCGCAGGGTGATCGATAATCAGAGGATGCTCTATTATGAAATTACCTCGATGCAGGTGATGCAGAGCCTTTTTCTTAAGGCAAATCTGACCTTTGGGCAGTTGAAGAATCTCTGTGAACATATTCTTATGACATTAGAAAGAGCATATGAATATCTTCTTCCAGAGGATGATTTTATACTGAAGCCAGAGTATATCTATCTCAATGTCAGCGATTTTCAACCCCAGCTTTGCTTCTTACCAGGATATCAGACTAATATCAAAGACCAGATCAGAGGCTTGATGGAATATCTTATGAACAAGATTGATTATACGGATAAAGAAGCAGTTTTGTTAGTATACCAGCTTTATGCAATCAGCAGAGAGGAGAATTATCGTTTTGAAGATCTAAGGGAACTTTTGGTGAACGGGATTGATCAAAATAAAATGGAACAGTATAAAGGGAGAAAATATAACGAGGAGCAGGACGACGAAGAATCTTATGAGGAGAAGCAGTACAAAGAGGAACAATATATAGGAGGACAAAATAACGAGGGAGAATACAAAGCAGGAAAAGACAAAGAAGGGCAGCATATAAAGCAACAGCAAAAATTCGCTGGAAATTATAATGACGTTATAAGCCAGAAAGAAGACAAAATTAACAAAAGTAATAAAAATATTACCAAGCAAGTTTTTGCTAAACCCACTTTAAAGAGGGACTTGGGCAGAGAGCAAATAGAGATTCAAAAAGCTGTTAAAGCAGATAAGCAACAAACCAAAAAAAGAATTCCCGCGATAGAAGAAAAAATAGAAGGAGAAAAGGAAATCTCCGTTTATCCATTAAGGACGTATCTGTATCTTTTAAGCTGTATTCTCGGAGGAATTGTAGTAACGGTGTTGTGCATCTTATCAAAGGTGCTGTTTAATTCCTTTGGTAATCGGATTGATTATAGTAAACTATTTGCATTCTGCCTCATCTTGCTGTGCGTAGAGGCGTATCTGATACAAAAGATTCTCGATAAAAGAAATAGAATTACTAAGATGGCTAAGAC
>JAEWMZ010000197.1 GCA_023392995.1 Bacillota bacterium
TAAGCAAGCGGTTAATACTTCCGACAGTGCGACTGTAAATGAAATCAATTCCTTTGAAAAAGTGATGAGTATGTCTGCGAAGCCTTCCGCTGTAATTAAAAAATTTATTGCAGGAATCCCTAGTATAGAGAAATATTATGAGAAATATCCGAAGCTGAAGGGTTATGATTATATCTTATCAGAGATGAAGAAGGAAGCCCACTATCTGTTAAGTGACGATGTAGAAGAAATAATTTCAAAGCTGAATATCTCAGCTGCCTCTGCTTGGAGCAGTATGCAGAGCTATTTGACTTCCACCCTGGAGGTAGAATATCGTGATAGTGTAATTACTCTTTCAGAGGTACGAAACAAAGCGCATGATGCTGATGTAAAGGTTCGCCAGGAGGCATATATATGTGAAGTGAAGGCTTTAGAGAAGATTAAGGATGCGATCAGTTATTCTCTGAATAGTATCAAAACTCAGGTAACTACAATCTCTGACTTAAGAGGCTATGAATCTCCTCTGGAGATGACATTAATTGATTCTAAGATGAAACGGGAAACTTTGGATGCCTTGTTGGAAGCAATTAAGGAATATCTTCCGGCGTTCCATCGATATTTAAAGCATAAGTCCAAGCTATTGGGTCATGAAAATGGTCTGCCCTGGTATGAGTTATTTGCACCATTGGGGGAAAGCACAAGAAAGTTTACTGTAGAAGAGGCAAAGGACTATTTAATAAAGCATTTCCGTGGGTTTACACCGGAGCTTGCCGATATGGTAGCGGAGGCCTTTGACCATGCCTGGATTGACTTTTATCCTAGAAAGGGTAAGGTTGGCGGAGCCTTCTGTGAGAACCTGCCATTTATAAAACAAAGCTTAATTATGACAAATTTTGAAGGCTCTTTAAGTGACGTGGTTACACTTGCCCATGAACTGGGTCATGCGTATCATGGCTTGAATATACAAGAGCATCAGCCGCTTAATGTGGATTATAGTATGCCGGTTGCAGAGACTGCCTCAACCTTTAATGAAGCTTTGATTATGGAAGCAATTATTGCAGAAGCACAAGAGAAGGAGAAGATGGCGCTGATTGAAAGTCAGCTGCAGGATTTCACACAAATCATTTGTGATATTTATTCCAGATACTTATTTGAAACAGCAGTTTTTGAAAAAGGAAAAGAAGGTTTCTTATTTGCAGAGGAGTTAAAGGAATTAATGCTTCAAGCACAAAAGGCTGCTTACGGAGATGGACTTGACCCAGATTGTCTGCATCCCTATATGTGGGTATTAAAGGGGCATTATTACTCCGACAGTCATAATTTTTATAATTTCCCTTATGCCTTTGGCGGTTTGTTTGCAAGGGGACTCTATGAAAAATACAAGGCAGAGGGAGAGGCATTTGTTCCGAAATACAAAGCTCTCTTGAATGCAACTACAATTATGAGTGTGGAAGATGCTGCGCGCCAGGCGGAAATAGATATTGAGAATCCAGAGTTTTGGAAAAACAGTTTGAAGTCCGTTGAGCATATGATCGATGAGTTTATTCGCTTATCAGAGTAAAACAGCAGTAACAGGCATACGAATCGATATTAAGTAGAGATGGCAGCAATAGATGGAGTCATAACTATATAATATAACAGTAGTATAGTAGTTCAATGAATGAAAATATTCATAATATTCAAAGCAGGAGGTAAAACATAGCATAAGTTTTACCTCCTGCTTTTTAATGTAGGCTTTAGCCTGCTGAGCATAGAGGAGCTTCTCTCAATAGAGAAACTCCTCTATGCTCAGTAATCAGCACCAAATCTTTTAGGCGTGGTGCTGATTATCCGCAGTAAAAGCCTGAGGGTAAGCGGACAATTGAGGATATTAACTTAATGTGCTTTGACCTTCGACCGATGTTGTAAAGCGATTAAAAACAAGCTGACGACGCATTGATTATAAGTGGATTTTACGTTTAGATAAGAATACTTCTGCTCTTGATTTTATTCACTTTAGTTGTATATAATTAAAATAATTTGAATTGGAGCTTAAAGTTATCAGAGTGAAAGACAGCACGGATATAGAAGCTCTTGATAAAGAAGTTTTTAAGTGTTTGAATAAAGAAGAGCTTGAAATAGCGGTCTAGGATCCACTGGATTCAATGGATTAATCAGCTCAGCTGTTTCATTCTTGCGTATAAAATAAATGGGGGTATCAACTTGAATAATACAATATTAGTGATCGATGATGATAAGGAGCTGTGCACCTTAATCAGAAGAAGTTTAGTAAAGGAGAGCATAAAGGTGGAATACTGCTACTCCGGTGCTGAGGGACTGGCAATGCTTGAAAAAAATACATATCAGCTGATACTTTTGGATGTGATGATGCCGGGAATGGACGGTTTTCAGACAATGGAGAAAATAAGAGAGAAAAGCAGCATACCCATTCTTATGCTGACTTCTAAAAATGACAGCGGATCAAAAGTGCAGGGGCTTCGTTCCGGTGCGGATGATTATTTGACAAAACCATTTGATCTGGAAGAACTAATTGCTCGAATCATATCCTTGATACGAAGATATACCAGGTTTAATTCCGTTGAAAGGAACATAACAGCTCTTAACTACAAGGGGATGACCATAGATTATAACAGTAGAAGTGTTACAACGCAAAATGGAACCTTTGAATTACCGCCCAAGGAATTCGATCTGCTACTGTTCTGTGCGAAAAATCAAGGAAGGATTTTAACAAAGCAGCAGATTTATGAAGAGGTTTGGGGCGAAGCCTATGTGTATGATGACAGTAATATAATGGCAATTATCAGCCGCCTTCGTAAGAAAATAGAACCGGATACCGCAACGCCCTATTATATCCAAACGGTAAAGGGAATCGGTTATCGCTTTAATAAGGAGGTGTAGATTATGATGCTTGATGTCCTTTTAATTCTGTTAATCTGTGTGATTTTCCTTTGCTTGCTTGGCTGTTTGGACAAGCTGAGGAAGGTGAAACAGCAGCTGTTTTATATGACGGAGGCGGTCAGTGATATTCAGTCCGGCAATGGAAACCGAAGAATTCTTGTTCCAAATCACGAGCTGACGGCTGACCTGGCCTATAAAATCAATGATATTGTATACCGCTATGAAGAACAGCTTATGCAGCTTAGGGCAGCGGAGGAGGCCAACCGTCAGCTTATGACCAGTCTATCCCATGATGTTCGAACACCGCTTACGACACTGATTGGATATTTGGATGCGATCCACAGGGGAGTGATTGAAGGACAGGAACGAGAGGAATATTTTGAAATTGCCAGGCGCAAAGCCCACCACCTAAAAGAATACATCGATACTCTTTTTGATTGGTTTAAACAGAGCTCCAATGACTTTACGCTGCAAATGGAGCGGGTGGAGCTCCCAGAGCTGACGCGAAATATATTGAAGGAATGGATACCTATTTTTGAAGAAAATCAACTGAATTTTGAAATTGAAATTCCTGATAAACCATTGTTTGTAAAAGTGGATAAAGAGGGCTATGCACGCGTATTAAATAATTTGGTGCAAAATGTCACGATTCATAGCCATGCTACACTGATCCGGGTTGCAATGGAAAATAAGGAAGGGGAGATAGAGATTCGTATCGAGGATAATGGAGTTGGCATCGAAAAAATAGATTTACAGCATATTTTTGAGAGGCTGTATAAATGTGATAAAGGTCGCTCTCACAAAGGAAGTGGATTGGGACTGTCCATTGTTCACCAGATGGTTGAAAAAATGGAGGGGAGAATTACCGTACAAAGCGAACCGGATCAAGCTACGGTTTTTACGGTCTTTTTTCCTGTGAGTCTTTAAAAAAGGTTATGTCCTGGAGCTGGAGCTGGGATTACCGAGGTGTTAGTTACAAGATTAATGCAAGGTAAATGCAAGGTTATGGCAAGGGTAATGCAAGGTTGACATGATAGACTAACTTCCAAAAGAAAAGGAGGTTTTTAATGTGAGTGATTACATAATTGAAACAAAGAATCTTACCAAACAGTACGGCGCTCAAAAAAGTGTCCTGGGTCTCAACATCCATGTGAAAAAGGGACGTATCTATGGCTT
>JAEWMZ010000218.1 GCA_023392995.1 Bacillota bacterium
CCATTTCATCACAGACAAATCTGCTGGGATTGAATGCGTCCATTGAAGCAGCCAGAGCCGGAGAGGCGGGCAGAGGCTTTCATATCGTAGCACAGGAAATACGCAATCTCTCAAATTCCTCCAGTGAATCGATCAAAAAGATTGATGATTTATTAAAATACATTACCACGTCAATTACGATGATTAAAGAGAATATATCAGAGGAGAATGATGTATTTCGGACTCAGGCCGCCGCGTTAGAGGAAATTGCGGCTTCCATTGAGTCACTGAATTCCTCCTCTCAGGTATTGGAAGGAATATCTAAAATGTTGTAATATTAGTATGTAGCGTGAAAAAGACGCAGAAAACGTCTAAGTCGGAGATAGAAAAGGCCAAGTTTTATCGTAGCAATTATTTGGAAAGGTGTGAGGACAATGAGAAAATATGATGATTTTCTGGCGGAACAACCAAAACAGAGAATCTGGTATACAATACCTCATTAATTTGTAAATCAAACTGGAGATGCATTTGTGGTTCATATTGTGTTTTCGTTCATATTTATAAATGAAAGGATCTTTAAGAGGTAATGCAGCAGTTAAAGAAATATTTCTTCCCATGTATTGACATTTAAAGTGATTCATGATAGTGTGATGTAAATATTGAAAAAAGCTATGATAAGAAGAGTAAATTACATTTGATGTTTACAGAGAACTTGTGTTTTGGTGAGAGCAAGTACTAAGAATGTTTTTGAAGATCATCTTTGAGCTACGTACCGAATGCTTTCGTATTAGACTACGTTGGGAGTGCCCATTATAGCACCAGAGTATCGATTTATTTCCGTACTTGTAGAGGTCTATATAGGGATATATAGATGAATTAAGGTGGTATCACGAAGCTTATAGCTGTCGTCCTTGAGGTAAAAATCAAGGATGGCAGCTTTTTTATTTTTCAATATCTTACAATTTACTAAAATTTCATGATGGAAGAAAGGAAAGGTGGTATGAGAAAAGGATTGTTAAGAAAAACATCTGAAACAGGATGCTCCATACAGTGATGATTGAAATTGAATGATGAATAGGAAATTGAGAACCAATATAGTTATTGTAATGTATACACAGCAGATACTACTTCTTCGCAGGGCGCTTCCTTCGGGCTTAGCTTTCGCTTTAAAGCAGTATCAGTTGAATATATACAATGTCTTTAATGAATGAGCTTCACAATTACCTAGGTTGAATGAAAAATGAAAGGAGACCAAGAAGTTATATGAGGTATGAAGAGTTAGAAAATAAACCAGCATATGAAGAGCTGCAGCCCGGCATATTACAGTTTTGGAAAGAAAATAATATATTTGAAAGGTCAGTAAATGAATGCGATGGTGAGGAAGTCGTGTTTTATGACGGACCACCTTTTCCTACAGGTAAGCCGCATCATGGAACCGTATTAGTTTCTTTTATTAAAGATATGATAGCACGTTATTGGACGATGAGGGGGTATAAGGTTCCAAGAGTATGGGGATGGGATTGTCATGGCCTTCCGATTGAAAATCAGGCAGAAACACAAATGGGAATTACAGATAAAAATGAAATCGAAAAAAGCATTGGCATCAGTGCATTTAATGATAAGTGCTATGAAATTGTGTCTAGCAATAATGAAGCCTGGAAAGAATACGTTGAACAAATGGCACGGTGGGTTGATTATGAAGGTGCCTATAAAACCATGAATGTTGATTTTATGGAGAGCGTTATGTGGGCATTTAAACAATGCTATAATAAAGGGTATATTTATCGTGATTATCGTGTGGCACCCTATTGTATGCATTGTGAGACATCGCTTTCAATCTCCGATACCAGAGAATCGCATTCTACAAGGTTACGTCAAGATCGCTGGATCATTGCAAAATTCGACTCAAAAAAAGAATTGGAAGGGAAAAGAATTTATTTTCTGGCGTGGACAACAACTCCTTGGACATTGCCTTCAAATATGTGCTTGGCAGTGGGTGAAAAACTAGAATATGCATTTGTAGATGTAGGAGAAGAGATATTTATTGCATGTCAGGATACATTAGCGAAATATCCAAAAATATTTGGAGAAGTACCTCATATCATAAAATCTTGCAATGGAGAAGAGCTGCTAGGGTGGTCATATGAGCCTTTGTTTCCTTATTTTCTAGACAAGAAAGAGGAAGGAGCTTTTAAAATCGTTGCAGTGGATTATGTGGGAGCACAAGAGGGGGTAGGAATTGTTCATACTGCCCCGGCATTTGGTGAAGATGATTACTGGACGTGTAAAAAGAATAATATACCGTTTGTGAATCCTGTTGATGAGAAAGGAAAATTTACAGAAGAGATAACCGACTTCTTTACAGCTGATAATGAAAAGAATGTTATTGAAATGAATCCGTTGGTTATTCGATATCTATATGAAAAGAACAACGCAGTCGCAGATGGTACGCTGGAGCATAATTACCCGCATTGCTGGCGTTGTAAAAGACCATTGATCTATAAAGCCATGGATGCATGGTATTTTAATATTGAAAAGATAAAGCATCGATTAATTGAAACCAATGATACAATTAACTGGATACCTGATACGGTAAAGCATGGAAGGTTTGGAAATTGGCTTATCAATGCGAGAGACTGGAATATTTCAAGAAATAGATATTGGAGCACACCGATACCCATTTGGGAATGTGAAGAGTGTAATGAAAGAAAAGTGCTGGGAAGTATCGAAGAAATCTATCAGCATAGTGGAGTGAAATTAACGAATCTTCATAGGCAATATATGGACGAAATTACATTCCCGTGTACTAGTTGTGGGGGGACAATGCGAAGAGTTCCGGAAGTGTTAGACTGTTGGTTTGAAAGTGGAGCAGTTCCTTTTGCACAAAAGCATTATCCATTTGAAAACAAAGAGTGGTTTGAATCGCATTTTCCATGTGACTTTATTGTGGAATATACAGGACAAATTAGGTGTTGGTTTTATTATCTTCATGTTTTGGCAGTGGCGCTGTTTGATAAACCAGCCTTCCAAAATTGTATCGTGCATGGAACAATATTAGCGAAAGATGGTAAGAAATTATCAAAATCCTCTAAGAATTATACAGATCCAATGAAGCTAATGAAATCATATGGTACAGATGCGTTTCGATTGTATTTATATCAAACAAATGCAATGTTAATCGGTGATCTTTTGTTTGATGAAAGTGGAATTCAAGAAGCATATCAACAGATAATCTTACCTTATTGGAATGCTTGTAATTTCTATATTTCTTATGCAAATATTGACTTGGTAAAACCAGATACGCTTCTTGAACCAAAAACAAAGGATCAGCTTGATCATTGGATCTTAGCAAAGATTTATCGTACCGTTTGTAACATTACGGAACATATGGATCATTATCAAGTGAATCAATATGTGGAGGAGCTAACATCCTTAGTGGATGGCTTAACCAATTGGTATATACGCCGTTCAAGAAGGCGTTTTTGGTCCAATGGAATATCTGCTGATAAAAAAGAAGGATATGACACTCTTTATTATGTACTTGTAACTCTTACAAAATTATTCGCACCAGTTGCTCCGCTGATGGCAGAAAAAATATATAAAACAATAACACCAGACTTTTCAGTTCATTTGGCTGCCTGGCCTACAATACCAGAGTATTTTAGAAATGATGTGTTATTAGAGCAGGTGGAGATTACACAAAAAGTTATATATTTATCAAGAACGATTCGTAGTAAGAATCGGATAAAGAATAGGCAGCCATTAAGCGAACTAAAAATCGTGATGTCAAATAAGGACTATAACTCAATTGTTGATCAATTCAAGGACATTATCGCGGAAGAGTTAAATGTGAAAAAGGTTACTATTCTAGATAATATGGGTGATTTAGCAACGTTAAAATATGCACCAAACTTTAATGAAATTCGTAATCGATATCCAGATAAATTGGGCGATATGATTAAAGCTATAAAAGCAGGCAATTTTGCTTTGAAGAATGAGAGAGCAATTGTAAGCATAAATAATCAGACAGAAGAATTCGATTCTGAAATTGTATTAGTTACATTTCAAGCGAAAGACGGGCAGCATATCGTAAGTGATTCGGGAATTGTTGTTTCTTTGGATTTGAACATTACAGAGGAACTTAAAAGAGAAGGAATTGCGCGGGATGTTATACGAAATGTACAAGATGCGAGAAAACAGCTGGGATGTGGTATCATGGATTATATTGTAATTGAACTGTCGGAATCTTTTCCAAAGGAATGGACGGAATACCTTTGCAATGAAACAATGAGCTATATAGGAAATGTGGATAATCCAGCTACTACTTTAGTTATATCGGATAATGATGATATTGTTGTTAAGGTTGGAGTAAAAATTCTTTGACTTTGAAAGAGTTAGGAATAGCTGGTTAACTGGCTATTTAACTTTAAGAAGCAATTAAAAAGAGCCATGGTTATGGTGGCGTTAATATATCATAGCCTGGCTCTTTTTGATGTAGAAAATAAAGGTACAATGCCCAACAGTTTGTAACACGGTTTGTTAATCAAACTGTTGAGGTATGTTGCTAAACGAATTAAGAATTAATAGGATGACCCTGGCATAAATTTACTGACCTATATTGAACAAACCCATTATAAACAGTATAATTAAGTAATCAATATGAAACCAGAACAAACCAATGCCTGTCGATTAGATTTTAGGTTTGAATCTAGGATACATTGATTAAGCTGCTGGTAATGGAAGGTTAACGACCTAAGGAATTTTATGCTGTTGTAAAACCGAGCGAAAGTTCATAAAATCAAGCATTTACAAGGAGAAATAATATATGATCAAAGTACTATTCGTCTGCCACGGCAACATCTGCCGCTCCCCAATGGCGGAATTCGTATTCAAGGATATGGTAATGAAGAGAGGCTTGAGTAATAGATTCATAATAGCCTCTGCC
>JAEWMZ010000224.1 GCA_023392995.1 Bacillota bacterium
AATCGGATAGGAGGGAATTAATTATTTTAATTCCCGACCTTCCACACCACCGTACGTACCGTTCGGTATACGGCGGTTCAATAGTTTACGCAGTAACTCGTCGATAATAATCTGAAAAGTTTATAAAACCAAGTTTCTGAATAGTAGAGTTATTAAGACTTTGGGCTAATATTGGGCTATTGGATATCCTCCAGTAGCTTTTTCTTGTGTTCGCGTATTCCCACGCTTTCTGTTTTTCAATTCCAAAAGTTTGGAGCTTTTTAAATCTTGTCCTAACCCTTTTCCATTGCTTCCAGTAAATCATGCGGATTCGTCGCCTCATCCATTCATCAGTAGCAATAAGCAAATTCTTCATATCTGCTATCTTGAAGTAGTTTATCCACCCTATGATATAGCTTCTAAGCTCCTTTGCCCTTGCTTCGTTGCCCATTCCATTACTTCTAGCTGTCATTTCTTTTATTTTGCCCTTCATTTTTGTAATAGATTTTGGGTGGATTCTGACTCTTGCTTTGCCTTTATATTGGTAAAATGTAAACCCAAGAAATTTTACTTTTCCCACGTAGTCAACTAATGTCTTCTCTTTGTTTACTTTTAGAAATAGCTTGCGTTCAATGAATGGGACTATATTTTCCAGTGTGCGTTTTGCACTCCTTTTGCTTTTACAAAAAATTATCAGGTCATCCGCATAACGGACAAACCTGTGCCCCCTTCTTTCAAGTTCTCTATCTAACTCTGTTAGCATAATGTTGCTGAGAATTGGACTCAGAGGTCCTCCCTGTGGTACACCGATTTCCGTTTCCTCATATTTATTTCTTACGACCACTCCTGCCCTCAAGTATTTATGAATTAACGATATTACTCGTCCATCCTTAACCGTCCTTGATAGTATCTCAATTAGTTTACTTTGATTTACTGTATCAAAATACTTTTCCAAGTCTATATCAACGGCATATTTATATCCCTGCTCAATATTTTCTTGGCTTCTTTTGATAGCATCGTGGGCACTTCTCTTTGGTCTGAATCCAAAACTGTTATCCGAAAATTGTTTCTCGTAAATCGGTGTAAGAACTTGTGCTATTGCCTGCTGTATAACCCTGTCTACTACTGTGGGTATTCCCAACTTCCTTTTCTGCTTCCCATCTTCTTTTGGTATCTCTACCCTTCGGACTGGATTAGGACGGTATTTACCATCCAAGATTGATTGTTTGAGTTGGTCTCCGTTATCTTTGAGATATTGTAAAAGTTCATTTACTACTATCCCATCAACTCCATGAGAGCCTTTGTTGGATTTCACTCGTTTAAATGCATTATTTAAATTGCTTCTATCCAATATTCGCTCAAGCAATCCCTCTTTCGACTCATTTGCATTGGTGATGTTGTTTTCAGTTATCTTTGAAGAAGCATGTACTCCTGCATACATTTCGCTTTCCGAACTATCCATTTGCAGTAAGCCCCCAATTTGAGGTTGGCAACATTTTATTTCTTTGTCAGTAACGTTCATTTACTATCACCTCCTAAAGTTCTGCCCTTCCACCATGTCGTTAACTACATGAAGTACTATGGCTTCTGCTGACTTCTCACGATAAATCTTATTTCAACCGTACTTCATACTCTGTTTCCATACGTCCGTGAGACCTCCCCAGGTAAGAACGCAATCTTTCCTTCCATCTATCTGCTACATTTACACCATATGCTTCCGAATAGTTTAGGGCTTTAGCTTGATTTGCAGCCTTACCCAGCATAAATATGCCTAATGTAGTTTCTGTTCGTCAGACCAGAAGTTTGCCTCCAGCTTCCTTCAGATTCCACCTCACGATGGACACCCTACTACAATGTAATTGTTGGATATTTCAGATCATTCAGTTTACTTTATCCAGCCTCATTACTAAGCTAAAATGAGAGAGTAATTGGTATGTCGAGGACACCCTTGGGCTTCTCGCCCGTAAGCAAGACTGACAGCCATTCTCTCATTGCAGCGTTCGTTTTAAGCAGGTTGAGCCATATGAAGCGCTCGTGTCACACAGTAGATTGAATCGTAATGAGTCATGAATGGTCGCTAATTACTTAAAATACTTTTATAGGAGGCACTTCTATGAATGCTGTAGGAATCGATGTTTCAAAAGGAAAAAGCACTGTAGCCATTATGCGTCCATTTGGTGAAATTGTTGCTGTTCCATTTGAAGTGAACCACTCTGAAACTGAGCTCAAACAATTAGCTAATCGAATCAAAAAATTATCCGGCGAGTCACGCGTTATCATGGAATACACAGGCAAGTATTTTCAACCTATTGCAAACTATCTGCACCATGAAGGAATCTTTGTTTCTGTAATCAATGCCATCTTAATCCATGACTATAGTCATTCAAGCATCAGAAGAGTAAAAACTGATAAAAAAGATGCGATTAAAATCGCCAATTACGGACTTGATAGATGGCTTGATCTACCTAGATACATACCAGAAGAAGAACTGCGACAACTTCTAAAAACTTACAATCGCCAGTTTTCACAATACACAAAACTCAAGGTTGTACTGAATAATAGCTTACTCACACATCTTGATCAAACATTTCCAAATGTAAACACACTGTTTGGTAATACTCCACGGCAGGATGGACATCAGAAATGGATTGATTTTTCGATGACATTTTGGCATTGTAATTGTGTTTCATTACAATCTGAAAAAAGTTTCATTAAGAAATACGAAAAATGGTGTCATAAATCTGGTTATCATTATCAATCACAAAAAGCCAGTGAGATTTATGAATATGCATCTAAATCCGTTAATACGTTGCCCAAGAGTCCAAACACAAAGTTTCTGATACAAGAAAGCATTCAGGAACTTAACTCTCTCATTGATTCACTTGATAGGCTACGCAAAGAAATGAACCGTATTGCATCATTACTTCCAGAATACCCAGTAGTTATGGGTATGTATGGAGTCGGCATAACCCTTGGACCTCAGCTCATTGCAGAAATCGGAGATGTACGACGGTTCTACAACCGTAAAGCTCTTATTGCCTATGCAGGTATAGATTCATGTCCCTATCAATCCGGAACAATTGATATTAAAGGGCGAGGTATTTCAAAAAGAGGCTCTTCATCACTCCGAAAAACACTTTTTCAAGTTATGGACTGCATTCTGAGGCAAAAGCCAGATAATGATCCTGTTTATTTGTTTTTAGACAAGAAACGCAGCGAAGGAAAGCACTATTATGTCTATATGATGGCTGGTGCCAATAAATTTCTTCGCATTTACTATGCAAGGGTAAATGAATATCTAAAAACGCTGTAAGAAAGATCAATAATAATTTTTTTAGATCAGCAGTAATGGTGGTCTTTTTAGCGTACACTTTTTTATTAATTAACTTTGCTACATTTTTATCTTGACAAAACTTAGCAGGTCTTGCCCTTGGCTATGTGCTTGGCACTATTAACCCGCACTCGGGACTTTCACCCGTTAGATTGTGCCCATGCTGGGCGCACACACAAAAGGTATGCTTAAGAGATTAAACTCCTATTCGTACCTTTTTGGTACAAAACTATTTATTAATCATTATTTGCCTTTGATTTTGTGTAAACATCAAACGCCACAGCAGCAAGTAATACGAAACCTTTAATTGATTGCTGCAAATCTATTCCAACTCCCATTATTGACATACCGTTGTTCAATACACCCATAACAAGAGCTCCTATTATCGCTCCTATAATGGTACCAATACCACCTGATGAGGATGCGCCACCTATAAAGCATGCAGCTATTGCATCAAGCTCGAAGTTAACACCTGCTTTAGGCGTAGCAGCATTGAGACGTCCTGCAACTATTAGTCCCGAAACCGCTGCGAGCAATCCCATATTTACATATACCCAGAACATTACTCTCTTTGTCTTAATACCTGAAAGCTTAGCTGCTTTTTCATTTCCGCCTAATGCATAGATATGACGTCCAGCTATAGTCTTCTGTGTAATGAAGGTATATATTACAATAAGTCCAACGATAAGAATTAGAACTATAGGAATACCCTTGTAGGAAGCTAAACTGAATGTAAGAAGATTTATAGCTATTATAATAACTGATACCTTTGCAATAGTAAGTGAAAGCGGTATAGTTTCAAAGTTATATTTTTTCTTATTCTTTAAGCTTCTGTATTCCACGAAAACAAATACAAGCGATAGCAGCAAGCCTGTAATTACAGCTATCATATTAATCCCATTGACCTTCATTGTATCAGAAAGGAGAAATCCATTTGCCATTGCCTGGAATGATTTATCATATGGCGATAACGTTTTTCCATTAAGCAGTGTCATTGTGAAGCCTCTGAAAATCAACATGCCTGCCAGAGTAACAATAAATGCAGGAATTCTTATGTATGCAATCCAAAAGCCCTGCCATGCTCCGACCAATGCACCAATAACAAGACATATCAAAACCGTTGGTATAACCG
>JAEWMZ010000267.1 GCA_023392995.1 Bacillota bacterium
GTGGGTAGCAATTATATGATTTCGGTCAGTGTATCAGATACATAAAAGGAGGAAGATAATAGATGTCTACAACAACAAGTAAATATGGGCTGGTGAAACCAGCCTTAACAGATGTACCGGATATTACAGCGATGAATCCCAACTGGGATACGGTTGATTCGCAGTTGGCTATAAATAACACCATATATACAAGTAATTCAGCTGATGATAGTTATGCTATATCGGTAGCCGGGATTACAAGCCAAGCGGATTTATTAGGTATTGTTTTAAAGTTTACAACAACGATCCCCAATACTACAGCTTGCACTCTGAATGTAAACGGATACGGTGCAAAGGCTATTTGTAAGGACGTTTCTGCAGCACTTGAGACGGGAGATATAATAGCTGGTAATGTAGTTACAGTTGTATGGGATGGTACTCGTTATCAACTGCTTGAGATGAATGGTGTGGTTACCAAGAATGGAGCGCAAATCTTAACAAACAAGATTTTAACAGCTCCTAAAATAACTAGTTCCTCTAGTATTAATGATGTGAATGGAAATGAATTAATTAAGTTTCCAGCTTCTGTTTCGAATGCTGTTAATGAGGTTACCATTTCAAATGCTACCACTGGAAATGCTCCTCAGATTATTGCTACCGGAAATGACAGTAATATTAATATTAGTATTATTCCTAAGGGGGCAGGTATTTTAAATACACCATCTGGTGCTACATTTGGTGCAAGAGGTACTGGTACTATTGGTGTGAACAGCTTTGTTTCTGGTACTGGAAATATTGCCACTTTAGATAGAAGTCATGCTGAGGGATATAATACGATTGCTTCAAATTACCAAGCACATGCCGAGGGTCAAAATACGGTTGCAAGTGCTATTAATGCACATGCAGAAGGATTTCAGACGAGAGCAAGTGGTGATAGAAGCCATGCTGAGGGTCAAGAGACATTAGCATCTGGAAGTAATTCTCACGCAGAAGGTTATATAACAACTGCAAGTGGAGATGCATCACATGCTGAGGGATTAGCGTGTGTGGCAAGTGGTGCACGTTCTCATGCTGGAGGCAATTACTCCAGCTCTGGAGGGGATGATTCTTTTTCGCATGGTACTGGAGTATCTGCTACAGGGGAGAGTCAAACTGTATTTGGCAGGTACAATATGGTAAACAATACGGACCTACTTCAAGTAGGTATGGGAACCTCTGATAGTAACCGTAAAAATGCTATGAGAGTAACATCAAATGGAGATATTGTTAGTGGAATAGGAGTCAGCTTAAATGCACTAAATGACAATATAGTGGTAATAAAATCAAAAGTTACAAGTGACCTATCTTATATTACTCAACTCGTGCAACGAGTTGGTGATCAAAACAATGCCAACAGTAGCCTACTGGCTGATATCATATACATGATAAATGCTAAAGGTATATTAAGTGGAGCGTTTGGATTTGGCAATAGCGTATATAGTGATAGGCCGACTGGCGCCCCGTATTATGGATATGTTGAGTATTTCAAGCATGCTGATAATTATGTAACGGTAAAATGGTATCCGGATAATATAGGAACTCATAACATATACATTAGACAATTTATAATCAGTGATGGAGCATGGAGTACTGCTTGGAAGCAAGTACAAATAATATAAATAGCTAATTAGTAGATAACATGCACATCTGTGAAATAATCACCTAAAGTTAAAGTAATACTATTTGAATATACAGATAGCTTTTGCTAAATTATCATTTTAACGATCTGAATATAAAAAACAAACCATACAGGCTATGACTGATCCTAACCCGCTATCCATGGATCAAAGCATAGCCTATTTTTCACCTTCACCCCCAACATCCCCACCCCGGGACAAAAACAACCACAACAACAAACCAAGAAAGGATTGCATGGATAAATTAAACACACTAAAAAACTTATCAATCAGCATACTCGGACTAATAGGAAGCTTTACAGCTCAATTGCTAGGAGGATGGGATATGGCATTACAGACGCTTGTGATATTCATGGCCGTTGACTATATTACCGGACTCATCGTAGCCGGAGTGTTCAAAAAATCAAAAAAGACAGCAAACGGAGCCATGGAAAGCCGAGCCGGGTTCAAAGGCCTATGTAAGAAAGGCATGATACTGCTCTACGTACTTGTAGCAGCTCAGGTAGATAAGTTCACCGGAACTGAAATCGTGAGAAATGCGGTAGTCATTGGCTTTGCTGCGAATGAAGCCCTTTCCATACTTGAGAATGGCGGTCTCATGGGGATCAGCTACCCTAAGATTTTAAAGAATGCCATTGATTTACTCATTAATAAAGCAGAAAAGGAGTCACAATGACAACAAACGAAAGAGGAATTAACCTAATCAAGGCCTTTGAAGGCTGCGTCTTAACCGCGTACCAATGCCCCGCAAAAAAATGGACAATTGGTTACGGTCACACAGGTAAAGTCGATGGCAAGCCAATTGCCAGAGGAATGCGTATTTCAGAAGAAAAGGCGGCGGCTCTGCTAAAAGAAGATCTGGCAAGCTTTGAGAGATCAGTCGAAGATCTGGTTAAAGTAAAGCTGACCGAGAACCAATTTGCAGCACTGGTTAGCTTCACCTATAACGTAGGAGCCGGCAATCTGAAGAAATCTACACTGCTTAGAAAATTAAATGCAGGAGACTACCCAGGAGCAGCTGCAGAGTTTACGAAATGGAATAAAGCCGGAGGCGCGGTTCTGGCTGGATTAACAAGGCGAAGAAAAGAAGAGCAGACTTTATATCTGCTTAAAACAATAAAAAAAGATATTGATACAGTTGCAAAATGATGTGAACCCTTAAAGTTAGACCGAAATCCAACCTTTGGGTCTGACTTTTAGGGGTGATCCAAAAATAACTTTAGATTCTGCTCATTCTTTGATTCACAGCACAACAGTTATTAACGATAGCAAAAGTACAACAAAGGGATATCATAAAATATCAAAAAAATAAAATACCAGAAGAATATTAAAACGAAATAAATTCAAAATCAAAACAATATAAAAACAATACCAATATTTTAACTAATTTCTAAATACAATTGTAATGTTACCCACCACTGTCATATAATAAATTAAAAATAGTTAAGGATTTTTTATGGAAATCTATATTGTCCAACCGGAAGATACCATTGACTCTATTGCCTACAAGCATGGAATCACAGCTTATAAATTGATATCTGATAATGGGCTTGACTATTCTCATAACCTGGTACCAGGTCAGGCATTAATCATAATATATCCTATGATAACTCATAACGTACAAAAAGGTGAGACTCTGGGCGGCATCGCAAAGCTTCATAATGTTAAATTGATGCAGTTGCTGCGAAATAATCCCTTTTTGCATAGTAGAGAATACATTTATCCAGGTGAATTGTTAGCCATCCAGTATAAGCACGAAGATAAAATTTCAACAAATGGCTATACCTATGCTTTTAATAAAAAAGATGTACTTATTAAAACATTGCCGTATTTGACTTATTTATCCATATTTAATTATGGTACCACCAACAAAGGAGAAATCATCACATACGATGATGACACGGAGGTTATTAAGCTGGCAAAAGAATATGGAACTGCGCCGATGATGATGCTGTCAGCCTTGACGCAGAAGGGGCAGGTCAACTATGGGTTATTGTATGATATATTACTGAATGAAGAATACAATACCAGATTGATGGAAAATGTACTTAAAATTCTGAAGGAAAAAGGCTTCTACGGGTTGAATATGTTGATCAGCGATATGAACATCAGCAATCAAAAACTTTATTTGGTGTTGTTAGAAAAAGAAGAAAAGATATTGTCTAGGGAAGGGTTTTACTTCACCATCACACTGAATCCGAAATTAACCTTTACTGATGATCAGATCTCTTTTGAAGACCTGAATTATGGTGCCATTAGTGATTATGTGCACTGCATAACCCTTTTGCAATATACCTGGGGAACGAATCCGGGACCACCGGCTCCGATTAGTTCTGAGTATCTGTTGAGAAGTTTTATTAACCATGTGAAAACCGCGATTCCGGCAGATAAAACAGTAATTGGTAAGCCTTTGATAGCCTATGACTGGGAGCTGCCCTATGTTCCCGGGCGAACCCAAGCACTTTCCTTAACCATTGACAGAGCCATCGGCCTGGCGAAGGAAGTAGGTGCGGTAATACAATTTGATGAAATTTCTCAAACTCCATATTTTCGTTATAGCGCCTCCTATGTCGGGATGCCAATCGAGCATATTGTATGGTTCATTGATATTAGAAGTATTATCTCCCTGTCACAAATCATAGATGATTTTGAGCTATGCGGCTCAGGGATATGGAATATTATGATACATTACCAGCAAATGTGGACTTTTTTAAACTACCAGTATGAAATCGATAAAATAATACCGGATCAATTTTAATTAATATAGAAAGCTTATTCATTATAACAAATAATGTCTAAGCTTTTATCATTATTGCCTGATTTGAATTCAGCATGAATTTAGGAGCAAGCCTTGCTTACGTAAAGTTCTTTCGATCTCTTTTAACTTCTTTCAACTTCTATTAATTTCTTTTTCATTTCTACTAAACGTCATCAAAATTACACGAACAACAAACTAAAATTCTGAAATCCTTCCCAAAGTAAAAAACACATTGAAAACTTAAACTTCATTTAAAGTAGCCATGCTATACTCTTAATTAGAGAAAGAAATTTACAACTAACATATACAAAGTTGCTATACCATTTTCATACTAGGAGGGCGAGAGATGCTACAAATGAAACCTGATATCCTATGTGATTCCAAATCAACAGAGCAGCAATTTTATAAAGAAGCCTATGTACTCCTGGAGGGGGTCATAATCGAACTATTATCAAGGCTCGATATTATTCGCAAATACAGAGCCATGAAAAATGATAAAGATCCCATCGAGCACTGCAAGGCTAGAATTAAATCAGCAGAAAGCATGAAGGATAAATTGGTTCGCAGAGACCTTCCCGTCACAGTGGAAAATGCACTATCAGAGATTTATGATGCGGCTGGAATTCGTGTGGTATGTACCTTTCTTGATGATATATACTGGGTCGTTAACATGCTTCGAGGCCAGAAGGATATCCTTGTTATCGAAGAGAAGGATTATATACGCAGCCCCAAGCCGAATGGTTATCGCAGTTATCATATGATCCTACAGGTTCCGATTCATTTGGAGGAGGGGAATTATATGGTATATTGTGAATTACAGATTCGGACAATTGCAATGGATTGTTGGGCGAGCCTGGAGCATCAGTTGAAGTATAAAAAGAATATTCCGAATCAGGATATGATAGTTGCTGAGCTAAAGAGATGTGCGGATGAAATAGCTTCGACAGATTTGAATTTTCAAGCTATATGGGATATGATAGAAGAAATACAGAAGGACGAAGGTTTCACAGAATAAGTTGGTATACGAGGAGCAAACCTGCAAACCAATAAGTATACAGAAAACCATGAGGTATGCCGTAAACTACGAAGTATGCTGTAAACTATGAGGAGCGCATTTTCTTTCATAGAAACAACAAATTTAGTACAAATTAATCATATTAACATATTTATAAGAATAGATAAGGGAGACTAACATGAGGGTATTATTAGCGGAAGATGAAAAGGAGATGTCAAACGCTCTGGTAGCTATATTGAAACACAATAATTATTCCGTGGATGCAGTATATGATGGAGCGGATGCGCTGGACTACGGATTATCAGCAAATTATGACGTTATTGTATTGGATATTATGATGCCAAAGCTGAACGGAATTGAGGTGCTGGAGCAATTAAGAGCAAAAGGGATACATACACCAATTCTTATGCTTACAGCTAAATCACAAATTGAGGATCGCATTTTAGGCCTGGATAAAGGTGCGGATGATTACCTTAGCAAACCCTTTGCCATGGGGGAGCTGTTAGCCAGAATTCGCGCTATGAGCAGAAGAAAGTCGGAATTTACCCCGAATCTGATTCAGGTGGGAAATATCTGCTTAAATAAAGAAAGTTATGAGCTTTCCAATGAACAATCATCCTTAAGACTGGGGAACAAGGAGTTTCAGATGATGGAGATGCTCATGACAAATCCGAAGAGACTTATTTCCACAGAGCAGTTTATGGAGCGAATCTGGGGATATGATGCTGAGGCGGAGATCAATGTAGTTTGGGTATACATTTCCTATCTGCGCCGTAAGCTGGAGTCCTTAGATGCTAATATAAAGATTAAAGCAGTCAGAGGAAGCGGCTATAGTTTGGAGGAAACCTAAATGTTTAAAAAACTGCAGAGGAAATTCATTATAATAACTATGGGTTCCCTTTTTCTGGTCATGCTATTTTTAATTGGACTGACCAATGGAATCTATTTTGTACAGACAGAGAAGAAGACGAAGGAGTCCATAAGAATTATCGCAGAAAATGAAGGGAAGTTTCCGGAATTTATTAAGGGGGATCCCCGAAAGGATCGTCCTAAAATAGAGGAGCCTCTGTTCGGCTTTCGAATGAATGCAGAGACGCCCTATGAAAAAAGATATTTTATAGCAGAGCTAAACACAGATGGTACCATCAAGCAGATTAATACGAGCCATATCGCTGCTATCACCTCGAAGGATGCTTTGGAGTATGCAACTAATGTTATTGAGAGTGGCAAGACAGAAGGATACCTGGATATCTATAAATATATGGTCATAGAAAAAGAAGAGGGCAATATGCTCGTGTTTATGGATTGCAGAACTCAGATTCAATCCGAGCTGTTGCTGCTGGTAATCTCCTGTATCGTTGGAGCGACCACACTAGTTCTGATGTTCCTGCTCATAATGATATTGTCCAGAAAAGCAATTAAGCCCTTTATTGAAAATGCAGAAAAGCAAAAGCTTTTTATTACAGATGCAGGGCATGAGATAAAGACACCTCTTGCAATTATCTCTGCAAATGCAGATGTCTTGGAATTGACCGGCGGTGAAAGTGAATGGATCTCAAGCATTCGAAATCAGGTAACCCGGTTAGATAAGCTGGTTAAGAATCTTCTGACCTTATCTAAGATGGAGGAGGAGAGCGCTCGGCTGACCTTTGCTCCTTTTAATCTGAGTGAGGTGGTTGCTAAAACTGCTAGTTCCTTTGAAGCGGTGGCTGAGGCCAAGAATAAAAGATTTAGAATGAATATTTGGCCGGACATCATAATGAATGGAGATGAGAGCAGCATTGAGCAGCTGGTATCTACTCTGGTTGATAATGCCATGAAATACTCCGAGGATGGGGGCAGCATAAAGATAACCTTATGTGAATCGAAAAAGGGTCTGAAGCTGGAGGTTTATAATACGGTAGCTAATCTGGAGGTAGCTAATCTAGACCAGTTGTTTGATCGTTTTTATCGGGCGGATTCCTCCCGTGCAAGGGAAACCGGAGGATATGGAATTGGGTTATCTATTGCAAAGTCAATTGTAGAAGCTCATCAGGGAAAAATAAGCGTAAAAAGTGAAGATGGTAAATCAATCATCTTT
>JAEWMZ010000174.1 GCA_023392995.1 Bacillota bacterium
TCGAAGATATTAAATGCGTCCAGAATACCATAGCCCCAGTCTCTGTTTGGGTATGTTATATTAATATCTCTTCTAGCTCCCCGAATCATAAATATCTTCATATCCACTGAATTCATATTAGGCTGCCTCCCCATTACTACTGCCCACTCTAGTAAAAGGGCTGCAATTCCGGTTGTATGAGCCGCCGCCGGACTGGTTCCAGTCACAGCATAAAAGCCTTTGTCAAGGGAGGGCGCTATAATATTTACGCCTGGAGCCGCCACCTCAGGCTTAACTGTACCAATCCTGGTAAATCCCCTGCTGGCGGCAGCATACAGGCTGTCATCCACCGTATTGTAAGCCGTGACTGTAATTGGAATTTCTGAATTACCCAGGGATTGAATGGTGACATATGGATCAGAGCGAATAAAAAAAGTATTATCAGAAATAAAGCCTGCCATTGGAAGCCAAATATTAAAGCCTACATTCAAATCTGCCCTCCCATAAACATTGAACTTCCAGATGCCCTGGGACGGTCTTCGAAAGCGCAATAAGATCAGCTGGTCAGAACTCTGAGATTCAACCATCTGATAGTCAATTACGATTACGGTTTCTTCAAATATAAAAGTCACAGTCCGCATCTCGTCAAGAACCGGAATAACTCTGGGTACAAATTCTCCGGAAGGGGACTGTATATCCAACGAAAAGATTCCCGGGGAATCTCCCCAAAGCTCCATACTAAAGCCCGCTTCTCCTTCTCCTACGGATAGTTCCACGGTATCATAGCCGGTTGCCTGATTTATTCTACCATAATAATGCCTTCTTGCATTTCCTTCATTTCCGGCTGCTACAGCTATGCCTATTTTCGGTCTCTGCGCCACCAAAGATAAATACCCGCTTAGTGTTCCTCTTCCGTCATGTGCGCCAAAAGAACTTCCTACTCCGATACAAATGGCAATTGGCCTATTTAAAGTGGCTGCAACAGAAGTAATATAGTCTAATCCAAAAATAATATCATTTTCCTGATAACAGGTCACATTCTCCGGAACCAGAAAAAACTCCTTTAAATATCTTTTAGCCGGTTTTAGCTTAACTACCACCAGCTCAGCCTCCGGTGCAACTCCATAAAAATTACTTTCTGG
Organism: Bacillota bacterium; assembly: GCA_023392995.1. GTDB lineage: Bacteria > Bacillota > Clostridia > Lachnospirales > Lachnospiraceae > Mobilitalea. The sequence continues at coordinate 1,122 of JAEWMZ010000174.1, forward strand.
CACTTCATTTCCTGCAGCGATACCAGCGAGCATTGTTCCATGTCCAATGACATCTGTAGAAGGAACAACTTCCAAAGGATTCGCGCTCTGCAGCGCAGTATTAATCTGGACTCTGTCATACTCCGTTCCATAATATGTATTTTGAGGAAAATGATCATCACTGATGGTCTGATCCCAGATGGATACTATTTTTGTTGTGTTATCCGCATTTTTGAATATTGGATTCGTATAATCTATTCCTGAGTCGATAATACCAATCAGTACTCCGCTGCCTCTTAAATTCAAACTAGGAATATTTCGTAATCTTAAAACTCCAGACGCCTCTAAACTCTCTCTGCTAATCATCCCATATAGGGTCGGCATTACGGAATATCCCAAATTAACAACAGTATTGTCATTTATCTGAGTTACAGGAACATGTACGATTGCATCAAAAAAATTAATAATTCGTACCGTTGCATCTTGAAATTGTTGAAATACGTTTTCATCGCCATTATAGCTGATGAGTAAATCCGCATAATCCTCACTCATAATGCGCTGCCGATCCTGCGGTGACATCTCACGGTTCATCATTCCAGCTAAAATCCTTTGTTTTGTCAATTCATTATATGCGGATGCCTTAATTTATTATTCAATATAACGTACTCATCTTTTTTGCAACTTATGTTATTTTATACAGGTGACGGCATAAAAAATCCCTGCTACTCATAGCAGGGTAATATCTCATTATAAAAGTACAAGTGAACCAGTTAAGCTGATTCACTTGCTATTATTCCTATATCATTATGCTAACTTAGACTTTGCAACTTCTGCAAGTGACGCAAAACCTGCTGCATCATTAATAGCCATTTCAGAAAGCATCTTTCTGTTGATTTCGATATTAGCTAATTTTAATCCATACATTAATTTGCTGTAGGATAAGCCGTTCATTCTAGCAGCTGCATTAATTCTGGCAATCCATAACTGTCTGAACTGTCTTTTTCTTTCTTTTCTACCTGCGAAAGAAGATGTTAAAGCTCTCATTACTGATTGCTTTGCGACTCTATATTGTTTTGATCTGGCTCCTCTGTAACCCTTAGCCAGCTTTAAGACTTTATTATGTCTTTTCTTAGCGTTCATTCCGCCTTTGATTCTTGCCATGTTCTATTCCTCCTTATCACCTATCTCTTAAAGATATGGTAAGATTTTCTTCATGTTCTTAATATTAGTCGCATCCGTCATAGTTGCTTTTCTTAAATTTCTCTTTCTCTTAGCGGACTTCTTTGTTAAGATATGACTCTTGTAAGCCTTCATTCTCTTTAACTTTCCAGTTCCAGTTACTTTGAAACGCTTAGCTGCTGCGCTGCTTGTTTTTAACTTCGGCATGATATTTCCTCCTTAATGATTGATACAGCCTGGCGGTGCAGGAACTTGTCCTGAATCCTTCCGAATGCTGCCATATTTAGTATTTTAACGTTTTTCTGATAAGAACATAATCATACTTCTTCCTTCGAGCTTTGCCGGCTTATCTACGATAGCAATATCCTCGAGTTTAGCATAGAAATTATCCAGAATTACCTTTGAAGCTGATGTATGAGCCATCTCTCTGCCACGGAAACGTAATGCGACTTTAACCTTATCACCACTCGTTATAAACTTACGTGCCTGGTTAGCCTTCGTATTTAAATCGTTATCGTCAATATTCGGAGATAAACGTATCTCTTTCACTTCCGTAACCTTTTGTTTCTTCTTGGCTTCCTTCTCTTTTCTTGCTAATTCGTATCTGTATTTACCGTAATCGATAATCTTGCAAACTGGTGGTTTCGCTGTTGGAGCAATTTTGACTAAGTCAAGATTGGCGTCCTTTGCTAGTTTCATTGCATCTTTTGCAGACATAATACCAAGCTGCTCTCCGCTTTCACCAATCAGGCGAACTTCTTTGTCCCTGATTTGTTCATTAATCATTAAATCGCTAATAGTACTGCACCTCCATAGGTTATATACAAGAGATATCTCTCTTTGATTCCCTTGTCATAAATCAATATGTTACCGGGACTTACTGCATTCCTGCAGATGCTGTGAATTTTCTTTCACCTCTATCATGCATGTTTTATGCATTAAAAAAGGTGGATAATAAGATTATCCACCTGCAAGCTCAATTCCATATTATCTATTTATATCGATAATATTATATTCAGTATGCTTTGACCCGATCACAATAAACCTTGTTTATGCTAAGGGTGAGAGATGGATTCTCTTCTTTGTGGTGTAAATATTGCTACGCAATACTCACAGCTAGGCTATTGTATCATAGAATAAGATTATTGTCAACGCAATTTTATATTTTAGAGTTACTTTTTATTATTTTAGTATTTTAGAGTTGCTTATCTTAAATGGCTTATTTTAAATGGCTTATTTTAGTTCTTTATTTTAGCTCTTATTTTAGCTTATCCTCGTTTTACAAACGTATCCAAAGCTTTCGAAATCGCTCCCCCAGCCACAAAGTTAACACCTGCTTCAATTAAACCATTCACACCAACAAAGGCAATTACAAATGCAAATACATTTGACGTTCCCATTGCTGATACAAAGCCCTGAATATAATCCGTATTATAAAAAAACACCACTAATGCCGTCATAAATAATATTGTATTTAATAGGGGCCCAGCTAAACTAGCTGCTGCATAAGAGAAAACTTTTGTCTTATCTATCTTTTTCAGTGCAACAAATAGAACTCCCGACAACCATCCCATTAATATACGAGGCACCATACATAAGATAAAGGTTGCCAGCGGATTAATACCAAGAAGGACAGCGCCAAAAGGACTCATCCCAAAGCACTGAATAAAGCTTGTAATACCAAAGATACCACCAAGAATTGCTCCGCTGGTCGGCCCAAGAATGATGGCTCCTACCGTAACCGGAATTACAATTAATGTAATTTCGAGCGCCGGGGTCTTAATGTACCCGATTGGTGTAAAGGCCATAAGTATAATAATTGCTATAAATAATGCCAGCTGCACCATCCTCGTGGTGCGAAAGTTAGTTGTTGTATTCATATTTCCTCCATTCTGCCGTCTAGCGGCTACCCATATACAACTCGCTACTTGTATGATTGGACAAATTGCTACTGAATCATATTCTCTCAATCACCTTGCTTTTGAACAACAAAAAAACACCTAAGCAGGAGAATACCGATCTTGATGCGGATCTCAGGCAGGTGCACGAGTAATAATCGTTTTGTGACTAAATAAGCTTTCTATTACAAAAAACCTTTTTAGTTCTTGCCTTCGCGTTCCCATTGGTCAAGACTATGTATTCGGTGATTCAAATAATCCTTTTCCATACCTGCTTCCTTCTTTTAGTCCTTATAAAAGGTACCTTAGAATTAGCCTTAGTCAAATAACCTTTATCGGTATGGATCTATGATACTTGATTATGATTAATTATTCAGTTGTATTTGTATCATAAATGATTTAAATAAAAAAAGCAATAGTTATTATCTTACAAGAAATAACTAACTTTTTCTGATAAATGCAAGTGCTTCATGTCTTGTGGAAAATCTCATAATCGGAACCCCATGATGTCCATCTTCTCTCACTTCTTTTTCCAGCCGTTTTAATTGCATCTTTATCACTGTTCTCTTATGAACAACAGCAATTTTCTCAGCTTTCAGCATACACTCCCTAGTAACGCTCTTCATAATTCTTGCGTTCTCCTGAGATAAGGGATCCATTCTTTCATTAAAGGATATCAGCGACATTGATTTTAATGGAAACTGATTAAGTGTATCAATCACATCCTTTGCAAACGCGTCTACTTCCTCTCTTTCCATTTTACCCTTAATTTCAATTAAAATCAGGGATTTAGCTTGATTCACTTTGATATGGTACATAATCATTTTCTCCTCGAAATATTATTAAAAATAGGACTTTTTTCCTATCTCGAGGGGGATATTATGTTAAAAATATGTCTTAATTTTGTTTATTTTGTGGCAAATCATCGTCATAAGGGAGTTATTTCCGTTTATTATAGCCAAATGCATATATTTAATATATTCTTTATATATTTTTTATATTCTTATTATTCTTTTACCGATATCTGGGGGACTCATCTAACAACGATTTTTTAGAATTAGTCCTAGGATACGCCAGAATCATAAGTAAAAAACCTATGATTACTATGATTCCATAACTTCCCTTTGTCTTTGGGAGAAGCATTACAAAAAAGGCACTGGCATTTACCAGCATATGAAGCAGGATCGGAGCATAAATTGTCCCGAATTTCTGATAGATAAATCCTAGGATGAGCCCAAGTACACCTGCATATACTCCCTGTACTAAATTGCCATGGTAAACTCCAAATAAAGCTGCCTGCAGGAAATTTGCCAGATAGAAAGGAATATGCCTGTTCGCAAAATGAAGAGTAACCCCCCGAAAGATAAGTTCCTCCGTTATGGGGGCAATGATGATTGTGACAATCATAACCATAATGGGACTGCCTGATAAAATACTGCCTATTGTAGCCCCATATTGTTCAAAGGCTTTTGGAAAATAATCCGTTAACAGGCTCAATACACCGGATACAAATAATTGGCACCCCAAAGCCAGTAAAGCAAACTTTACTATAGTAATCAAGCAAAATACTTGCTTCTGGTCTCCTCTTATCTCTCCTACGGTCTCAAACCGGTACCAGAATGCAAACACGACTCCACTGCTCATAACCGCTAATGCTGAAAGCTGGTAGCTTACATCGTCCGCCGCTCTTCCTGTCATTCCTGTATATGCTATTGTTAAAATAGAACCCGCTATTAATTGGATTGCAAACGCTGCCAATGGAGGCATTACAGCCACCATGCCTTTTAAATATTTCTTCATTCTCTTTTACTTTAGCCCTCTATTCCTACCGGGCTTATCCTTCATTTACTAATCTTTTCTTATTTTGTTCCCTTGCTTCAAGTTTAGAAACCCACCATAGACCACTTGTGAGGATCACCCCTCCAAACACAGTATAGCCAATGAGCAGCATCATACCTTGCGGCATGACCATAACATAGCTAAGTGCATTAAACATCATGTGAAGAACAATGGAGGCCTTAATACTCTTAAATTTATAAGCCACATATCCTAAGACCAAACCAGCCGGTAATGTATACAGGCTTTGCACCACATTCATATGAAAAAGCGAAAACAATAAGGCCTGAATTACAATAGCGGCACCTGCCGGTACTACCTTCTGTGCTTTTTTCATGATAACACCACGAAACATCAGTTCCTCTGAAAACGGAGCCAAGACCACAGTAGTAATAAATACAACAATAGCGTTACCATACATAAATTGTTCAATCAACCTATTATAATCTTCCATTATTTTTTTAAAATACGGCAGAATTATCTCCATCCCGCCTCCGATAACAATTTGGCATCCAAGTGCTATGAGTGCAAGGAAGAATAAATTCTGAAGGGTAAATAGCTTAATACTTGCCTTACCCTCTCCCTTAAGTAGACTGTCTTTTTTAAGTAGCGAACGATACCAGAAATAAAAAACAAAAATCCATAGAATTGGGATGAGTGCCGTATATACATCTGTTAAAGACTCCGTATAGTCAATCAATCGATTTCCCGAATACCCCAATAAGTTTAACATCTCCTGAAACCTTCTATCCCGTGAAGGTGTCATTAATAAATAAGCGCCAAAAACACTTTGGAGGAAGATAATAATACTAACGAATCCTACGTAAACGGGAATCAATAGCGCTACCACTGCAGGCCACAGAATAGAAAGAAAACCAAGAACTTTTTTCATAAAATTTATCCTCGCATTCTTTGTGATATAATACTCTACTATAACTCATATGAAAATAAAATGCCAGATAATTTCTCCTTGGCTTCTTCTTGATGATACTTAATGCTTTATACAAGAAGTTTTTCTATCCTTATATATGCAGTTTTCTATGGCTTAGACCTTCCTTTTCTCAAGTCACATACATGCGCATAGTCTCTATGCTTATACCCGCAGTTTCTCTATAACGTAAAATATTTCGTTTCCCAATGCTTATACATTTGTTTCTCTATAGCTTAAAACCTTCCGTTTTTCATACTTATACATTTATTTCTCTATAGCTTAAACATGAAGTTATAGCTAGAAGCTTATAATTCGGTCATATTCGTTAGATCAATATATCGAATAAAGAAAATAAATACCGCTCCAACAAAGCATATTCCTATTTTGCCTCCTGTCATATATAGTTCACCGGAAACAAAATAGGGTAATGCGATTGCTGCAAATGAACAGCCCAAAAAAGATAGGACTCCTCCTATAAGTGCTTTTTTAATTCTCTTTTTGCTTTTTAGTTTTAACATGCTTATATTCTCTCTTCTTTTGTTATTAATGAGCTACCTATTACATCACCTTAGTTTTAAACTCGTAAAATACAGATAAAATATAGATTAAATCTCCAATCAAAATAGTGATAAGTAAAGTATTCGGATAAGATCCGCCATAGTTTTGTTCCTCCGTATGACTGGGCTCCGTTCTTGTTCTCATAAAATTTAATAATAACAGCATAAATACACATAATAAAAAAAAGAATTTATCTGTAATCCCATTCAGTATGTTGAAACATCGGAATAATATCATCGATATGAAACACATACTTGTGAAAATAAATATTAGCTTATGCTTCTTCCGTTCCAATATTGTTTTATTCAATTAATTCATCTCCTCCGATTCATTGTGTCCGCAGCTGCAAGTAAATCAATTCTCTGATTCATCTTGTTCTGCAAATCGCCTGTTATTGATAGGTGGTTCGTTTTATTAAGAGCATCTTTAAAATATCTATCATGCGCGACTCTTCTTATCATACACAAAATTTTCGCTTTGGGAGCGTGATGTCATAAAATGCAATTTTATTGCAATAACTTGCAGATACTCTCTCCTTTTTGCCTCGAGGTTTGCCTTGGGGTTGCAGCAAAAGCTGCACTATGACCATTTATTTAAGAGATATTTTATAATTAATTTCTTTTTTTCCAAGTTTGATTGTGATACACTATGACTTAGTTACTTATTCTACAATGAATTCAGATGGCAGCGAAACGAATCCATATCTAGGTTACCCTCTGATTTTAATAGTAAACAAAAGTGAGGTTTTTTTATGCCGAAACAGTCGCGACTGGAGGAGCCAGTTTCTATTTATCAGCCTCGGGAGCTTCCCTCCGAAAAAGAAAAGCTGAAAAACATGTCCGCAAAAGAGAAGGCCAATTACCTATGGGAATACTACCGCCTTCACGCCCTGGGAGGCGCACTTGCGATTGCGGCCATTATTTATATTATTTATCAGATAGCCACTCCTAATATTAATACTCAGTTTTATGCCGCTATTATTGATAGTCCGCTTCCGCCGGAGACGATAGAGACATTTACAGAGGATTTTTCTAAATATTTAGATCTGGATCCAAAGCTTGAGGATATCCAGATAAACGATACCTTTTATTTGAGCGACGGCAGTAATTACAATATGCAGCAAGCGCTCACGGCATATATTGCTGCCAGTGAGGTGGATGTCATCATTGCTCCAGAATCCCAATTTTTAAAGTTTACTCAGAATGATTATTTTATGAAGCTTTCCGAAGCACTACCTACTGACATCTATAGCTCCTTAACTGATAGCTTCTGTTTGTCAGAAACATCTGAGGATTCCGAGAAACAGGCCTATGGAATTTATTTGAGCGACTCAGATTTATTAAAGGGTATGACTTATGATGGGGAACCCTATGTCCTTGGAATACTTGGCAACTCTCCCCACCAAGAAAATACGATTGAATTTATTCGTTACTTATTTAAAACTATGAAATAACCCATAGAAAAAAGCACAGACTTGGAAACCATCTGTGCTTTTTTCTATGGGTTATTTTTGTATGGATTTTGACCAAAACTCTATTGTTATCAGCTTTTCTTTACTTTGCTGTAATATAGCCCTGTGCCTTTAGCAATTCTGCAATTAATACGCCACCGCCTGCTGCACCGCGAACGGTATTGTGAGAGAGCCCTACAAACTTGTAATCGAATACGCTATCTTCTCTTAATCTGCCAAAGCATACTCCCATTCCATTCTCATAATCACGATCCAGTCTTGTCTGAGGACGGTTATCCTCTTCAAAATACTTAATAAACTGCTTCGGGGCACTTGGTAATTCCAGCTCCTGGGGAATTCCTCTAAACTCTGCCCAAGCCTTTAAGATCTCTTCTTTGGAAGGCTTCTTCTCAAAGCTTACAAATACTGCCGCAGTATGTCCGTCCGTTACGGGAACACGGATACACTGTGTCGTAATCAACGGGCCTTCTGCTTTTACAATTTGACCATCCTCCACCTTACCCCAGATACGTAAAGGCTCCTGCTCACTCTTCTCCTCTTCACCACCGATGTAAGGAATTACATTATCCACCATCTCCGGCCAATCAGCAAAGTTCTTACCGGCACCTGAGATCGCCTGATAAGTAGTTGCTACTACAAGCTTGATTCCAAACTGCCTAAGAGCATGAAGAGCAGGCGTGTAGCTTTGGATGGAGCAGTTCGGTTTTACTACGATAAAGCCTCTCTGAGTGCCAAGACGTTTTCTTTGATCTGCAATTACCTGTAAATGCTCAGGATTAAGTTCAGGCACTACCATAGGAACATCTGGAGTCCATCTATGAGCACTGTTATTGGAAACAACAGGAGTCTCTGCTTTCGCATATGCTTCCTCAATTGCTTTAATTTCCTCTTTTGTCATATCTACAGCACTGAACACAAAGTCCACACCTGCACTTACTGCCTCCACGTCATTTACATTCATAACGATGAGCTTCTTAACGTTTTCAGGCATAGGAGTCGACATCTTCCAACGATTTCCAACTGCCTCTTCATATGATTTACCCGCACTTCTGGGACTTGCTGCAACTGTAACTACTTCAAACCAAGGATGGTTTTCTAATAATGCAATAAAACGCTGTCCGACCATTCCCGTTCCACCAAGGATACCAACTCTTAACTTGCTCATTTCTATTCCTCCACCTGTTCTTGTATGGCATACATTTGTCTTTTCTGTAAGTATACTATACGCGAAATTCAAAAAAAATCAACAGTTTTTTCATATTTATTAAGAATTTTGTGAACATCTCATAGATTAATACTATTGTAAAGGATCCATTTGGTCATTTTAAACATGGTTTTGATACTCTTCCAACAGCCGTTTCAGATCCTCCATGTTTTCTATTTCATTTACCCGATTCCTTAATCTGGCTGAACCAGGATACCCAGTCGTATACCAGGCCACATGTTTTCTCATTTCACGAATACCGATAAATTCACCTTTGTAATCCACAGACAGCCCCGCATGGCGCAGTATCATCTCTTTTACTTCGTCAAAGCTTGGCCTGGTCAGAAGTATTCCTTGGCTTAGATAAGCTTTGATCTGTTCGAAGATCCAGGGATTCCCCCTGGTTCCCCTCGCCATCATAATTCCGTCACAGCCAGTCTGTTCAAGCATCCCCTTCGCATCCTCAGGAGTGAAAATATCACCGCTGCCAATGACCGGAATGGTGATTGCTTCCTTTACGTCGCGGATTACCTCCCAGTCTGCCTTACCGCTATAATACTGCTCTCTGGTTCTTGCATGGACTGCCACTGCTGCAGCACCATTTTCTTCTGCAATTTTAGCTACTTCTACCGCATTGTTATCCGTCTCATGAAAGCCCTTTCGGATTTTTACCGTAAGTGGCTTAGTAATAGCAGAAGATACCATTCGTACAATCTCCCCGACTAATTTTGGATTCTTCATCAGAGAGGAACCTTCCCCGTTATTTACTACCTTAGGAACCGGGCAACCCATATTGATATCTAAAATGTCAAAATTGCGATGCTCAATTCGTTTTGCTGTCTCACTTAATATTACCGGATCTGCTCCAAACAGCTGTAACGCCACCGGGCGTTCCTGCTCATGAATTTGCAGCAAGCTCTCTGTATTTTTATTATTATATTGAATCCCCTTTGCGCTTACCATTTCCGTATAAACTAAATCTGCACCCTTTTCTTTGCACAATAAGCGAAATGGCAGGTCAGTTACTCCTGCCATGGGTCCTAATAACAAGTTTCCTTCTAATGTTACATTGCCAATCTTCAGGCTCATTAGCACTCTCTCCAATTATCTTCTCTGTATTAAGGAAGTCATGACCTCCAAGCTGTTACACTGTAGACCATGACTTTCGGTATTATTATATGCTAGCATTCCGCGATGCGTTATCTCTTATTCTTGTCACTGATAATCTTTAATCCCTTTAAGGTTAAGTAAGGATCATATACTTCTATGATATCCGTTGCATCAGCAATGATCTTGCCAAGGCCTCCGGTAGCAATCACTTTGCAGTTTTCCACTCCAGCTTCCTTTAGCATTCTCTTCACAATATACTCTGTCTGACCGATGCAACCAAAGATCAGACCAGCTTGCATGCTGGTGATGGTATCCTTAGCAAGAATGGTATCCGGCATTGCAATCTCTATCTCCGGAAGCTTCGCCGTCTCCGTCCAAAGGGCATTAGCGGAAATTCTAAGACCGGGGCAGGTGACCGCAGCTTGAAAAGCCCCATCCTCCATAATCAAGTCATAAGTTATCGCTGTTCCAAAATCGATTACCAAAACCGGCCCGCCGTAGATTTCATATGCTGCAACCGCATCCACTACCCGATCCGCGCCAACTTCCTTTGGATTGGCCGTGGATATCTTAATTCCGGTCTTCGTGCCGGCACCAACAATTAAAGGGGTAATCCCCAGATACTTTATAATTCCGGAAGCCAGGGAATGCATGAGCTTAGGTACAACAGAAGCAATGATTACATTCTTAACTTCCTTCATTTCTATATTTCTTGCTTTCAATAAGTCGCATAAGATGAGTCCGTATTCATCCGAGGTTCGATTTGTATTGCTGGTTAATCGAAATGTCGCTTTTATATTTGATCCTTCGAACACGCCTAAGGTTATGTTAGTATTTCCAACGTCAACAACTAGTAGCATATTATTCCTCCATTCCTGCTACGTTTTTATTCCTCACTTAAAAGCTCTGTGGCATCTTCTCCAAGAAAAAATACCTTATAATACAACTCCAGTGCCTCTAAGAGTTCTGCTTTCTCTCTCTGCAGCTGCTTTATTTTTAATACGCTGCCAATTTCATCATAGAGATAGTCGCTTTCGTCAGAATCCACTTTAAACATCAACGTTCCGTCCTCATCAAATTCTAAGGTTAGTATTCCTCCAACGTCCTCTGTAAATAATACTGACATTATCTTTAATTCCTGTCGTATTTGCTCGGGTAATGCCTTAAAGTCATCATTCAACCAGAATTTCTGTTCATAGGCACTACTTGCACATAAAACCACTTTTTCCTGATACATAGCACAAAATCCTCCACAATTCTTAGATAAACCGAACAATGATAAATCCAAGAGCTATTATAATCACTCCAAACAAAATATAATTCATACCCACTGTTTTCTTTGCCGTTTCCTTCTGCATTGCCATACCATTGCTCACATTAATTAAGCCTCCGGCAAAGCAGGCTATCAAAATAGCATATTGACTATCAGGCTTCAGAAAAAAATAGAATAGAGCGATAATCAAAGCGATTGACAGTATGGTATTTATCTTAAAGTTCTTTTTTATAAGTTTTTCTATCCTATTATTTTGTTTGTCCATCACTATAACCTCTAGGAATAACATGCACAATCATCTGCTATATTCGGTATTGTGGATGCATTCCAGTTCTATTTTCCGAGGGTTGCTACCATGACCGCCTTAATCGTATGCATACGATTCTCTGCTTCGTCAAATACCACCTCTGCAAATTGCTCAAAAACTTCCTCAGTGACCTCTTTTCCCTTTACCGCCGGCAAACAATGGAGGAAAATCGAGTTCTCCTTCCCGGTACGAGCCATGAGGGCAGTATTCACCTGGTAAGGCTTTAAGATAGCGATACGCTCTGCTGCCTTATCCTCTTCTCCCATAGAACACCATACATCCGTATAGACTGCATCTGCATCCTTCACTGCATCTAAATCATCTGATATCTCAATCCGGCTGCCTGATTCCTTCGCATAGTCCTTGCATAGATTCACTAACTCCTCCTCCGGCCATAAGGACTTTGGTGCAAGAATTGTGAAATGAATTCCCACTTTAGCGGAACCAATCATTAAGCTATTTGCCATATTATTACGGCCATCTCCAACATAGACGAGTTTTAGCCCTTTAAGCTTACCAAACTGCTCTTTTAAAGTCAAGAAGTCTGCAAGAATTTGCGTTGGATGGTCAAGATCCGTAAGACCATTCCATACCGGAACACCACTATATTTGGCAAGTTTTTCAACGGTTTCCTGGGAGAAACCGCGAAATTCAATTCCATCAAACATTCTTCCCAGAACTCTTGCAGTGTCTTCCACGCTTTCCTTATGTCCCAATTGAATATCATTTTTCCCCAAGTATTCCGGATGTCCACCTTCATCAACACATCCAACGGTAAAGGCACAACGGGTTCTAGTTGAGGGCTTCTCAAAGATTAAAGCAATGTTCTTACCCTTTAAACTCTCTCCTGTGATCCCTTGCTTTTTCTTAGCCTTTAATTCTGCTGCCAGGTCAAGTAAGTATGCTATCTCTTCCTCTGTATAATCCTTTAGTGTTAAAAAGCTGCGTCCCTTTAAATTCATATAAACTCCTCCATTCCTCCGCATTATACGGAAATCAATTATTATAATGTAAGCTGCAATTCTTTATCCCGATGATACACGCCCTTCCTTCTGATCTAAAGGGAACGAACTGAAGCAGTCCTAGCTTCTGCTACTATTGATGTATTTAAGCTGTATGCCTCAGTGCTCGGGATTTGCTTATGCCCGATAAGTTGAAAACACACATAACGCACTTATATTTATGCTTTATATGTGTTTATTTATACATTATTCCAATTGAGAGGAAAAGTCAAGTATATTATTATAAGACTTACTTCCATTACCTTCTTCGTTGTCTGGCAGCTTCATACATTAAGATTGCAGCAGCGACTGCTGCATTTAAAGATTCTACTTTACCTGCCATTGGGATCTTAATTAATCGATCCGCTGTCTCTGAAACCTCTCTGGATAGTCCATTGGCTTCATTTCCAATTAAAAATGCACAGGGCTTAACAAAACATCCCTCGGTATCATATAAGTCTCCTGATAAGTGAGCCGCAAAGACAGTGATGCCCTGCTGCTTTATCTCACGGATGGTGCTTAATAAATCCTCTGTCTGATAAAAGGGCATTCGATATATTGACCCCATGGTAGAACGGATAACTTTAGGATTGTATAAATCCACGGTTGAATTGTTACAAATGATTCCTGTCACACCTGCACCCTCTGCGGTTCGAATCATAGTTCCCAGATTTCCGGGATCACGGATATCCTCTAATAATAAAAGACATGCATTTGGAGCCTTCAGCATATGCTCCGGATCATGCTCTGCCTTTTTTACAAGCCCTAGGATACCTTGCGGTGTCTTTGTATCTGCTACCTCTTTAAATACAGAATCAGATACAATCTCATAATCAAAAGACTGGAAATAATCCGGCTTTTCTGCCGTCCATTCCTCATAAAAAGATTCCGAAACGTACGCCTTCTTCATAATTCCCAGCTCTAAGGCCTCTGCAAACATCTTCCAGCCTTCCACAACAAAGACCCCCTGCTCGTCCCGTGCCTTGGCCTTTTTCTGTAATAATGTTAGATTTTTCATCTGCGCATTGCTGAAACTACTGATGATACCCTTATTTTTCATAGTCTTGATTCCTTTTTATTTTTTATATAACCTGATTTAATGTATAGACCAAATAGTTCTGAAATACTCCAGTCCAGTCGGACATAATATAAAAAACCTCCCCCAATCGTCCTGATCATGGGAAGGATATATGATCATTGATCCCATATATTTATTACAATTCATATGTTTTACGTTCCGCTCATCCTCTATCATTCACACACTAACTGACATTTAACTTTTTGATCACTCAATGTAGGATGTGAAAGCTACGAAATTCACTCTTACTGACATTCGACCTTTCGGTCGTTCAATGCAGGATATGAATGCTCTGAATTCACACTTACTGCTATTCGGCCTTTCGGTCACTCAATGCAGGATATAATGCTCAGAATCACAACACTTACTGCTATTCGACCTTTCGGCCGCTCAATGCCGGATATGAATGTTCTGAATTTTACACTTACTGCTATTCAACCTTTCGGTCACTCAATGCAGGATATGAAATGCTCCGCATTTCACACTAAAAACCTTCCCTGCTTATATAAGTGTCAGGAAGGTTTTTAGGTTCAATACATCACTACTCTATCCTAATGGAATTCATATTAATATTATAAGATAACTTTAAATCTCTGTCAATTTTGTTTTTATTAACACTCCCGCCTGCTGAATTAATTCTTCTCTAAGGTAATAACCCCGAATTTCGTCTTTTCCCAGCAGTCAAATCCTCTTACGGAAATTTTATCGGGTATGTCTGTCATTTTAAAGTTGTTTTTTTGAACATATACTCCTTCGCTTACCATTTCGATCGAATCAGTACCATTTAACCCGCTTTCCCATCCATTACCATCTGAATCAAGATATTCAAACCACAGACCGTCTTTCGCCAGGCTAATCTGTTCCGGGGTTGCACTCTTTGAGATATGAAAGGTTAATTCTGTATAAATACCTAGTTCAGTTTTACGAAGCTCTATCTTGTTAACAACAACCCCAGTGCCCTCTACCGCCAAATTCCCCTTCTGGCTGTAGCTTACACTACTTTCCGTGCTTTTATCCGATAGCTGAAAGTCAAATGAATCTTTTACTTCTTCTCCGAATTCCCCTGCTGGATCAACCGGAATAACGCTTGTTTTACAGGTTAGCTTCAAGTTAGCATCTGGAAAGGTATTATCCATCTTATACATAAGAACCAGCGTTCCGTCTTCCTCTGTGACATAATCAGCACTGCACGGTATATAAGTTCCCTGATTCTGAAAGCTCGCATTCACATAAAGCATATCTTTCTTGTTCTCTGCCGCGTATTCTGCTATTGTTTCATCCTTATCGGTGGTTATTCCAAGATTAGAAATGGACTCGTTGCTGGTAGAATCCATTGTTAATAAAAGATATTTTTTTGCATCGGCGGGTTTTACCTCCAAGACAACATAAATCTTTTGTTTGTCACTTACTGCCTCTCGAACCTTAAAATCAACACCAGCCATGCCATGGGCTTCCTGTTCAATATCAGTCTGTACCAGCTCCTTGGCTTCCTTTGGCAGTTCGTCACCTGATCTTGCAAAAAAATCTGAAAGTCCCCAGGTTCTTACTGCTGCATATACCGTTGTACTAAATATCATTGCAATAATTGCAACTAATAAAACGAATCTCTTTTGCGAAGATTTTCTCATTATCACATACTCCCTCTCTTCTATATTATTTTTTTCTTCCGATCGGATTCTTGAAAAAACCATCTTCGTTCGGCTGCTTACAGCCTCTGGAATAGTACTCTCTTCTGACAGAATCTTTTTATATTTGTCATCATAATACTTCATAACGTTTTCCTCCAATCATGTTTCGTAGGCCTTTCTCAATTGTTCCTTTGCTCTTGCCAGTCTGGTCATTACCGTGTTTTTATTGAGTTCCAGCAGTTCGCTTATTTCCCGAACCTTAAGACCTTCCGAATAATACAGCAATACAATTATCCTGTACTTTTCATCCAGGCAATTCAACATTTCCTTCCATTCACATTGTTCGAAGTCCTTATCGATAAAGCCTTCCTTTATATCCTCCTCGATATCAAGGAAGTTCTTCCTCTGCCTAAGAATATCATTACATTTATTGATTAATATGCGTGTCATCCAGGTCTTAAAATATTTGCAATTGCGCAGAGTCTCCAACTTTTCATAGCAGGCTAAGATCGTATCCTGTATCGCATCCGCAACATCACTATCATTTTTCAGATACACCCAGGCGGTTTTATACATGCTACTCATATGTGCTTCCATTAGCTGTACAAAAGCATCAGCATCTCTTTGCATTGCTTTTCTGATTAATTTATCCATATGAAATGCCTTTCTTCTTCCGTCAGAACATGTTCTTTTTTGTATACACTTATTAGACGGAGGATCAGATGAAAATATTTCATGACTATAGCCGATTTCTTTATTTTATCTACGTAATATCTCTCTTTATAAAAGTTTGAGTATGTTTATAAAGATAATTTCAGTATTTTATTTTAAGCCACAAAAATACTCCTCCTATGGTAACAGTTTCATTCTTTCCCTGTCTACCCTAAGAGGAGTATCCTATTTCATTAATGTTTACATATCTCCATTTAACTTGCTTAAGCGTAATGCTTGATCGGCTGCAATCAGACTATCGATGATTTCTTCCAGATCACCATTCATTACTTCACCAAGCTGATGAACGGTTAATTTGATTCTATGATCCGTTACACGCCCTTGGGGGAAGTTATAGGTTCTGATTTTCTCTGATCGGTCTCCGGTTCCTACCTGGCTCTTTCTTGCCTCTGCTTCCGCGCTCTGCGCCTTCTCCAGTTCTAATTCATACAGTTTGGAACGAAGGACACGAATTGCCTTATCTTTATTCTTTAACTGGGACTTTTCATCCTGGCAAGAGATAACAATACCGGTAGGGATATGAGTAAGTCTTACGGCTGAGTCTGTTGTATTAACGCACTGTCCGCCGTTACCGGAGGAACGGAACACGTCGAATTTACAGTCATTCATATCCAGCTCTACGTCAACCTCCTCTGCCTCTGGCATGATAGCTACGGTAGCCGTTGAAGTATGAATTCTTCCGCCGGATTCGGTCACAGGTACACGCTGAACACGGTGTACACCGCTCTCATATTTTAATTTGGAATAAGCGCCCTTACCGATTACCATAAAGATTACTTCTTTAAATCCGCCAATACCATTCTCATTCAAGTTCATCATATCAATCTTCCAGCGATAACGCTCCGCATACATTACGTACATGCGGTACAGCTCCGCTGCAAACAGTGCCGCCTCATCACCACCGGCACCGCCACGTATCTCAACGATAACATTCTTATCATCATTGGGATCCTTCGGAAGAAGTAATACTTTTAACTCTTCTTCAATTTTAACAATGTTCTGCTTGCTTTCCGTTAATTCTTCCTTTGCAAGCTCACGCATTTCCTCATCACTTTCCTCTTCGAGAATTGCAAGGCTATCCTCGATGTTGGTCTGGGTTGCTTTGTATTCCTTATATTTCTCTACGATATCGGTCAGATCTGCGTGCTCCTTACGAAGGTTCCGGTACCTGGCCTGATCGTTCATGATATCCGGATTCATCAGCTCCTGTTCCAGTTCCTGATAACGAATCAAAATATCTTCTAACTTGTCAAACATAACAATAATTCCTCCATTATATGAATCTAGCGCAGACAATACGATCCAATCCGCTAAGATCCTTCTTAATTATTATATCCGCATATCCTTCCTTTTGAAGTATATGCGCTACATCATTTCCCTGATCATGTCCAATCTCAAAGAAAAGGTATCCATTTTTATTTAGATGCTCTTTCGCACCCACCGCAATACTGCGATAGAATTTTAGTCCATCTTCACTTCCATCAAGCGCTAAATGTGGCTCATGATCTTTTACCTCCGGCATTAATTCCTCTATTACACTGGTTCGTATATAAGGTGGATTTGAAACAATAATATCAAAGCTTTGATTCACCTGCTGAAACAGATCACTCAACTCAAACTCCACGGCGGCCTCCAGCTTTGCTGCGTTTTGCTTTGCGATAAGCAGCGCCTGCTCTGAGATATCCACTCCATATGCGCTTTCTATTTCTCCAAGCTTTGCTAGGCTTATGATAATACACCCTGATCCGGTACATACGTCAAGTACAGACTTTCCCTTGCAAACCTGAAGTATCTCCTCCACTAAAACCTCGGTATCCTGTCGTGGAATCAATACATTTTTATTCACATTAAATTCGAGACCCATAAAATCCTGAGTTCCCGTCAAATGCTGTAATGGTATATGTGCCCCTCTTTCTTTTACATAGGCACGATAGCGTACGGCTTCTTCCTCACCTGCTTCTTCTTCTCCTCGTAACAAAAAATCAATTCTGCTAATATCAAAAACGTAAGTCATCAGATACCAGGCGTCTAATTCTGCATCCGGGATCTCCTGCTCCAGAAGCAGCCTCTTTGCCGCCTGCAACAGCTCCTTATAAGTACTCATGATCATTCTCCATGAACCAGCCAGTCACTATCCATTTTCTCATTTATTTTTCCCATCAAAGAATTTATCCAGTGCCTTTAATATTTCATCATCCTCTTCCTCTGACTCATCGTTTAAGTCAGCTTTGAAGGGGGCCGGAGCTATTCCCTGATTGCGATTATATCGATTCCTACTGGAAGCTTCTTTTGCAGTGGTAGACTCTTTCTTCTCAGCAATGCCTTTTGCACCAGCTTCTTCTTTTGCTGCGGCAGCTTCGTTTACTGCGGGTACTTCGTTTACTGAAGGTACTTCGTTTACTGCAAGTGCTTCCTCATCCGCCGATTTCCTTCCACGTCTCTGCGCTGTATTCTTTGCTTTCTTCTCTTTTTCATATGGTGTGGAAGATTGCGCCTTATTCCTATTATTATCATTTTGAGCTTTATCATCCACTTTTGATGCTTTTAAAAATGCTTTCCAATCAAATACCGCACCCACAGATTGAATCGCAACCTCAATCATCTCATCATCCGGTTCCTTTGTTGTCAATCCCTGCATCCATAACCCCGGCATACTCAGTATATGTACCAGCTTATTCTCGCTTTTACCGGCAAAACGAATAAATTCATAGGACACGCCTGCAATCAGCGGCACCAGTACGACTCTGCTTACTATTCTCATAATTAAATCATCAACCGGGAGCATAAGAAAGAAGAATAAGCTGATGATGATTACCAATAAAAGAAAGCTCGTCCCACAGCGTTTATGCTGCTTGGATTGCCACTTAACATTTTCGACTGTAAGCTCAAATCCCTGTTCCAGGCAGTTAATGGTCTTATGCTCCGCACCATGATACATAAAAACACGCTTTATCTCCGGCATTTTTGCTGCCAAAATTACATAACAGATAAAAATGACCAGACGCAGCATCCCTTCCATAAATGCCAGGGTGTATTTATTGGGGATAAATTGGGAAAACAAATTGGTAATCAAGATTGGAAGCACCATAAATAATGCGACGGACAAAACGATCGAAAGTAATACGGCAACTGCCGTTAATAGCGCATTGCTTTTATCTTTCCTGGTATTTCGTTTACTATCCTTCGATATCTCAGCCTCAATCATGGCCTCCACCATATTTTCATCTATAATTTCATCTATTTCAAAATCATCATCAAATTCAATATCGTTTTTTTCAGCTTTTCTTTTCTCCTTGGTCTTTCGGTCTTTCGGTACTCCTTCTTCATCCTCAAAAAAACTGGTTGAAAAATTCAAAACCTTAACACCAACTACCATGGAATCGACAAAGGCAAGCATACCACGAAAGATTGGTAATTTAAACAATTTTACCTTGTCAGAAAAATCAGTATAAGTACTTTTTTCCACCACAATTTCATTATTCGGTTTGCGAACTGCCACGGCGTATTTATCGTTATGCTTCATCATAACGCCTTCCATGACCGCCATACCGCCAACACCTGATGGTTTCATCTTCACACCCAAACCTTTCTTCACACTTCGGTCATTATTATGACCTGTTTCTCCTAGTCTCCTATCCAGCTGTGCTGATCTTATCTATAAAAGTATTCGTTGTATCGGTTTTATCTATAAAGAATTTACGAAAGGCTTACCCCTTTTGTTTCAGCGAAAATTTTACCCGCTGATCTCAATCAAAATTAGCACAACACAGTTCCTAGTCTTAACTAAATCCTATGTGGGTACTATTAAGCTTATATTAAAAAATAGGCTGAGGAAAGTATACCTCAACCCAATTTTTCATGTTTCAATTTTCATGCTAAGAAAAGCAAATGCTTTTAATGATTTATTTGTTTAAACCATACTTACGGTTGAACTTATCGATAGCTCCACGAGCAGCAGAAGCTTTCACCTGTCCAGTGTAAAATGAATGACACTTGGAGCAGATTTCAGTATGGATTTCGCTCTTGGTGGATCCTGTTACAAATTCGTTACCGCAGTTGCAAACAACCTTAGCCTGATGATATTTGGGATGGATTCCTTCTTTCATGATTTCACCTCTTTACGATCAATTCGTTATCTATTGGTCAGAATATTTCCAATCTAATAAACAGCTTATTAAGTATAGCATAGGACTACCTAATATGCAATACCTAAAAGACGATTTTGGTCTTTTTGATTGTTTCAATAAATTCAATATTTGTCTTAGTTCGCAGGAACATATCAATGATTCGCTCCAGTGCTTCCTCTGACTTCATTCCTCCCAGCGCTTTCCGCATCAAATAGGTTGCTTCCAGCTCCGGCTGAGTAAGCAGAAGATCGTCTCTTCGGGTGCTGGATCTTGGAAGATCAATGGCAGGGAAGATTCTCTTTTCGGACAAGCTTCGGTCAAGCACCAGTTCCATGTTACCGGTTCCTTTAAATTCTTCGAATACAACATCATCCATTCTGCTGCCCGTATCTACAAGAGCTGTAGCAAGGATGGTTAAACTGCCTCCTTCACGCATATTTCTTGCAGCACCAAAGAACTTCTTTGGCATATGAAGTGCAGCCGGATCAAGACCGCCGGACAAGGTTCTTCCGCTTGGTTGAACGGTTAAATTATAAGCTCTAGCCAGTCTGGTAATACTGTCAAGCAAGATAATAACATCCTGTTTATGCTCCACAAGACGCTTTGCCCGTTCGATTACCATTTCTGAAACTCTCTTATGATTATCCGGAAGTTCATCAAAGGTGGAGTAGATTACTTCTACATTTTTCCCTTCGATGGACTCTTTGATATCGGTTACTTCCTCTGGACGTTCATCAATCAATAAGATGATTAATTTCATATCTGGATGATTCTTTGTTACTGCCTTTGCAATCTGTTTTAATAAGGTAGTTTTTCCTGTCTTAGGCTGGGATACAATCATACCTCTTTGTCCCTTACCAATAGGTGAGATCAAATCTACCATTCTCATAGAAACTCCGGAACCAGCTGTTTCTAAATGAATTCTCTGATTCGGAAATACAGGGGTTAAATCTTCAAATCTTTTTCGCTTCTGTGCCTCGGAGGGGTGGAAACCATTCACTGTTTTTACAAACAGCAAAGCACTGAACTTTTCATTCTGGCTTCGAATTCTTGTATTACCTGCAACAATGTCTCCGGTCTTTAAATTAAATCTCCGTATCTGTGCCGGTGATACATAGACATCATTTTCACCCGGCAGATAGTTATCGCATCGGATAAATCCATATCCATCGGGGAGAACTTCTAAAATACCTACCTTTGACTCACCGCTGTCCAACTGTTCCATATCGTTGGCTGATCCAGGCTTCCGCTCATTCTGAGCAGCTTGAGCAGTACTTGATTGAACTGCCTCAAAAGGCATCTGTGCCGCTGCTCTTTCCTGAACTCCATCTGCTGTAAGTATACCTTTTTCTATTGATGGACTTCCTTTTTCAACTTGCTGTATCACACTTTCTCCAGTCTTTACTGTCTTTTCCACTATCTGTACTCTATCCTGTGGTTGGTTTAGTTTTTCCATTCTCGGATTGATTCTTTCTGTTGCTGAATCCGCTCTTCCTGGTGTTACTTTCGATCTTTCCATACGTTGATTTGTATTACCTGTCTGCTGATTCACTTTCACGTCTCTTTGATTTTCATTTGCTAACTTCTGATCCACTTTATCCACCGACTGAACAGAATTAGAATCCTGCATTTTTGATGCTTCCTTTATCACATCTGCCTTGGGTGACTCATTCAGCTTGTCCCCATCATCAGCCTTTTTAAGCAGCTCGATTAAATCGCCTTTCTTTAATGCAGTAATGTTCTTTAACCCTTTTTCCTTAGCCAGTTCTCTTAAATTAACAAGCGTCATGGAATCATATTGTTTATCCATTTATTCAACTCCTTCTGTTCAATTGGATTTATTTTTTGGAATATGTTAAGAATTGATTCAGAAATTTATTATGAGGGCTACATGGCAGCAACCCTTATTTTCGAAATTAGTGTGAAATGCTTAGCAGTTCACATCCTGCATTGAGCGACCTACGGTCGAATGACAGTTAGTATGCCTAATCTATAAACTTAGAGGTATATCCTTCATAACACCTAACATGATACGCATTTTGTACGGATTAATTATACAACAGACGAATTAGAAAATAAAGTATTTTATTTAGGAATAGGGCTTTTTCCATGTTTTATACAAATTTACAACCTATCTTCTAAGCAATTTTATCAGTAAAACGGCGTAAATCCGTTTTCGTGTTCTTTTAAGTGAACTAGTAAATTCCTTCCGATATAGGAAGCAATTCAGTCGTAAACTATTCTTAATACAGCACCATTTCTGGAGAGCAGTGTTTATTTTTATGCAATAAAAAAATTGGATTTGCTTGATTTACCTCATTCAGAATGATATGATAGCTGTAAAATAGTGTCTAACAGTTGTCTGACTGTGAGCTCACGCAATACAAAATATGAAATGCTCTGTATTTTACAATAACGGACATTCGGCTTTTAGGGCGCGGGGTGCCGGATGTGAAATGCTCTGCATTTCACAATAGATATAAGGATTTTTATACCGCCTATGCGGCAGATGGAGGATATTATGAATGCAATGGAACAAGCATTAAAAATGCATGAATTATGGAACGGGAAAATTGAAACCGTTTCAAAATGCAGTGTAAAAACAAGAGATGATCTGGCTGTAGCCTACACTCCCGGTGTAGCGGAGCCCTGTAAGGTTATTGCAGAGAACCCCGATGCAGCTTATAAATATACAATGAAATCGAATACTATTGCTGTTGTCTCCGATGGAAGTGCCGTACTTGGCCTTGGTAATATCGGTCCCTATGCCGCAATGCCTGTTATGGAAGGAAAGGCCGTCCTGTTTAAGGAATTCGGAGGCATTAACGCGGTACCAATCTGCCTTGATACGCAAGATACGGAGGAAATCATTAAAACCATCGTGGCTATTGCTCCTGGCTTTGGAGGTATTAACTTAGAGGATATCTCTGCTCCTCGATGCTTTGAAATAGAGGAAAGATTAAAAGAGGTTTTACATATTCCCGTATTCCATGATGATCAGCACGGCACCGCAATCGTTGTACTTGCTGCTGCCATCAATGCTCTGAAGGTTACCGGTAAAACTAAAGAGGGCTGCCGTATCGTGGTAAATGGAGCTGGTTCTGCCGGCATTGCCATCAGTAAATTACTGCTTATCTACGGCTTTCAGCATCTGCTTCTCTGCGACAGACATGGTATTATATCAGAGAATTATCCCGACTTAAACTGGATGCAAAAGCAAATGCTCTCTGTTACAAATCTGGAACATCGAACCGGTTCGCTATCAGATGCTTTGCAAGGTGCCGATCTATTCGTAGGTGTTTCTGCTCCCAACATCGTTACAAAAGAAATGGTAGCTTCTATGAATCAGGATGCGATTATCTTTGCCATGGCAAATCCCACCCCTGAAATTATGCCAGATCTCGCGAAAGAAGCCGGTGCAAAGGTTGTGGCAACCGGCCGTTCAGATTTTCCCAATCAGGTTAACAATGTTGTAGCTTTCCCCGGCATTTTCCGGGGCGCGCTGGAAGGCCGCGCCACACAAATTACAGAGGAAATGAAACTGGCTGCTGCCATAGCAATTGCAGGTTTGGTTGACGATACAGAGCTGAATGCAGATAATATTATGCCTCAGCCCTTCGATCCTCGTGTAAGTGAAGTGGTTAGCACTGCTGTAAAGCAAAACATCAGAAAGTCGTGAAGCCATGCTATGGGATGATAAACGATATCACTCTTTGGATTACGAACTAAAGAAACGATTCGGTGGGAAAATATATAAGCTGGCGTTGGACGGCGGTATGAGTTGTCCCAACCGTGACGGTACCCTAGGCACACGGGGCTGTATTTTTTGCAGCGAGGGAGGTTCCGGCGATTTTGCAGCAGCACCTACTCTCTCCATTGCGGAACAAATTGAGTCTTCCAAAGGCTTAGTTGCTTCAAAACTAAAAAACCCTGAGGCTGCAAAATATATCGCGTATTTTCAGGCCTTTACCAATACCTACGCTCCTGTCTCTTATTTATCCCGTATTTTTAGAGAAGCTATCGAACATCCGGATATCGTTGTACTTTCCATTGCTACAAGACCGGATTGTCTTGATCAAGCGGTACTACAGCTTCTATGGGAGCTTAACCAAATAAAACCTGTCTGGATTGAGCTTGGACTACAGACCATGCATGAGCATACTGCTGACTTGATTCGCCGCGGCTATCCCTTATCCGTTTTTGAAGATAAGGTACATCAGCTAAATAAGCTTGGCCTTGAAGTTGTCGTTCACACCATACTGGGCTTGCCAAATGAATCAAAAGATGATATGTTTAAAACAATAGATTACCTTTGCACTTTACCAATTCAAGGAATAAAGCTCCAATTGCTGCATATACTGAAAGGTACTGATTTGGGTGATCTGTATGAGAATGGTCTGTTCCGGGACGAGCTATCGTTAGCGGATTATGTAAATCTAGTCATATCATGTTTAGAGCGTATACCAGAGCAGGTAGTTATTCATCGAATTACCGGTGACGGACCCAAAAAGCTTTTATTAGCACCACTCTGGAGTACCAACAAAAAGCTTGTTCTTAACACTATTCAAAGCCAAATGAAAGAACTCAGAACTTATCAAGGGAAATATAAGACATCACTGAATGAAACGATTCTATGATTATATGATTGACTTTCATATGATCGCTGCTATTAATTTGATAAGGAGGTCACAATGCAATCCGATACCTTTATGTTGTATAAACTAATGATTTTGTATATTCTTAGCCGGGTAAACTTCCCGCTTTCCAATGCACAGCTTACCGCCTTTATCTTAGAGAAGGAATATACGAATTATTTTAATATCCAACGTGCTCTATCAGAATTAATTGACGATGCTTTTGTTGAGACAAAAACCGTACGAAACAGTACCTTGTATCGTATCACTGATAGCGGATATGAAACACTGCTCTTCTTTGATAATACGATCTCCTCCGGGATCAAAGAAGATATAGAAATATACCTGATTCAGAACAAGTATGAGCTCCAGGAGGAGGTATCAACCCGCTCCGATTTATATCAGGTTAAAAAAGGAGAATATGTTGCTCATCTAAGCGTAATTGAACGTGATACTACCATAATTGATTTAACTCTAAATGTACCTACGGAAGAAGAGGCATTAAGAATCTGCAACAACTGGAAGGAGAAAAGCTCCGACATTTATGCCTATCTCATGTCCTCCCTCTTAGAAAATCGTTATCATGAATAGATACCAAGAGTCAAACTACAGTATATGTGTGGATAAGAAGAATCCTCCCTGGCCTGTACATGGCTGCAAAGAAAGAAACTCCTCTATCTGCACTTTCGTTGTACAGCTAAGAGGAGTTTCTTTCTTTCGATATCTGCCTTAATACGAGAACCCTTAATTAGAGGAAAAGTTCGAAGCTCCCTTTATCGTGAGTCTCCGACTCTTACAGTTCAGATCCCGATACAGCAACTGACTTTCTATACTTCTGTGGACGGTTCTATCGTTAATCCACATATCTCTTCGATACAAGCCCATATTTCTTCGCGTCCCTGCTTGGTTTCAGCAGAGAAAGGAATAATTTTGGTTCCTGGTGCTACCTGCAAGCCTTCTCTTACCATTTTTAAATGCTTCTCTCTCTGACTACGATTTATCTTGTCCAGCTTTGTGGCAATTATAATCGGCTGAAAGCCATTATATACAATCCAGTCATACATGCTTTTATCATTTGCGGAAGGTTCATGCCGAATATCAATCAACAAAAAGATACATCGAAGCTGCTTTGACATTCTTAGATATTTTTCAATCATTTTTCCCCATTTTTCTTTGATACTTTGGGAAACCTTAGCATATCCGTATCCGGGCAGATCCACATAATACAACTCATTGTTTATGTGATAAAAATTAATCGTCTGTGTCTTTCCTGGCTGTCCAGAGGTTCTGGCTAAGGCTTTTCGATTCATGAGGGCATTAATCAGGGAAGATTTGCCTACATTTGATTTACCTGCAAAGGCCACCTCCGGCTTATCATTCTCTGGCAGGGTACTAGTGATACCACAAACGGTCTCTAATTCTGCACTTTTAATTATCATGTATATCCCTCACTTTCTTATTTCTGTTCATCATGCTATTACTCATTAACAGGCCTTCACCCGCTAGTTCATAGCGTAATCCATTCCATCTGTGCCATGAAGAAGGGGATGCCGCTGTTCGCTCCATCCCCTGTCATTCTAACTTAAGCTATTTCGTCCTTACTCTTTTTACCGGATCGGCGCATCATTGGTTTTCTGGCTATCAGATCCTCTGACCATATTACCTCAGGCTTCTCTGTTCCCAGTACTGCCTCTTTTGTAATAATGCATTTTACTGCGTTTGAATCAGAAGGAATATGATACATAGAGTCCATCATAACCTTTTCCATGATCGCCCGGAGCCCTCTGGCTCCAATTTTCCTTGTATAGGATTGTTTTGCAATCTCACTAAGTGCCTCGGTATCAAATTCAAGTTCTACACCATCGAGCTCAAATAACTTTTTATACTGCTTGGTAATCGCATTCTTTGGCTCAGTAAGAATTCTTATTAAAGCGGCTTCATCTAACATATCAAGTGCAACTGTCACAGGTACACGGCCTACAAATTCAGGAATCAAACCAAATTTGATTAAATCCTGAGGCATTACCTGTCTAAACAGCTCACCTACACTGGTCTTATTCTTTTCAGATATTTCAGCATTAAAACCAATGGATTTTTGTCCGATACGGCCTTCAATAATTTTCTCAAGTCCATCAAATGCTCCGCCGCAAATAAACAGAATATTTGTTGTATCAATCTGAATAAATTCTTGATGGGGATGCTTTCTGCCTCCCTGAGGGGGAACCGATGCAACAGTACCCTCCAAAATCTTTAGCAAGGCCTGTTGAACACCTTCACCGGAAACATCTCTGGTAATGGAGGTATTCTCTGACTTTCTGGTAATCTTATCAATTTCATCAATATAGATAATACCAAATTGAGCACGCTCAATATCAAAGTCTGCAGCCTGGATAATCTTGAGAAGAATATTCTCAACATCTTCACCTACATAGCCTGCCTCGGTCAGTGCAGTAGCATCTGCAATTGCAAATGGAACATTCAATAATTTAGCCAGTGTCTGAGCAAGATATGTCTTTCCGGAACCGGTAGGTCCTATCATCAGAAGATTACTCTTCTGAAGCTCCACATCCAAATCTTTTTCAGCGAGAACTCTTTTATAGTGATTGTATACCGAGACAGCAAGCACCTTCTTCGCATCCTCCTGTCCAACTACATGTTGGTCTAAGAATGCTTTTATTTCTGCTGGTTTTAATAAATTAATATCTGAATTAACAACAGCTTCGCCTTCAAACTCTTCTTCTATAATCTCACTGCATATCTCAATACATTCATCACAGATATAAACACCAGGTCCGGCAATCAGTTTTCTTACCTGATCTTGGGTTTTATTACAAAAGGAGCACCTCAACTGTTTTCTGTCATCTACTTTTCCTGCCACTGCCTACTCACCTCTTCTCCTAAGTCATGCAAAGTCCAAATTAATTATATATCTGTGTAAAAAGTCCGGAATGGACTTTTTACACCCTGATGGTCTTACTTTTATCTGCTCGCCAGAATACCATCAATCAATCCATATTCACGAGCCTCTTCTGCAGTCATGTAATGATCTCTTTCGGTATCAACTTCAATGACTTCTAAAGGTTTTCCTGTGTTCTTTGCTAAAATCTCGTTTAATTTTTTTCTGGTTTTCAAGATATTGTCCGCAACAATTTTAATATCAGTTGCCTGACCTCTTGCACCGCCGGATGGCTGATGAATCATTACCTCTGCGTTGGGAAGAGCAAATCTCTTACCCTTGGTACCGCCAGCTAACAGGAAAGCTCCCATACTTGCTGCCATACCGATACAAATAGTAGATACATCACACTTGATATAATTCATGGTATCAAAAATGGCCATACCCGCAGTCACTGATCCACCAGGGCTATTAATATAGAAATTAATATCCTTTCCAGGATCTTCTGACTCTAAAAATAATAACTGTGCTACAATAAGGCTTGCTGTAACATCATTTACTTCTTCTCCGAGGAAAATGATTCTTTCCTTTAACAATCTGGAATAGATGTCATAGCTTCTCTCGCCACGACTTGTTTGTTCAATGACATAAGGTACTAAACTCATACATTTATCCTCCTATTTCTTCTAGCGTTTACGAGAAATTATTTCTCTACTGCCTGTGCAACTACAAAGTCAACTGCCTTCTGAACAGCAACATCTTTCTTAATCTGCTCTTTTTCTTTCTCGCCAACCAACTCTTTTAACTTATCTGCTTCCATCTGATACATCGCTGCCATATCGGTAAGCTCTTTCTCTAACTCTTCTTCCGTTACTTCAATGCTCTCTGCATTTACGATAGCTTCGAGAACTAATCTGCTCTGAATTCTCTTAACTGCCTGAGGCTGTAAGCTCTCCATGAACTTCTTAGCATCCATTCCGGTAAACTGGAAGTACTGTTCCAGTGAAAGACCCTGGTACTGAATTCTCTGTGCGAAATCTTCTGCCATCTGATTTACCTGGGCAGCAACCATAGGCTCAGGAATATCCATTGTTGCACCTTCGATAATCTTATCTATGATTTCATTTTCTTTTGCAGTCTTTAATTCTTTTTCCTTGCCTTCTTTAATTGTTGTCTCAATACTTGCTTTGTATTCAGCTAAGGTATCAAATTCAGATACATCCTGTGCAAAATCATCATCTAACTCAGGTAGCTCTTTCACTTTAATCTCATTGATTTTTACTCTGAAAAGTGCTGGCTTTCCTGCAAGCTCTTCTGCCTGATACTGTTCTGGGAAGGTAACATTAACGTCTACAAATTCACCAACGTTTTTACCGATTAACTGCTCTTCAAAAGTATCGATAAAGGAATGGGAACCAATTACAAGTGAATAATTCTCACCCTTTCCGCCCTCAAATGCCTTACCATCAACAAAACCTTCGAAATCAATGATAGCAGTATCGCCGTCCTGAATCGGTCTGTCTTCAACAGTGATCGTTCTGGAATTCTGTTCACGCTCTTTGTCAATCTTAGCTAAAACTTCTTCTTCCGTTACTTCTGCTTCTTTCTTCTCTACCTCAATACCCTTATATTGACCTAAGGTTACTTCTGGCTTTAAAGCAACTTCAGCTGTGAAAATAAATTCCTTACCCTTCTCAACCTGTACAATATCAATTTCTGGTCTGGATACAATTTCTAAGCCGCTCTCAAGTGCTGCCTTCTCATATGCTCCAGGAATCAATTCATTTGCTGCATCCTCATAGAAGATACTAGCGCCATACATCTTCTCAATTAATGCGCGAGGAGCCTTACCCTTACGGAAGCCCTGTACACTAATTTTGTCTCTGTTCTTCAGGTATGCTTTTTGAATCGCACCCTCAAATTCTTCAGCGGAAGCCTCTATTGTAAGCTTTGCCATGTTTTTCTCTAACTTTTCAACCTGTAAACTCATTTTGTAATTCCTCCTAAGATTCTACGGGGGTATATCTCCTCCATGTATTGGGTAGATTCTCTCCATGTATCGGTGAGAATACTCCTCAATATGCCTGGATGACCTCCCTTGGTATTTTGGGAGGATTCTTCCTCCCGGTAGTTAAGGGAAATTTAATTTCCCTCTTATCATGTTGCAAGGGAAGCCGCATACCGGTTCTCTTGTATGGGAAAGAATCCTCTTTCCCGGTGGTGTTCAGGAGGCTTTGCTCCATCCTGATCATGGAGAGATTTCCCTCCGGTTAATATATAATTGGAAGTAATACTTCCATTTATTATGTACAAGTAGATTATGTCCATTTTAGCAGACATTTCGACAGTAGTATATTATAGCATATAGTTTCTATAAATGCCAGAATTAATTTTATTTGCCTTACTTACTGCTAAATTTTTATTTTCCATCAGTTTTGTTACCAGTCCTTCAGCCGGTGTATCGCTAATTCAGCAGGCGAAGGATTTCCCAGGTGAATTTCCTTATCCACCACCACTTAGCAACCATAGGATCGGAACCTTTTGAGACTCCGATCCTACGGCTGTCATTTTATATGCTATGACCTTGTTCCTTTAACACTTTTACCACACGGTCAACCATCTCTTTGCACTTTTCTCCTGTTTCTGCCTCTACCATTACTCTGACTAAAGGCTCTGTGCCGCTCTCTCGTACCAGAATACGGCCTTCACTACCCAATTCGCTTTCTACTTGTGCAACTGCTTTTACTACTTCCTCATCTTCTCTCGCAGCTTTTTTATCTTTTACCTTCACATTAACCAGCAGCTGGGGGAAGATAGTAATCTCTTTCAGAAGCTCGGATAACGGAGCCTTGCTTTCCAGCATTACCTCCATTAATTTCAAAGAGGTAAGAACACCATCGCCGGTACTTGCATGCTTACTGAAGATAATATGACCGGATTGTTCTCCGCCTAAGGCATGACCGTTTGTCATCATATTTTCAAAGACATACTTATCTCCGACTGCCGTTTTCTCATATTCAATACCCTGTCGTTCCAGTGCTTTATATAATCCTAAATTGGACATTACTGTGGTTACAATTGTATTATTCGCAAGCTCATTTTTGCGCTTCATATATACCCCACAAAGGTATAAAATTAAATCGCCATCTATAATATTACCCTTTTCATCCACTGCTAAACATCGATCTGCATCACCATCATAAGCAAATCCGACATTCAGATGATTTTCCACCACATATTTCTGCAAGTGCTCCATATGGGTAGATCCGCAATCTTTGTTAATATTTGTACCATCCGGCTCACTATTGATTACAAAAGTCTTTGCTCCCAGAGCATCAAATACTCCCTTTGCCACAGTGGTAGCTGAGCCATTGGATAAATCCAGTCCCACTCTCATATCCTTAAATGACCTGGTAGCCAATGAAATCAAATATCCCACATAACGGTTTCTCCCAATGTAATAGTCCACGGTTCTTCCGATATTTTCTTTCGTGGCAAATGGAAGCGTATCCTTTTCAGCATCTATGTATTCCTCGATTAAGGCCTCCACATCAGCTTCCAGTTTATAACCGCCCCCATTAATTACTTTTATTCCATTATCATAATAAGGATTATGACTGGCTGAGATCATAATACCACAGTCAAACCCTTCGCTGCGTACGACATAAGATACACTGGGGGTAGTCGTAACATGCAGCAGATACGCATCTGCTCCGCTGGCAGTTAAGCCTGCCACCAAGGCATATTCGAACATATAGCTTGACCTTCTGGTATCTTTTCCAATCACAATATTTGCCTTATGGTTTTTACCATAGTAATATCCTAAAAATCTTCCCACCTTATATGCATGCTCTACTGTAAGATTTACATTTGCCTCGCCCCGGAAGCCATCTGTTCCAAAATATTTTCCCATTTTCTTATCCTTTCTCACTGACTGACATTCGACCTCCAAATCGCGAGGTACCGATGTGATATGCTCTTCATTTCACTCTAACGATCATTTGACCTCCAGGTCATTCAATGCCGGATGTGTCATGCCCTGCATTTCACACTAACAAGCATTCGTCCGCTAGGTCGCGAGGTACCAATGTGATATGTTGTGCATTTCACTCTTTGTTGCCTATATTAAGTATATGCCTTGTAATAGGTTATTCATGTTTTTCATCATCATATCCTGAATATTATATTCCAAAATATTAAAACCTGTTAATCATGACTATTTTATCATAGATAAACGATTTATGGAAATAATTTTTGATAAAAATAACAGGAGGCCATATTGGTCTCCTGTTATTCTTATTAACTCATTATTACTTGGAACCACCAGACATCTGCTGTTCCTGTTGTCTAATCATACGTTTAACCATTTCTCCACCAACAGAACCGTTCTGCTTGCTGGTTAAGTCACCATTGTAACCCTGTTTCAACGGAACACCGATCTCGTTAGCAACTTCCATCTTATAACGGTTGAGAGCTTCTCTTGCCTCAGGTACTGCTGATCTGTTAGAACTGCTATTATTACTTGCCATATTATTTTCACCTCCATTTTATTGACATCAAAGCAACCAAGATACAAAATCAGCTACTTGTAGGTTCAGCGGTTACTACTTATCTAAGTATTAGTCACCGCGCATGACTTTGTTTTGTATTGCCTGTAATCATATTGTGTACAGATTTACAAATATTATGATTGGTAATTAATAGCACTTAATGATTATTTTTTAGCATTATTTCAATAGCTTTTCTCTTAATCTCTATGATAACATAAGGACTAACGTAATATATATCATATAGTAATATCTTCTCTGATTTTTTATTTATTCATAATATTTTGATATGCTCCGGTTACTTTAAAAACTTTACTTGTAACATGGATTGCGTTATACTAAAAACAATATGGAAGGATAAAATTATGTCCTTTCTTCGATTTGCACGACATGAAATGCCGTATCTTTTATGAGAAACTATCGTGCCGATTCTCATAACTTATAGGAAAGGATGAAAAGCATCCTTTCATCTTAGATTGCAATGATGGAAAGTGAGGAAGTTATATATGAAAATAGTAGTATTGGCCGGGGGAACAAGCACAGAAAGAGATGTATCCTTATCTACAGGATCTATGATTTACAAAGCGTTAAAAAGCAGCGGACATCAGACGATTCTATTGGATGTTTACTTAGGCTATGATGGTAATACTACCGATGTATTTAATATAGAAAACGATTGGACAGCAAACTTAAGCTCTGTAAGCGAAAGCAATCCCGATCTCGAACAAATTAAAGCCTTAAGGAAAGATTCCTCAAAAAGCTTTTTTGGAAAAGGTGTACTGGATATCTGCAGTATTGCAGATATTGTTTTCATCGCTCTTCATGGAGAAAACGGGGAAGATGGCAAGGTTCAGGCTGCTTTTGACTTAATGGGAATTAAGTATACCGGAACGGATTATGTCAGCAGTGCCATTGCCATGGATAAGGCAATTACAAAGGAATTATTTTCTTTTTATAAAATTCCAACGCCACAAGGCATTCATGCAAAAAAAGGGGAATCCTTTGAATGGAGTCATTACCCTTGTGTTGTTAAGGTCAGCTGCGGCGGCTCAAGTGTTGGGGTGACCATCGCAAATTCTCCCGAAGAAATGCATGCCGGTCTAAAGGATGCCTTTACTTATGGAAATGAAGTTGTGATTGAACAATACATCCGTGGCAGGGAATTCTCCGTAGGTGTTCTGGATGGCAAGGCCCTGCCTGTGATTGAGATTGCTCCGCTGGTTAGCTTCTACGATTATAAGAATAAATATCAGCCCGGCAGCACGGTTGAGACCTGTCCTGCCGTCTTAGAGGAGTCCATCGCAAAGCAGATGCAAAAAATTGCTGAAGATGTATTTGCAGCCCTTCGTATAAAGACCTACGCACGCATGGATTTTTTACTTAATGAGAACAACGAGCTTTTCTGCCTTGAAGCCAATACCCTTCCAGGCATGACACCTACCTCTCTGCTGCCTCAAGAGGCAAAAGCAGCTGGTATTAGTTTTGAAAGCTTATGTGAAAAAATCATAGAAATTTCATTAAAAAAATATGATGTTGCATAGTCAGAAGATGGAGGCCGGAATGAAAAATATGAATTTAATCCAAATAGCAGCTGCCTGCGGGGGTACCTTATATTTAGGCGATCACTTCTCTGAGAAGGAAATAACAGGCGCGGTGATTGATTCCAGACTGGTTAAGGAAGGATATTTATTTATTGCTGCTGCCGGAGAGCGTGTGGATGGGCACAACTTCATCTCAAGTGCCTTTGAAAAAGGAGCTTTAGCCGTAGTATGTGAACAGGCTCCCAAAACTCCTGCCGGTCCCTATATTCTTGTAAAAAATAGCTATACGGCTCTAAAAGAAATTGCAAAATGGTATCGTATGCAATTGGACATCAAAGTAGTCGGAATCACCGGAAGTGTGGGAAAAACCAGCACGAAGGAGTTCATAAGCAGTGTTCTGTCTCAAAAATACCAGGTGCTAAAAACACTTGGCAACTTTAATAATGAGATCGGCCTTCCTCTAACCATACTGGGGATTAAGAAAGAGCATCAGATTGCTGTACTGGAAATGGGGATTAGTGATTTCGGTGAGATGCACCGCCTTAGTGAAATCGCAAAACCCGATATTTGCGTCCTTACGAACATAGGTCAGTGCCATCTTGAAAATCTAGGCTCAAGAGATGGTATTCTGAAAGCAAAGACTGAAATTTTTGATTTCATGAACGAAAATGGCAGTGTATGCATTAACGGAGACGATGATAAACTGATTACCTTAAAGGAAGTTAAGGGTCGCAAGCCTTTGCGCTTTGGACTCGGTACGGAAAATGATATATACGCCACTGAAGTTGTTACCCATGGATTATTCGGAAGTGCCTGTAAAATACATGTCAATCACGATGAATTTCAGACCCAGGTTCCCTTACCGGGAGAGCATATGGTACTCAATGCACTTGCTGCTACTGCAGTTGGTATTCTTCTTGGATTAGACTTTACCGAGATCGCGGCGGGCATTTCAGCCGTTAAGGCCTTAGGAGGAAGAAGTAACGTGCTTCGCCATGAAAGCTACACCATCATTGATGACTGCTATAATGCAAATCCTGTCTCCATGAGAGCAGCCATTGATTTGCTAAATAAAGCAGATACCAGAAAGCTGGCTATTCTGGGGGATATGTTCGAATTAGGAAATAAAGAGAAGGAAATGCATAGAGCGGTCGGTGTCTATGCTGCTGAGCATAACATTGACATACTGCTCTGCGTTGGCAGTCTTTCCTGGAATATGTATGAAGGTGCTTTATCCGCAAAGGAGAAGACCTCCTCTATAATAGAACTAAAGCACTTCCAAACCAGAGATGAATTAATTAAGACTCTGCCTCAAATTCTTCAAAAGAATGATACCATATTAGTAAAAGCTTCCCATGGTATGGGCTTTGAACATGTAGTGAAGGCCTTAGTTGAATCATTTATTTAATAACATGATTGATAAATGATCTATTATTAATAAATTTTCCTTTCAGGGAGGGTGTATAACATTCAAAATTTGAATTGTTACACACCCTCCCCTTGTTGTACTATTTTCTGCATACATTTAAAAGCCAGTCATATACTTGTAAAAACTGCCATCTGGAGTAACACCTCTATGATTGAGATGATTAAGCTCGCCAATAATTTTCTCTGGGGCATACCCTTGCCTATCCTTTTGTTTGGAACTCATATTTATTTTACAATTCATCTTAAGGGTGTTCAAAAGCATATCCCAAAAGCAATCAAATTATCGGTAACGCCCGATCCGGATGCGGAAGGTGATCTCAGCGGCTTTG
>JAEWMZ010000280.1 GCA_023392995.1 Bacillota bacterium
GCTTCCATGGATAAAGTACGAATCTTCTCATGCAATTCCTGACGGTCACCGCCAGCCTTTACCGCATCCATCATAATATTTTCCGTCGCCATGAAAGGCAGCTCCTGCATCAGGCGCCGTTCAATTACCTTAGGATATACAACGAGTCCGTCCACTACATTCAGATATAAGTCCAGGATACCATCCACTGCAAGAAAAGCCTCCGGGACGCTGATTCTCTTATTTGCAGAGTCATCAAGTGTTCTTTCAAACCATTGTGTTGCTGTTGTAATTGCAGGATTTAATGCATCCACCATGACATAGTTTGCTAAGGAGGCGATTCTCTCCGTTCTCATCGGGTTTCTCTTATAGGCCATAGCGGAGGAACCAATCTGGTTTTTCTCAAAAGGCTCTTCGATTTCCTTCAAATGCTGTAAGAGACGAATATCATTGGAGAATTTATGAGCACTGGCTGCAATACCGGAAAGGATATTCAGCACCCTTAAATCAACTTTTCTGGAATAGGTTTGTCCTGATACAGGATAGCATCCGGTAAAGCCCATTTTTTCCGCTATTCTTTGATCAAGCTTTTTGATCCTATCGTGATCCCCGTCAAATAACTCCAGAAAGCTTGCCTGGGTTCCTGTAGTACCCTTGGAACCAAGTAATTGCATGCTATCAATAAGATAGCTTAAGTCATCATAATCCAGCTTTAATTCCATCAGCCATAAGGCTGCTCTTTTGCCCACTGTAGTCGGCTGTGCCGGTTGGAAATGGGTAAATGCCAGCGTCGGAAGTGCACTGTATTCCACCGCAAATTTAGAAAGCTCCGACATAACATTAATCAGCTTCTTCTTTACAAGCTTCAGTGCCTGCGTCATAACAATCAGATCTGTATTATCTCCAACATAGCAGGAGGTAGCACCCAAATGAATGATTCCCTTCGCCTTTGGACATTGTTCGCCGTAAGCATAGACATGGGACATTACATCATGGCGAACCAATGCTTCCCGTTCCTTTGCTACTTCATAATTGATGTCCTCTTGAAATGCTTTTAATTCCTCAATCTGTTCCTCAGTAATATTTAATCCAAGCTCACGCTCTGTCTCTGCCAGCGCAACCCATAGCTTTCGCCAGGTTTTAAATTTCATATCCGGTGAGAAAATGTATTGCATTTCCTTGCTCGCATAACGCTCAGATAATGGGCTTACATATTTATCGTAACTCATCTTTGAATACCTCTTTCTTAATATCCTGTGATCCTGACAATTGTAGAAGCAATATCCGCTGTGAATACTAGCCATACGATTGTCTGATACCAGTTTTTCTCTACTAATCTATTCTATTATTAACAGGTATTTTAATCAACTTAAATTTGTTAACTTATTCTTACCCTTCTTTTTTTACCCTTTGTTTTTTGCCTTTCTGTTTTTGCCCTTTGTTTTTGCCCTTCTGCATCTCAATCTTTTGTTATACAGCTTTGTCGTCTTCTCTTGTCCTTCTATCTTTTATACTTTTGCTTTTATTTCTTCTAACTCTGTTCTCTGGCATTCTCTTGCCAGCGGCGGCGTCAGAACCTGGACGAAGCTGGGCGAAGCAAGTATAAGCTAATCTCTATGGTAACCCATCCTACAGCTCATACTCTCCCCGAATGTCCTCCTGGGGTGGCTCAATGGGGTAGTTCCCCGTGAAGCAGGCATCACAGTATCCTTTGTCTCCACCAATCATATCACTCAAACGCGCAACCTCTAAATATCCCAGAGAGTCTGCATCCAGCATATCCCTAATCTCATCTATGGTGTGATTATGCGCGATTAATTGATCACCGCTCGGCACATCGGTTCCGAAATAACAAGGATGCAAAAAGGGAGGAGAACTTATTCTAACGTGAACCTCTGTGGCTCCTGCCTTCTTTAACATCTTAACAATCTTTGCACTGGTGGTTCCCCGCACAATAGAATCATCAATCATAACCACTCGTTTTCCTGCAACTACTTCCGGAAGAACGTTTAACTTAATTCTTACGCTGGAAACACGCATGGATTGCTTTGGTTTAATGAAGGTTCTACCGACATAGCTATTTTTTACAAATGCCATCCCAAAGGGAATCTTGGACTCCAAGGAATAACCCATCGCTGCTGCGTTCCCGGAATCCGGTACACCGACAACAACATCTGCATCCACGGGATGGCTCTGTGCCAGAATTCTTCCTGCCATTATTCTGGAGTTATAGACGCTGACACCGTCAAAACGGGTATCCGGTCTTGCAAAGTAGATATATTCGAAGATACATTTCGCTGTCTGCTGCCCGCAAAGCGAAGTATCGGAATGAATGCCGTCTTTATTGATCATAACAACCTCTCCCGGCAGTACATCACGGACAAATTCTGCATCCGCCGCGCTGAGAGCCGCTGTTTCCGATGCCAGGATATAAGCATTCCCTCTTTTTCCAATGACCAGTGGATGGAAGCCAAAGGGATCTCTGGCACCAATTAGTTTTCTGGGGCTCATGATCACCAGGGAATATGCACCGCTGATCTTCTTCATCGCTCTCGCCACAGCTTCTTCTACAGATTTCGAATTTAAACGCTCTCTTGCAATGTGATATGCAATTACTTCTGAATCAATGGTAGTCTGAAATATAGCTCCGGTATATTCCAGCTCACGGCGCAGCATCGGCGTATTAACCAGATTACCATTATGAGCAAGTGCCAGGGTTCCCTTTACATAATTTAATACCAAAGGCTGTGTGTTATTAATATTGCTGCCACCTGCCGTCGAATACCTAACATGTCCAACACCAATATTTCCGCTTAGGCTTTCCAGCTGCTCCGGAGTAAATACTTCACTGACCAGCCCCATACCCTTGCAGGCCTTTACCTTACCCTTTGGCCCCTGTGTATCACTTACTGCTATACCGCAGCTTTCCTGCCCTCTGTGCTGTAGTGCAAATAACCCGTAATATATCGTTGATACGACATCATTTCCGTCCAGATCATAGACTCCAAATACGCCACATTCTTCATGTAATTCATCCGGATCATAATTGTTATTTTCCATTAACATGGGTTCACGTCCTCTCATCAAATCCATATCACTCTATTCCCAATAGCTCGTCATTTCATTCGTTATTCTTATGATTTACCAGGTAAAAGTCCCACCAGCCGAAATTGATCAATCTTCTATCTCTAGTTCGATATTGCTATAAAGATGTGTTCTTCATCCAGACAATTAGGTGCAGGCTTTATACCTAGCAAGTCATATTCTTCAACAGCAAGAGGCTGTCCGACTTCGAACAGCCTCGATTTTTCTTATTGTATCCCCAGACGTTTGAACACTTCCTGGTAAGCATCTTCTACTTTTCCTAAATCTCGACGGAAACGATCCTTGTCCAGCTTGTCATGGGTTGTAATATCCCAAAGTCTGCAGGTATCCGGAGAAATCTCATCTGCAAGAATAATCTCTCCCTTACATCTGCCAAACTCAATCTTAAAATCTATCAAATCAATACCAACGGATGCAAAATAGTTACACAGAACTTCATTAACCTTAAATGCAAGCTCGGTAATACGTTCAATTTCTTCCTTCGTAGCCAAGTCCAAAGCAATTGCATAATAATCATTGATAAAAGGATCACCCAGCGCATCATCTTTATAGGAAAATTCCAATGTCGGAGCCTTTAAGCGAATTCCTTCTTCCATGCCTAGTTTTTTAGCAAAGCTGCCAGCAGATACATTTCTAACGATTACTTCAAGCGGAACGATCTCTACCTTTTTCACCGCTGTCTCACGGTCACTTAATTCCTCCACTAAGTGAGTAGGAACCCCTTCCTTTTCCAGAAGGCTCATCATATGGTTCGACATTTTATTATTTACTACGCCTTTTCCTAAGATTGTCCCCTTCTTTAATCCATTAAATGCGGTTGCATCATCCTTATAGTCTACAATATATACATCTTCCACGTCTGTCTTATAAACTTTTTTCGCTTTTCCTTCATAGAGCATGTCTAATTTATTCATTGCAACTGCCACCTATCCTTTTCTATATTTTAAATATATGATTAAGGAAAGCCTGCTATTTCGCTTTCGTTAATTTGGTTTCTATTCTACCAAAGAACCCTCGTTACTCTTTCATCTTATTATGAACGTCAAAAATCCGCAATAGCTATTTCTTTGTTTCCGTTGTGAAAGTCATAATTTTGTATAAATGCACAAAATCAGCAGGGGTTTGAAAGTCCTTTTCCGACATATTTTATGGTGGTAAAAAACCGCTGAAACCCTATATATTACTAGGGTTTATGCTACTTATTAATATTAATTATAAATCAATTTTTGCAATTTATACGCGGAAAAATATTCACATTTGTATATTTTTGTATTTTGCACCAATTGTAGTTTTTGCTGAACGAAAATACAATAATCCGATATTTTTTCTATTTGCTTTTTTATATCTTTGGGCATAGAATTAGAAAGTATGTTATACCGCCTTGTACTACTTTACATAAATTCCACTTAATTCAGCACCCGCTATTTACACTGATGCCGCGTTGTCCATAAGTGCTTGCAAGCAAGCACTTTGATCGGTGTAGGAACCACTACGTCTCATTCCTCCGCCTTGCCTCAGTGCAAATACCAGGCATTGATATTAAGGGAAATTTACGCAAGTCAGTACTAGAAGCTTATTTACTTAAAATAAATGAAATTAATCTGAGGATAGAATGAAATGAAAACCTTAACTCTTCGAACTATTTTTTTTCTTAAGCACGAAACTGTTCTGTGCATCTCCGGAATTGCCGCTATTGTAACCATGCTTTTTGTTCTCCCTTCCGCCAGCTATCTTTCCTATATTGATTTTCCGGTGCTGGCTCTGCTGCTTTCCCTTATGCTTGTAATGGCAGGATTGCAGAAGATCGGCCTTTTTATGAAGTTATCCGAGGGGTTGTTATCCCTGGTGGTGGGCCTTCGAAGTCTGAGCTATGTTCTAACGATGCTCTGTTTCTTCTCCTCCATGTGGATCACCAATGATGTGGCTTTGATCACCTTTGTTCCCTTTACCATCATTTTGTTAAACTTAACCGGTAAACAACGCTTTATGATCCGCCTAATCGTACTGGA
Organism: Bacillota bacterium; assembly: GCA_023392995.1. GTDB lineage: Bacteria > Bacillota > Clostridia > Lachnospirales > Lachnospiraceae > Mobilitalea. The sequence continues at coordinate 5,094 of JAEWMZ010000280.1, forward strand.
AACCATTGCTGCGAATCTGGGGAGCATGCTTACTCCTGTTGGCAACCCGCAGAATTTATATCTGTACTCCTATTACCATTTATCCATGAATGAATTTATTAAAATTACAGCTCCTTATCTTCTGATCTCCTTCTTTCTGCTGAGCATTGCAGCACTGACGATAAAAAAGGAATCCCTCCAGATAAAGCTGTCCCAGGAAACCCAGGATTTAAAATCCAACCAACATTTATTGTTCATGTACGGCCTCCAATTTATTATCTGCTTATTGTGCGTTCTGAGATTGGTCGATTTTCGGGCGATGCTTATTATTGTTTTGGCCTCTACTCTGATTTTTGACCGGGGCATATTTAAGGAGGTAGATTATTCCTTATTACTAACCTTTATCTGTTTCTTTATCTTTGTCGGTAATATCGGCCATATTCCAGCTGTAAAAGCATTTTTGACTCAAATAATGGAGAATCGGGAATACCTGGTCACTATCATTACCAGCCAAATAATTAGTAATGTTCCGGCTGCTGTATTGCTATCCCGCTTCACGAGCAAGTATGAACTATTGATTCTTGGAGCAAATATCGGAGGTCTTGGAACCCTGATCGCTTCCCTGGCAAGCCTGATATCATATAAGTTTTATTGTAAGACGGAAAATGCTAAGCCTTTTCGCTATCTCGCAGAATTTACTGCCTTTAATCTTTTGTTTTTGGGAGTACTATGCGGTATGTATGTTTTGCTTACAAAGTAGCAGCCATCTCAGCAAAACCGCTAATTCTGCCTAAGGTGTGCCTGAAAACTCATTGCACCTCTCTGAACGCCCGGTACAAGCAGTTTTCAAGCACACCCTAAAGAGAAAAGCCCTCTTCATCAAGACTTGATGAAAGGGGCTTTTTTCTATGAAACGGACGATCTATAAGCAACAAACTCATAACAGTAATTATCTGCTTCGGCTAAGCATTTCCTGAAGCTCCTCAACCGTAAATTGATAATGTTTACTGCAAAAATGACAGTTCACTTCAATTGGTTCATTGTCATCAATCATTTCCTGTATATCCTTTTGTCCAATGGAAATGATGGCCTTTTCCACCCGTTCCTTTGTACAATTACATTCGAAGGCCGTTGGAAGCTTATCCGTTATCTCCAACCCCACATCGCTTAGAATATGCTCCAGAATCGCTTCCGGGGACATCTCCTGATCCAGGAGGGAAGTAATACTGGAGATCTCATTCACCTTCTTTTCCAGCAAATCAATAACCCAATCCTCGGCAAAGGGCATCAGCTGGATGATGAAGCCTCCGGCTCTTCTTACGGTGTTATCCTTATTCATTAATACACCTAGAGCTACCACCGAAGGAACCTGATCACTGGTGGCAAAATAGTAGGTTAAGTCTTCCGCTATCTCACCGGACACCAAATGAGTTTGTCCCACATAGGGCTCCTTTAAGCCAAGATCCTTTATTACACTAAGGATTCCTTCACCAACAGCTCCACCCACATCCAGTTTTCCTTTTTCGTTCGCCGGAAGGAGCACCTCTGGGTTATAGGCATAACCCTTCACCGTACCCCTGGCATCTGCTGTAACCGTAATTCCACCAATGGGTCCATTTCCTTTTATTTGAAGGGTGAGTAAATCCTTCTCCCCTTTCATCATGCTTCCCATCATGGCTCCTGCCGTTAACAGCCTTCCCAGTGCTGCTGTAGCCACAGGACTTGTGTCATGAATGCTTCTTGCATATTCTACTAACTCTCTGGTTGTTGCTGCAAATGCACGAATCTGGTTATCGGCTGCATTTGCACGAATTATATAATCACTCATTGAAACCTCCATTTAAACTATCACTCATAGTAGGCAATTGCGAAACAATATAGTCATTGCAATTGTATACACAGCAATTACCTATGCGGAACTCACAGCTATAGCTGTTTCCACAGACATCCATTCATGCTTATTGCTTATATTATTTTACAATCAGGGTAATATATCGCTGCATAAATTCTTTTTTGTATCCTCTTCGCAGCTTTCCCGTAACAGGAAAATCTTACGCTTCCACATACAATTTATTCTTTTGTCTCTTTTCTCTTGCAACAATGTATACGCGTTCCGAGTCCTTCTTCGGCTTTTTCTCTGTTAGAGCCTCATAGGCTCCAATCCACTCCATTCCTGCCGCCTCAATCAACTGCTTTACCGTCTTCAGTGAATAGGCTTTGCGATAATGAGTTTCTTCATATCTTCGAAATAGCTTTGCCCTGCTCTCGGTACCTTCGCCTGAATCCAGGTGTTCCGGGATAAACAAGGAAAGATTGATCTCATTCATCTGTTCCTCTTCATAATAGGTATTTTCCCAGATAAAACTGCCCTCCGAACGATTCTCCGCAATCGTAGAATCCCCGAGTATCTCTTCATACGCATACTGGGTATCCAGATCAAAGATAAATATCCCATTTGGATCCAAATAGTTATTCACCAGCTTAAATACCTGCAGCAGATCCTCCTCGGAGAGAATATAATTCATACTGTCACATACGCTGATTACTGCTGCCACAGTACCATACAGCTCAAATTCTCTCATATCCTGACAAAGATAAAGAATCTTATTCTTATCCTCCTCACATCGGTCTCTGGCTATCTGAAGCATTTCCTCCGAATTATCAATACCAATCATATCATAGCCGCCAGCTGCCAGCTGTCTGGTCATGCTGCCGGTTCCACATCCTAGCTCTAACACCAGGCCTTGATCAATTCCATATTTATTCAATAGTTTTGTTACATAAACTGCCCATTCTTCATATGGAACATTATCCATAAACATATCGTAGACAGCTGCAAATCCGGTATATGGCTGCATATGCCGCAGCTCCTTTCTCTTAAATATCCGTGTTGGCAATTGCGAAAAATATACTTTTTGAGATTGTATACACAACAAATACCATTTCATCGCCGGGGCGCTTCCTTCAGGCTTCGGTTCAATGCATTCTTCGGGCTTAGCTTTCGCTTCGATATAGTATCTGTTGTGTATACAATAGCGTCCGTTAATGAGTTTCGCAATTACCTTAAATATCCGTGTATCTTAGCCCAACTATTGTAGCACACAAAGCCGCGGCAATCAATTCTATTCGAAAGATAGCAGATCACTGCCAAAACTCTGCGTCGTACTATTTGTTTTCTGACCGGCACTTTAATTAATGAATTCTTGAATCTGTGCCTTTCTCTCGATATCTCTGATGTAAAAGGCCACTTGATAAGGAAATATTTCCTTGGAGTCCTTCAGCTCACAGCCTAAGATCTTCTTAATATTTTGGATACGATAATTTACTGTGTTCCTGTGGGTAAAGGTATCTTCTGCCACACGAAGCAAGCTCCGGTCATTCTCAATATAACTCCTTAAGGTCTCTACATAGACAGAATTATGCTCTATATCATAGCGTTCCAGCTTGCCTAGTATTTCATTCGCATAGTTGGCAAGTATTTCTGTATCATCAATCGAAAATAATATCTGATAGAAACCCATTTCCTTAAAATATACCACCGCTCTATCTGTCTCTATTGCCATCTTCATTGCTGTGCGGGCGCGCTTATAGCAGAGTGGAAGACTGCTTACGCCCGATAGTCTTGGTCCGATTCCAAGAAAGAATTGATTCTTCTCCTGAAAATAAACAAAGCTTTGTAAAATCAATTCAGGCAGATCCTTATCATACCGATCCTCCAGATTGTTCAGCACCAGTACCAAGGAATCCTCCATCCGTATTAAGCCATAGGAAATATTGATTTTTTGATTCCCTGAATACGCAAGTTTTCCTTTCCAAAGACCAAATAAATTCTCCAGTTTAAAAGCGGCATGATTAAAGTCCACCTCTTCTACCGCTGATTTCTTTACGTGGATACAGAAAATCTGAAAGGCACCCGCCATATCAAATCTTTGTTCTAAAATTTGTTTCACCTCGGTTACATTTCCCCGTCCCTGAAAAACTTCACGAAAAGCATTGCTCACCTTCTTTTCCGATTGCATTTGATCAATGATCCTCATGCAGTAATCCTGGATGAGACCGGTAATGGAGATTTCCCACGGCATCTCTAGCAGAGGGAAGCGATGCTCCTCACACCACGCAACTACTTCCTTCGGTATCTCCTGGAGATACATTCCCGTATTGATGATGATTCCGGCACATTCGTCCCGGTGCATTTCTTTTACCAGATTCAATAACCAGTCCGGCTGTCCGGCTTTCATACCTGTTGTAATCGCAAGCTCTTCACCGTGAAATCTCGATACGATAGTCTCATCCTCCAGCATGTGCACCCAGCTGACTACAGTATCCATTCCTGCTTTTCCCGCAATAATCCGAAGAAGAAAGGTATCCTTAGTCTCTTCATAGATCTCCCAAAAACGAATAGCCACATTATCACCTTTTCAATCAGTTTCGCCCGCAAAAACCAAACATATGTTTTGTGCTATGGGCACCATTTTTTCATTTATTTTTAGATTATCAGATTATATACAGAAAGTCAATTACAGGATATAATATAACCATAGCAAGGAAATAATTTGATTCTAATTACTTATGTACTATATAGAGGAGGAAACCATATGTATATCAACAGCACAAATACATCGATTTATACGCCTGAGTATTATACGAATGTAGCACCCACCTGGATTACCTCCGAGAGGTATGATTATTGTGAATACTTTTTTAATCAAATGAATGCAACCTCGAAGAAAGAAAAGCACATGATGCGAAATATTTTTAAAAAACACTAATTAAGCATACTTTCATTACTACAATAAATTGTAACTATGTAAATCATTGATCTTATTGCAATTCTCTGCTATCTTTATTGGGCTTGGCAATTGCCAATGATATAACTAAAAATCGCTTACACACTTTCATTTAATGAGTATATATAAAACGTGGCTGTTAGATTTACTAACAGCCACGTTTTATATTATAACAGAGGAAGCAGCAAGCTGGTGCACCTGGTTCCAGACGATTCAAGCAGATGCAGTAAGCAGATTCCCCTGCTACCCAAGTGAACCAGCTTACAAAGCCTCTGTCCAGTTTCTATTCTGCTGCCTATGATATCTATACTAATTTATTATACATATCCTTTAAAGTAGGATATAGTTCTTTAAATATCTCATACTTTTTATTATAACGTTCTACGGCGGCCTCATCCTGATCTGTTGTTTCAATTACTTTAATCAGCTTCTCCGTAGCTTCCTCCACAGTCGCATATTTTCCACAGCCAACGGCAGCCAAGATCGCAGCTCCAAAAGCCGGTCCCTCTTCTGTGTTGATCTTATCTACTTTTACATTTAATACATCGGCAATGATTTTACACCATAACGGACTCTTGGAACCGCCGCCATTAATACGGATACGCTCTACAGCAACACCCAGGGACTTTGTAATCTCAAAGGAATCCCGAAGCGCAAAGGCAACCCCCTCTAATACAGCCTGTGTCATATCAGCACGAGTTGTATCCATCGTCATGCCAATAAAGGTTCCTCTGGCATTTGGATTATTATGGGGCGTTCTTTCTCCCATGAGATAAGGCAAGAAGAATACCTGATTCTTTCCAAGCTCTCCGATCTCCTTCTGTTCCTTTCCATATT
>JAEWMZ010000310.1 GCA_023392995.1 Bacillota bacterium
TTGATTGTGGTGATCTTATTATACCAAGGATTGGTGCTATTTTCATGTCAATGCACCGATTTATAAAGTTGTTTTACCTGATTTATCAGGGGTTACATCTACCGTTACTGGTGGGAAAGTTGAGTTATGTAATATCAGAAGGTCATAAAAGCTTTCTGGCAGATAAGATTGCAGACGATGATTATTATATTCTGACGCTGGCGGCAATTGCAAAGGAACTGGAACTTCGAGGATTGCATGAGGCAAAGATTCATCTAGCGGTAGGACTTCCACTGAAGTGGGTAAAGGCACAGAGAGAATCTTTTAAGGCTTACCTGCTCCGTAACCGCTATGTGGATTTCGAATATCGGGAGAAGAAATATCTGGTAGAGATTGTAGATTGTACCGTAATGCCTCAATGTTATTCTGCGGTGGCAGAGACATTAAAAGAATTTACCGGAATTAATATGCTTGTGGATATTGGAAATGGAACTATGAACATCATGTATCTCAATGACAGAAGGGCAATGGAGAATAAATCCTGGACAGAGAAATTCGGAGTCAATCAGTGTGCGATTCGAATTCGCAACAAGGTACTGGATGAAACAGGCACCAATCTTATGGATGATGTGATTGAGCGTTTTCTAAGAACGGGAGTAACAAAAGTAGATGAACCGTATAATTCCTTGATCATAAATGCAGCAGCTGAGTATGTGGCTGAAATATTTGCGAAACTGAAAGATTATGAATATAACGATAAGCTCATGAATCTGCATATTATGGGTGGTGGTCATAAGCTGGTGGAAACCGTTGGAGAGTATAATCCAGATAAGACTTTCTTTATCACAGACATCTGTGCTACGGCAAAAGGGTACGAGTATTACTGTTATATGGGGCTTCGCAGACAAAACCAGAATCGTTAATCAGAAATGTTTCTGATAAATTGATACGGTTAAAATCTTGTGTGAAAGGAGTTTTCAATGATTAGAAATACGAATATCCGATTCTATGAGGAAGAAGAGGAAGATAAAAGGGCATGGGAAATCTTACATGCCCTTGATAAGAAACATTTCAAGTCCCAGAGCAAATTCGTGGTGCTTGCTATACTGGATTATTATGAGAAATGTATGAAACAAGAGAAAGATCCGTACTTTGAGACAAGGGAAAAGGAAGATGCTTTTTCAGACAGAATCGTTAAGTCAGTGGAAGAGAGGGTACTCAGTAATCTTCCGGCACTGATCGGGAATTATGTGATGTGTATACAACAGATTCCTTTTCAGAATGGTTCTGTGGTTGGACAGCAAGTGGTAGTAAATTCCACAGGAATACTTCCTACTGCAAATGCTACTGGTGCAATAAATCCTTCTGGAGCAGAAGTAGAGATTGGTTCTGGTGATTTTAGTAAGGAATCAAATTTTGAGATTGAGGAAAACGAATTTCTTGATTTTGGAATGATGGAATAGGTTTGGATACAAGGCTGTTACCAGAAATGGAAGAATGGCTACATTAGGTGTTCATTTTAGTAACAGTTATTTTAAGGAAAGATATCAGAACAGATATGGTTACAAATGGATATAGATTTGTAGCCATATTTCATATATTGGGTGCAAAAGAGACAGAAGGCAAATTTCATGCTGTTCTGTCTTTTTTTGTGCCTTTTTTACAGAGGAAGGCTGTAAATATACCAGGGTCTTAGGGATGGAATCCCTAACAAGATAAGGGTGCGCTAGTGCCCGACAGGATTTCGCAATGCGAAATCCGTATCACATTATGAATGAATCCAAGACAGAAAGTGGCGTTCTGGTCGGTGGTTGGAATTGTGTTCCAAAATTTGCTTTTGAACAGATGGTTGGAACCAAAGAATTATATGGAAAGATGGGAGGAAGGCAGGGATATCATTTCGTGATATCCTGCCCGCCAGGCGAAGGAACGCCTGAACAGTTATTAGAACTCATGAGGGAATTTGCACAGGAGTTTTTGGGAGAGGATTATGAGGCAGTGTATAGCGTTCATGCGGATAAGGAGCATTGTCACGGGCATTTGGTCTTTAACAGTGTGAATATGAATACGGGTAAAAAATACGAATATAAGAAGGGAGACTGGAAACATCAGATCCAGCCGATTACTAATCATTTGTGTGAGAAATATGGTCTTTCCATAATGCCAGCAGAGTATAGCAAAGATTCAGTGAATATGAATCGCAAACAGTGGGAAAAGGAACAGTCTTGGAGTGAATTTATTGAAGCCGATGTGAAATATTGTCGTGGGGTAGCGGATGATTATGAACATTTCCTTTATCTGTTAGAGGAATTAGGATATGTCTTAAAACAAGGTGCTCATCTGGCTGTTAAAGCAGATAAAATGAGACGATTTCGAAGATTAGATACCATTAATGAGGAATTTTCCAAAGAAAATCTGCAAGAATTTTTTGAAAAAGGAAGATATCAATATGAATCACCAAGGGTCTTAACACCAGATGTTAAATATCTGCCAAAGCCACAGAATTCTTATCAGCAGAAATTTTATGGAAAGATTTATCGCATGCGTGTGGTAGAGAAATGTAGATTCCAGTATAAATCAGCCTGTTTTAAAGAGGACTTGGAGCGGATGCATATGCTACAGGAGGAATATTTATTTCTTTGTAGAAAAGATGTAAAGAGTGCTATGGATATAGCAGGGATTATAGGACTAGCTAAGTATGATTTGGAAAGGCTGACAGAGAAACAGAAATCCTTGTATCTGGATCGAGCGGAGTTTAAGAGAAAGTCAAAGCATAATCATGATTGGGATTCTATTATTTCTACAGAACCAGAATATCGGAAGAAACTGGATGACATCAAACTGGAAAAGAAAAGGTTGAAAAAAGAAATTAAAATTGGAGATTGTTGTCTGAAAGAAGTACTTTATGTTGGTCTTTTTGTTCCTGAAAGTGTTAAAATTGGAAATGTGTATGATGTGAAAGTTCCTAAAAAGCCTTGGTATTTGAAGAAAGAGGAAAAGAAGGTTCTTGATGAGAGGCAGGAAGATAAGGTCAATGTTACGGTAAGTAAGGATTTTTCTGAGAGTGTAAATTGGAGCGTGGATGATAGTTATGAGTTTATTACAGATAATAAGAAACAGACATTCAAAGTGGATTCTGGTGCAAAAGTAGCAGTTACCGAGGAAGCTGATCCAGTTAATGATGATTCTTATGAGAGAACAGATAATAAGACTGAAATATTTGAGAACGTGGAAGAAACAGTTGGAGCAGAAGATTACACAAAGACTGTTACAAAAGAAATCTATGAAGCTATGACAGATAAAGAAAAGGCGGAATGGATTGGTATTGATAGTAATGATATGCTTGTTTCCATTAAACAATTCCATGAAAAGCTTAAGTCAATTGGAATTACTTATCAGTATATTTCGGATGAAACAGAAGAGTATTGTAGGCTGGAAGAAGCAATTAAGAAAAACTGCGAACCAAACTGGTATTATCGAAATCAGGATAAAAGAAGATAAAGAACACATCTGTTTACGGGAAAGTAAGATTAGCCGCCGCGCTAATCTTAGTAACTGTTGCTTGGGTTGTTACATTATTATTTTTTACCATATAAGACTCTCTTTCCGCACTGAATGAAACAGTGCTGATGCAAATTAATAAAGTAGTGAGAATTTTTATGGCAGCTAATTTGACTTTACCCGGCAGAGTTTTTAACTCTCCCGTAAGCAGATGTATAAATACAGTTTATCACAGATTCATAGAGTAGGACTATGGAAAATTGTAAGAATATAGTTTCGAGAAATCAAAAATAAGTTTGTAATTACGAAATAAGTTTGATACAATATTATTTAGTGGATTTTAATGTTTTTTGTAAAACATGGAGGAAAATAAATGCCAGAAAAACAAATAAAAATCAGTTATAAACCGCTGTGGAGATTACTGCTTGAAAGAGACATGACGAAGGTTGATTTAAGGAAGAAAACTCAAATTGCGCCAAGTACTTTTACAAAAATGTCAAACAATGAGCAGGTATCTTTGGATATTTTGGCAAGGATATGTCTGGAATTAGAGTGTGGATTTGATGATGTTGTTATGATAAGTCCTGAAAATGGGACTGTTAAAACCGTATAATGGATGAGTAATGTAAAATTGTTCGAAATATATCTTAATAAATGAGATGAAAATTAGTAAAACATAGATAATCAACAGAAAGGAAAAGCTTATGGGGAAAAGAGACTTATCAGAAGAAGATATAAAGGCAAGGTACATAACACCAGCAATTACAGAAGCTGGATGGGATATAAAGAAACAAGTTCGTTTAGAATATGCATTTACCGCAGGCAGAATTATTTTAAGAGGAAATGTTACTACCAGAGGTTCGAAGAAAAGGGCTGATTATGTTCTGTTTTATAAGCCAAATTTTCCATTGGCAATTATTGAAGCGAAAGACAATAATCATCCAGTTGGAGCAGGATTACAACAAGCGATTGAATATGCAAAAGCTTTAGATATTTATTATGTCTATGCTTCTAATGGAGATGGATTTGTAGAACAAAATCTTATTACAGGAGAAGTGAAAAACCTCTCTTTAGAGGATTTTCCTTCACCAGAAGAGTTATATCAAAGATATTGCAAAGACAAAAATATTGACTCAAATGAAGAAAAGGCATTGTTGGAGCCATACTATTATGTACCAGGATATAAGACGCCAAGATATTATCAGAGAATTGCAATTAATCGAACAGTGGATGCTGTTGCAAGTGGGAAAGACAGAGCACTCCTAGTCTGTGCTACTGGAACAGGAAAGACTTTTATGGCATTTCAGATTATCTATCGATTATGGAAAGCTGGCATTAAGAAGAAAATTCTATTCCTTGCAGACCGCAATGTGTTGGTAGATCAGACCATATCAGGAGATTTTAAACCATTTGGTGGAAAGATGACAAAGGTAACAAATAAAAAACTGGATAGTTCTTATGAAATTTATCTGGCATTATATCAGCAGTTATCAGGAGAAGATGGAGAAGAAACATATCTTCAATTTCAGCCTAATTTCTTTGATTTAATTGTTGTTGACGAATGCCATCGTGGAAGTGCCAAGGAAGAGTCTGCATGGAGAAAGATTTTAGATTATTTTTCTTCGGCTACACAGGTTGGTTGTACTGCAACACCGATTGAAACAAAAGAGGCATCCAGCCAGACTTATTTTGGAGAAGCTATTTATGAATATTCACTTAAGCAGGGAATTGAAGATGGATTTTTAGCACCTTATAAAGTGATACGTGTGGGACTTGATAAAGACTTAGAAGGATATCGTCCTGAAGGTGGAAAAGTCGATGATAACGGTTATGAAATAGAAGACAGAGAGTATAATGTCAAAGATTATGACAGAACCTTAGTTATTGAACAACGTACGAAAGTGATTGCTGCTAAGATTACAGAATTTTTAAAGAAGACAGATCGCTTTAGTAAAACTATTGTTTTCTGCGTAGACATTGAGCATGCAGAACGTATGCGTCAGGCACTTATTAATGAGAATAAAGATTTGTATACACAAAATAATAAATATATCATGCGTATTACTGGTGATAATGATGAAGGAAAATCCCAGCTAGAATATTTTATTGATGAAGAGAGTACGTATCCTGTCATTGCAGTAACTAGTAAGCTTATGACAACAGGTGTTGATGCAAAAATGTGTAAACTGATTGTGTTAGATAATAACATCAACAGTATGACGGAATTTAAGCAAATTATTGGTCGTGGAACCAGACTTCTTGAAGACTATGGAAAAACGTATTTTACAATTATTGATTTTAGAAATGCTAGCAGATTATTTGCAGATCCAGCTTTTGATGGAGATCCAGAAGTAGTAATTGATGTACCAGGTGATGTGGAAATTCCAACAGGAAATGAAGATGGAGAACAAACAGATAATACGGAAGGTACAGATAGTAATTCAGGAGAAAGCGGAAGTGGTTCTGGTAGCAATGGTGGTTTTGACGATGAGGATAGACCTAAGAAATATTATGTAGGTGATGTTTGCGTAAAGGTATTGTCGGAGAGAGTTCAATATGTAGACAGAGATGGGAAGCTGATAACAGAAAGCCTGATTGATTACACAAAAAAGAACATCTTACAACAGTATGCAAGGTTAGATGATTTCTTGAAACGATGGACAGAGGCTCAAAAGAAACAGGCAATTATTGATGAATTAAAGGATGAAGGTGTGCTGTTAGATGCAGTAAGAGAAGAAACTGGTAAAGCAGAACTGGATGACTTTGATTTGATATGTCATCTCGCCTATGACAAAGCTCCTCTAACGAAAATTGAAAGAGCAAATAATGTGAAGAAACGTCATTATTTGTATAAATACTCTGAGTTAGCACGGCAGGTATTAAGTACCCTGCTTGATAAGTATGCCAATGAGGGGATTAAGGAAATCGAAGAAACCAAAGTGTTACAGCTTCAGGAATTTTCCAAGTATGGAAGTCCAATGAAGATTGTAAAAGAATTTGGTGGAAAAGAAGCTTATCAAAAAGCAATAAAAGAATTAGAAGACGAAATTTATACAGCATAAAAATCAGCAAGCTTAGCTTGCTAAGAAAGTAGGATAAGTAAATGGCTATAACTAATTTTGTGAAAAGAATACAGGATGTAATGAGAAATGATGCAGGTGTAAATGGTGACGCACAGAGGATTGAGCAGATTGTATGGATTCTTTTCCTTAAAATATATGATGCAAAAGAGGAAGAATGGGAACTGGTAAATGAGGAATATTCCTCTATTATTCCAGAAGAATGCAAATGGAGAAATTGGGCTGTGGATAATAAAGATGGAGAAGCACTGACAGGTGATGCTATTCTTAACTTTGTGAACAACACTTTATTTCCAACTCTTAAGAATCTAGAGATTGATGATGAAACTCCTAAGAATCAGGTTATTGTAAAATATGCTTTTGAAGATGCAAATAACTATATGAAAGATGGAGTATTACTCCGTCAGGTCGTAAATATCATTGATGAAATAGATTTTACAGAATATGAAGAAAGACATGCATTTGGAACGATCTATGAATCCTTTTTAAAGGATTTGCAGAGTGCAGGAAATGCAGGAGAATTCTACACACCAAGAGCGGTTACTGATTTTATGGTAGAAGTAATCAAACCAAAACTAGGTGAAAAAGTGGCTGACTTTGCCTGCGGTACTGGTGGATTTCTCGTATCTGCATTAAATGCCTTAGATAAGCAGGTGGGGAATTCTCTTGAAAATAGAGAAATCTATAATAATTCCATCTATGGTGTAGAAAAGAAAGCGTTGCCCCATATCCTTTGTGTAACAAATATGTTATTACATGACATTGACAATCCAGATATCATACATGGAAATACATTGGAAACGGACTATAAAGAATATAGACGTATGGAGCAGTTTGATATTGTTCTTATGAATCCGCCATATGGAGGAAATGAAAAGGATAGTGTTAAGGCTAATTTTCCAAGTGATTTGAGAAGTTCTGAAACTGCGGATCTTTTTATTGATATTATTATGTTCCGATTAAAGAAGAATGGTAGATGTGCTATTATTCTTCCTGATGGATTTTTATTTGGAACGGATAATGCAAAAGTGAATATTAAGAAAAAGTTATTGGGCGAGTTCAATCTGCATACGATTGTTCGTTTGCCACATAGCGTGTTTGCGCCTTATACGTCTATTACAACGAATATATTATTCTTCGATAATACACACCCAACAGAAGAAACATGGTTTTATCGTCTGGATATGCCAGATGGGTATAAGAACTTTTCGAAAACAAAGCCAATGAAGTTAGAGCATTTTGAATCTGCGATAGAATGGTGGGATAATCGTGAAGAAATTGAAGTGGATGGATTCCCAAAAGCAAAGAAGTACACGGTAGAAGATATTGAAAACTTGGGATATAACTTAGATTTATGTGGGTTTCCACATGAGGAAGAGGAAATCTTAGACCCAATGGACTTGATACGTGAATATCAGGAAAAGAGAGCTTCTTTAAACGCTGAAATCGATCATGTGTTAGAGAAGATTACTTCTATGCTTGGAGGTAATTAGGATGACTGCACAAGATTTGAAAAATAGTATTTTACAGTTGGCGATTCAGGGAAAGTTGGTCGAACAGAGAGTAGAAGAGGGCACTGCAAAGGATTTACTAGAGCAGATAAAGACTAAGAAGGAACAACTGATAAAAGAAAAGAAGATTAAGAAGGATAAGCCTTTACCAGAGATAACAGAGGAAGAGACTCCTTTTGATATTCCGGAGAGTTGGGAATGGGTTAGGTTAAGAACAATTGTTTTTAATCGAGGTCAAATTACACCAATTGATAAATTTTCATATATTGATATTGGGTCAATTAATAATGAATGTCAAAGGTTAAATGAACAAGAGAATATTATTGAGCCAGAAAATGCTCCTTCAAGGGCAAGAAAATTAGTTGAAAAAGGGGATATTTTATATTCGACTGTAAGACCATACCTTCATAATATGTGTATAATTGACAAAGAATTTAGCTATACTCCAATTGCGAGCACAGGGTTTGCAGCAATGACAAGTTATCCTGGAATATATAATAAGTATTTATTCTATTATTTACTATCACCAGAATTTGATAGATATGCTAATTCTAACGATAATGCAAAAGGTGTGGCTTATCCAGCAATTAATGATGATAGGTTATATAGAGCAATTATTGCGTTACCTCCATTACATGAACAAAAACGTATTGTAGCAAAGATTGAAGAATTACTACCTTATGTAGAACAATATGACAATGCATATAGCAAGTTAGAAGTATTTAATAAGAAGTTCCCAGAAGATATGCAGAAATCCATACTGCAATATGCAATCCAAGGAAAATTAGTAGAGCAACGACCAGAAGAAGGAACAGCGGAAGAATTATATCAGCAGATTCAGGCGGAAAAAGAAAGGCTCATTAAGGAAGGAAAAATTAAGAAAGAAAAATCGTTGAGTGAAATTACTGAGGAGGAGAAACCGTTTGAGATTCCTGCAAGTTGGAAGTGGGTGAGGTTAAGCTCAGTAAGTAAAAATATTCATTATGGATTTACAGCTTCAGCATGTGAAGTTGGAAATTGTAAGTTATTAAGAATAACGGACATACAAAATAATAGTGTTGAATGGAATGCTGTTCCATTTTGTGACGTAACAGAAATAGAGTATGAGAAGTATGGACTTAATAATAGAGATATTATGATTGCAAGAACAGGTGGTACAATTGGTAAAAGTTATATTGTAGATAAATTGAACGACAGAGCCGTTTTTGCATCATATTTAATTCGAATTATTCCGGTGGACAGTATTAATGAAAAGTATTTAAAATTATTTATGGAAACTCCATTATACTGGAAACAATTAATTTCGTATTCTATGGGAACAGGTCAGCCAAATGTAAATGGGGTTTCTTTAAGTATGTTAGTATTGCCGTTGCCACCAATAGAAGAGCAGAAACGAATTGTTGATGTTATAGAAGCATATTTACCATATTTCCAACAATTAATAAAATAGTACATTTTATTATTCGAAAGGAGGATTCTGGTTGAGTAAAAATTTAGAAGATATAAAAATAAAAATATACTTTTATATTATTTCTTTATGGTTATTGTTTTTGCTAATTATTGTCTTAACAATAGATGTTAGTAATATATGTAAAATGACAGAAGGGTTGAGTTCATTTCTTTTAGTTTTTAAACAGAATGTGATTTCATTAGTTTCTTTTATTTTCTTTATAATTAGCATGTTTTTATGTAAAAAAGTGAAGCATAAATTTAAAGGAACTAAGCAGCTGCCGACAGAAATAATCATGATTGAGGATGTGGATTGTGAACATTTAACATTTTTAACGACTTATATTATTCCCTTAGTTTGTATTCCTATTTCAGAAAAAAAGTATTTTCTCATTTTAATAATATTAATGATTGTTATTGGAGCTATAAGCATTAAAACTAATTTATTCTATGCGAATCCTACCTTGGCTTTACTTGGTTATCATTTATATAAAATTGATACTGATGATGGATTAAAGAGTAAAATTATATTGAGTAAAGATGTTTTAGATACTGGAAGCAAAATCCAATATATAAAAATAGATGAAAAAACATATTATGCAAGGGGGGCAACAAAATGAATACAGAAGAGTTAAAAGAAAAACTTAAATATTTTAGAGAAAATGTGGTTGGTATACAATTATTCTTTTTAGTGGAGAAAACGCAAAATTTAGAATTGAGATTAGCTGATATCGATGACGAAGACAAAGAATCCTTACCGATGTTAAAAAAGATGTTTTTGGAACAATTAAGCAAAGAAATAATTGATAATGATGACATGACTGTTATGAAACTGTCTGCAGCAGACAGTAGAGACAAAACAATTTACCAATATGATATCAGTGAAAAGCCAGATGAATTTCTGCTTATGCAAGAGGTTCTTCAAAATAAGAAATACAATAATTTTAATTTTTCAGAGGAATCTTTAACAGACATTAAAGGATATTTAATATTAATAGGTGATTCCAAAAGGAAAATAGTTTTATACAAACAACATTATGGAATATTCATATATAAGCAGGAGCATTTAATGCTACATAAAAAAAGCGATGAAAGATTAGTAAGAGTAAGTGAAGATATATTGAAGATTGATTCTAGTTTTCAATATATGGCTATTGAAGAGGATATATATATAAAAGATCTTGATAAATTGGAAAAGTTTTTTGGAGTACATAACATAATAAAAAAAGAAGCAAGTAAATCAATTGAAGAGATTAAAAAAATTGGTTTAGTTGAAGATGTACAAGTGTTAAAGGATAACATTGAAAATATTTCATTTGCCAGAAAATTAATAAAAATAGCCGAAAATTCACCGGTTATAGGTGTAATACCAAATGAAGTAATTATAGAATTTAGTCAGAGTCATCCTGCATTAAAGAATAAGCTTAAATATTCAAGTGATAATAAACAAATTAGACTTGATACAAAAGTATCACAGGACTTATTTATCCAGCTTTTAAGTGATAGTTTTTTAAGGTCAGATTTAACAAAAAAATATTATTCATCAAAAGCAAAAGATATGGTAATAGATGATGAAATTAGTGAAAAAGTAGGTTGATGTTTCCATATGTGCATCTTTTAATGAAATTAAAATGGTGTTTTGAAAGAAAAAGGATTAAAAAGAGAATACAGAGATAAGGACTATGTTAGGGCGGTACGAGAGTGTACCGCCTTTTAAAATACAAAATACAATCAAATGAGAAATAATCACATTATTATGTTGATTTTATTTAAAAACTGGGTATAATAGAATATAGAATAGAAGGTGAGGTAGATACCATGTTAATACAGTTCAATTTTAAAAATTATAAATCCTTCAGAGACGAAGCTACATTAGACCTATCAGCAGCTAAAATGACTGAGTTTTCAGATCGTGTTGTTTGCATTGGCAGTGAAAAAATTCTTCCAGTTGCAGCAATTTATGGAGCAAATTCCAGTGGTAAGTCAAACGTCTACAATGCATTTGAATACATGACAGAATATGTAGTGGAATCTTTTAAGTACGGTGACGAAGAAGAAAAATATACAGAATATAGACCTACTCCATTTTTGTTTGACAGCAAATCAGAAAATGTAGAGTCCAGCTTTGAAGTCTATTTTACAATACCTGGTGATAAAGCGGAAAAATCATATAACTATGGGTTTTGCGTTGGTAAAGTGGGAATTACCGAAGAATGGTTAAATGTAAAAGCAAAGACAGCAAGAAAATATAGTCCTGTATTTTATCGTTCAGAGGATACTTTGGATCTGACAGGTATTCCAAAGAATAGCAGAGAGAATATTGAAGTTGCTTTAGAAAAGCAGGTTCTAATTGTATCTTTGGGTGCTAAATTAAAGATTGCAAAATGTAAAGCAATCCGTGATTGGTTCTTTACAAATCAATTTGCGGATTTTGGAGATGTGATTACCAATTTCTTTATGTCAAGGAGATTGCCAAAGGAGTTCGTAGAAGATAAAAGCGTGCAAAAGAAGGTAGTTGAATATTTTGCATCTTTTGATGAAAACATTAAAGACTTCCGTGTTGAAAAGATTCCAGCAGAGGGAGACTCAAAAGAAGATAAATATAAAATTAATGCGCTTCATAAAAAGATAGACTCAGATGAAATGGCAGAGATTCCATTGGCTATGGAATCCGCAGGAACCTTAAAAATGTTTGCTTTATATCCAGAGCTACAGGAAGTAATCAACAAAGGAAGCGTATTCTTTATCGATGAATTAAATGCACGATTACACCCGTTATTGGTAAGAAACTTTATCCTTACATTTTTAAATCCACAGATAAATGTAAATCATGCACAGCTGGTATTCACAACGCATGATACCTGGCAGTTATCGAATCAATTGCTTAGACGGGATGAAATTTGGTTTACTGAAAAAAGCCATCAAGGAATATCGACCTTATATTCACTAGCGGATTTTGTGGATGAAGATGGAACTAGAATCAGGAAGGATGAGAGTTACGAAAAGAATTATTTGATTGGTAAGTATGGCGCAATTCCAACCTTAAAGAGCATTGACATTTTTAAGGAGGGTTAAGAGTGGCAAGAAACGAAAGAACAGGTAATAGAAAAACAAGGGAACAACGCAAAAAGGTCAGAGTACCTGAATTGGGGTATTATCTAATTGTTACTGATACAGAGGCTACAGAACGATGTTACTTCAATGGATTACGAGATGGTTTGCCAGCAGATATCCAAGGTAAATTAGTCATAAGTGTAATTGAAACTAAAACCCGCGAAATGATAGATAAATGCATGGAATTGACAGCATATGAAGCTCAGTATCGCATGCCTTGGATTGTGTTTGATCGAGATCAAGTGAAGGATTTCGATGCAATAATTTATGAAGCTAAAGAAAAGGGAATTGGAGTAGGCTGGTCAAACCCATGCTTTGAAATTTGGTTGTACGCCTACTTTGGTTCCATGCCTGCATTGCGTGAATCATGGACGTGTTGTTCTGAATTCGGGAAAGTGTATGAGAGTAGAACAGGACAAAAGTATTCCAAAGCGGACAGCGGCATGTACAGTAGAATTTGCAAGAATGGTGATGAAGAGAAGGCTATTAGTGTTGCGCAACAAAAACTTGAGCAGTGTATAAGGGATGGAAAAGTAAAACCATCGGAGATGTGGCCGTGTACAACGGTACATGAGTTGGTGGGGGAGATACGGATAAAAATTGTAAAGGAGGGTGAGAATGGCAAAGGCAATTAGTGCAAGACAATTTGGAGATGAGTATCAGCAGCTTGTCTTTTGGAAATATGCTTTAAATTTGTTAAGTGGGAACTACGAAATTGATAAAATAAAGTATGAAGATGAAGCTGTAAAATCGTATGATGATGTTGTAATAGAGTATGCTATACCCCAAAAATTTAGGGATACAACGATTAATAAAGAGTATATTCAAGTGAAATTTCACATGAGAGATAATAACTTTTTTTCGTTAGATAATTTATTGGATCCATCATTTATAAATGCAACTAAATACTCCTTGTTAGATAATGTAGTATTGGCATTTCGAAGCTTAGGTGATGAATTTAAGAATTGTAAGTTTGTAATATATTCAATGTGGGATATTGCACAAGATGATGTTTTAAATGAGTTGATTAGTAATGTTGATAGAACTGTCATTCTCGATAAATTATTTGATGGAACAACAGATGCTTCAAAAATGGGAAAAATTCGTAAAAAATTATGCGAAACATTAAAGTTAACAACGGAAGAGTTGAAATGTGTTCTTCATCAATTATGTATCATGAATCGTCAGGAAACATTAGTGCGCTTAAAGGAAGTAATAAATGAAAAGTTATTGGTGCTAGGTTTACAAGTTATTTCTGGGAGTAAATATACAAATCAATATTCACAATTAATACAGGAATTGAACAAATCAGGAAATATATCGTTTTCTAAGAATTTTTTAGAAGAGCAACTTCGTAATGAAAATCTATATTGTATTAAGAAAAAATCAGCCATTGTGGCAGTACGTAGCTTTAAAAAACATACGGAAAGTCTTGATGATGAGGCAAATCATATTTTGGAACTTGAAGAATACTTTGAAGGAAGATTTTTAAAGAATGAATTTCAGTGGGATAAAACGATATATCCAATATTGAAAGAATATATAGAAAGATGTTTTAGTGATGATAAGGATTATTATATTCAGTTAGAAACTAAT
Organism: Bacillota bacterium; assembly: GCA_023392995.1. Lineage (GTDB taxonomy): Bacteria > Bacillota > Clostridia > Lachnospirales > Lachnospiraceae > Mobilitalea. The sequence goes on from JAEWMZ010000310.1 coordinate 14,231, forward strand.
CCATCCATTGCATTTACATCGGGGCGAATACTTGATATTAAAGCAGGAAAAAAAATAATTCCTATGCAAAGAGGTGAAAATGGCGTTGCTTCTTGGGAAAAGATGGATAATAATAAGCAATATCCAGAACCAATTTCTGAAGAATTAACATTTGACAATGATTGTACTGATGTTGCCATTATAATCGGTATTACAAGAAATATTTATAACGATGTTCTAGAGTATTTTAAGGAAGAAAAGAAAGAAATAGGGCGAATTATCAATATTACCTTAGAAACAAGTGATTCCGCAAGTGTTTCTGACGGAACACATGCTTGGAAGTTATCTAATACAATTAAAAATCTGATAGATACAAGAAACTTATCAGAGAAAAGGAATGTGCTTCATTTATTTGCAGCATGCCCTAATTCAATAATGTTCATTTTAGGTAGATATTCATTATCGTTTGGCAAAATACAACTTTATGAATATGACTTTAGTAAATTACGAACATGTACATATTATCCAACCATGAAATTTCCATTAAAGGAGGAATACTAATGCCACAGAAAATGACAAGCTATTTTAACGATTTTTTAAAAGAAATACGATTAACCACAGCCCAAGTTAATGAACTAAAATCGGCTCATACAACATTAAGAGAACGTTTAATGAATGATGAAACACTGTCAAAATACATAGAAACAACTTTTTTACAAGGAAGTTATAAAAGATCTACTGCAGTTAGACCTAAAAACGGAAATCGTTCTGATGTAGATATTGTGGTTGTAACAAAATTTGATAAAGATGAGTATAATCCAGAAGAAGTATTGGATGTATTTGAACCTTTTTTAGAAAAATATTATGAGGGAAAATACAGGAAGCAAGGCAGATCGTGGGGAATAGAAATGAGTCATGTAGATTTGGATATAGTTCCAACTGCGTCAGTATCACTTGCAGAATCAGGACTTTTAGAAAATAGTATGATTTTATCAAATGAAGATTTATATTCTTTAAATGAGGCATTGATTGGGAACGTGAATAGTTATAATTGGACGACACAGTATAACAGTTTTTTCTTTGCGAAGGAAGATGAAGGGTGGAGAAAAGAGCCACTATATATACCGGATAGAGAGGCAATGATGTGGGATCAAACGCATCCGTTAGAACAGATTCGTTGGACACAAGAAAAAAATAAGAATTGTAATGGGCATTACATAAATGTTGTTAAGTGTTTAAAATGGTGGAGAAAAGAAAAATTTTCTGAAGTTAAGCATCCAAAGAGTTACCCGCTTGAACATTTTATAGGAGATTGCTGTCCAGATAAAATCGAGTCCGTGGCAGAAGGGATAACACTTTCTTTGGAAAAAATAGTGAATAGTTATCCGAGTAAACCATATTTATCTGACAGAGGAGTTCCAGAGCATGACGTGTTTGCTAGGTTATCCGATGATGATTACAATGCATTTTATGATTTGGTATGTAACGCGGCTATAGTTGCGCGTAATGCATATGATGCCAATAGTATAGAAGAAGGAGCAAAACTTTGGAGAGAGTTATTTGGAAATAAATTTCCCGAACCTCCCAAAAAAGATGAGACAATTTTTACAGAACGCAAGAATGATAGTCGTGAAATTCCAGGAGGGAGATTTGCTTGAGAGAAGCTAGTGAAGAAATACTGTTTGCTCGTCGACGACTTGATGAAATAGAGAATCTAGAAATTGTTGGTGATTTGAAATGGGATGAAAACGAGAGCAGTTGGTATTTGCTTGTAAGTATACATGTAAATGAACCAAATGAAAAAACGATACCAGATGATTCTATGTGGTATATAGTATTTTCTGCTAATTATCCCAAAGGAAATGTTAATGTGTATCCTGCTGTAGAAGGTGGTATTAAAAATACTTTTAACCATCAGAATAACAATGGGATAATATCAAAGTGTGGATTATGGAGGAGCGGAAAATTATGCCTCAATAATCCGTTAGAGCATGTTGCAAATATAGACAATGAACCTGTAACTTTTGAAGATAGGTTATATTGGAATGCATTAAGAGCAGTTCAATGGGTAAATGCAGTTGCCAATGGAAATTTGATTAGAAAAAATGATTATTATGAAGTGCCAGACTTTATTGGAAAAAAAATCCATGCAGTTATTTATGATGAAGATGAAGTCTCTATTATGGAATGGGAAGATTCGGAAGAAACATATGGATTTGTTGATTTTAGCTGTGGAGGAAATAATCAATACTATGCAAATACTTTTTTATCATTAGCAGAGAAAATATGCAAATCAACAAAATGGGGAGATTATGTTAATGAAAAGAAAGAAAAGATTTATGGTGCATGGATAATAATGGATAAAGAACCGGTTGTGAATGGTTGGCAAGCTCCTAATATATTTCAAGAACTAAAAATTGCTTTAAGTACTCAAAATATTGATATTAAGAATATTCTAGAAAAAATAATGCCTCGTTTTCGAGATGGGAAAAGACATATATTAATGATTGGGTTTCCTATACCTAAAAAAATCGGTGAGGAAAGAACATTGATCCACTGGGAGTCACTTTTATTACCTGTTCTTACATATGGCAAAAAAACTGCAAAGGGTTTTAGATGTAATGAGCAAGGACAAAGCAGAAAAGATTTTCAAGAAATCATTACAAATAAAATGGAGTTAGAATGGCTTATAACTGAGAATTGGAATTCAAAAGAGATACTTAGTAGGGGGCGATTTAAAAGAAGCTTACTGCGAAAAAAAATACTCTTAGTTGGAGCGGGGACATTAGGTGCATATATTGGCGAACATTTAGTTAGAGGTGGAGCATACAGATTGTCTATTATGGATGATGATATTTATACGATAGGCAATTCAGCAAGGCATATATTGACTATAAAATCAGTGGGAAAGCATAAAGCATCTGAGCTAGCGGAGCACTATAATAGTATTTCTCCAACTATAGCTATTAAAGCAATAACTAAAGAATTGACAGAAGAAACAGCAAGTGTCATGGAAGAATATGATGTGATTTTGGATTGTACCGCTAATAACGAGGTATTAAAAGTGCTAGAATCTCACCAAATGCAAAGTGAAAAAAAGTATTTTTCAGTATCATTTGGTTATATGGCTGAAGTACTATATTTTGCGTATCAAACTGGTAAATCATTTAAATTAGACCAATATATAGATAAATTTTCTGGAATGCTTAAACAGGATGAAAAAAGAGTTATTAGTAGCAATTTACCATGGGAAGGAACTGGGTGTTGGAGCCCGGTTTTTCCGGCAATGGCATCTGATGTACAATTAGTGGCTTCGTTTGCAACCGGAATTATTAAATCAGTTCTAGAAAATGAGGTACAAGAAGACCGACATTATATGTACAAAAAAGAATTTGATGAAGATGGGGTGATTAAAGGATTTGTACGAATATAGAAAATTTGTATGTAATGAATGCGACGCCATTGTTTTTATAAAAAAAGTTGCATGTCAAAATGCAATCAATATTGTTGGTTCTTGTAAAAATAGAGAAACGGGTGGAATTTTAATTGGAAGTTATTCTAGTTGTCTACGAAAGGTTTATATAAATGAAATTTGTTTTGAACCTTCGGATTCAAAAGCGGGTTTTAGCTGGTTTTTTAGGGGAATTAAAGGATTAGGTGAGTTACTGAAGAAAAAGTGGGAGCTGAATCAAGAATACTATTTAGGAGAGTGGCATTATCATCCTGCAAATGTTCCAAAACCAAGTTCTATTGATCGTTCACAGCTTAAGTCTATTTCAAAAGATAGGAGATTTAATTGTAAAGAACCCGTTATGCTAATTATTTCAAAAAGTCCAAATACATATGATTTTAATATTTATTTGTTGATAGGAACTAGAGTTTATGAGTATAAAGAGAGCAAAGAATATTAAAATTTAAATTCTTTGCTCAAGCTTATTAGGATATACGATGAGAATTATTCAATTTTGATTAACTTGTAGTAACTTTTCGCGATATTTCAACGCCTTCTCCCTCTTATGCCACCGGCTATACAGATTATGCAGATACCGATAGCACGTCTTGCTATAATCGTTGTCAGTCCCCATGATAGAAGTGATTTTCTGTTCAGCCTCCAGTAAGCACAATTCAGCTTTTTCAGGATTATTCTGAGATAGCGCAATTATCCCTTTCCCCATCTGGCAGATAGCATAATCAAAACTGTTATCACCTTCATGCTCTAGCATCAAGGATTCATAAAGTGATAAAGCTTGATTTGCAAGATCATAATCCTTTGCCAGAATTAACATATTGGTCAGATTCATTAGCTGTTGCAAAGTATCGTGGGTTTCAAATATGCCGTATTCTCTGCGAATTTCCAGTGCCATTTTCAAATGTTCCGCTGCTTCTCTGCCGTTTTTCAGAAATAGGTACACATTAGAAATATTATTATGCAGATTGGATAGCAGGGCAGCTGTTTTAATATCCATTTCTGATAACTGGATAGAATGTAGCAATTCCAGTGATTTCAACCGTTTCTTCACTGCATTTCCATAGTCTTTACGGATAACAAAAAGTTCTGCTTTGTAATCCAATAACAAGGCTCTATCGCAAATGGAATCAAGCCTATGCTTTTCCATGGTATAACTTATTCGATCCGTCAATTTTGGCAGATATTCAATGACCAGATATTTATCCAGATAAGGAAACATGTCTTGAAGGAATAAAAGATACGTTTCTGGTTCATCCACAAGAACACGTTCTGTAACGCTAATCAAGGACTGAATCACATTCTCTGGTCGTCTGACTTCTAATCCATGTGTCAGACAGATAAGATGCAAGCTGTCAATCATATTCCTACAATTAGATACCGAAGGCATCGTTTCTAACATAGCCACATCCTGAATTAGGGGATGGAGGCTTATTTTTTTGTTCTCTTCATCATCCATGACAAATCCATATCGTATCAGATGGTTTACTTCGTTTAGAGTTCCAAGCTTTAACCATTTCTTAAAAGCATTTTTTAATACACCAGAGTTCGGAAGCAATGATAGATTGCATAAAATATCAGTTTGCTCCGCTGTTAATTGGTTTAACTGTAGCAGTTTTTGTAGGTGTTCAATCATCAAGGCTTCGGAAAATTCCTCATCTTTGTAGATTTCTACTTCTTCACCAGAATGAATATTCAATCCACAGCTCTTTAATTCAAACAATAATTCTTCTGACTCCATGCCACTTGCGGAAAGAGATAATGCTGCTAGGCAGACGGTCAGTGTATGTCCCTTTAATTCATTTATTATGTCAGAGGTAGTTTCAGGTTCTGCTTTGGCGGCAGGGCAGTATTGATAAAACAATGCCGTCAACTCATTTTCTTTATCCAATTCTTTTATTTCCAACGTCTGAAAAGATGTGATCTTACATCTGGTGGTAATCAGAATCTGGAAATCATTCTGGGTAAACTCCTTAAAAAATGGATCATCTTTTGGAAGCACATTAAAATTATCCAAAATAATCAGACTGTCTGAACAAAGTTTTTGTAATGTCTGGTAGTGATTCTGGAACAATTCATCTTCGGTCATTTCTGCTGAGTCACCATCAAAAGATAGTCCAGCAATACACTTCTTTAAGCTTCCATCATAATGAAAGTACAATATATTGGTATATTTCTTTTTGTTCTTATTTGCAAAGGTCTTTGCAAACTCACTTTTTCCAATACCAGCTATTCCGGTCACAAATAGAAGTGCATTTTCCTGTAGTAAAGACAATGCAGTTTTTAATTCTTCTTTTCTTCCAAGAAATGTTTTCGTTGCAGTTGGTACTTTAGAAGAGACTAGTACTTCCGTCAAATCTGGAGAATAAAGCCTGCTATGGCTATGGTCATTTAATATTGCATATCGAATTACTTCGGTAAAAAATTGTTCTAAAGCATGAATTGCCAGTATTTCATCAGCTTTCTGATTCCCAATCACAGTTCTGCTATCTTCAATCAATTCTTCCATCTGAGAGCGAGCCTGTGTCTCGTTAAGCAGGTTTGGAATAATCTTATCCCTGAAATCACCCTGCATAAAATCAAAATTACCCTCATCTTCATAAGTTCTGATGATTTCAAGTGGTATTGGTCTTATTCCATTGCACCAGTTGCTGTATTTGATGTTATCCGCATCCGTAATTTCTGCATTTTCACTGTCATCAAGAGAGAGTGAGAATAGGCTTCTTACAAGCTGATGTTGCGGATAAGTTTTCTTTCTATTATCCAGAAGAATGCCAATGACATTCGAAAAGGTAAGTCTGTTTTTCAATCAAATTCCCCCAGTTCAAAATTTTTGCTAAGTCTATGCTAAGTCTCCGTCAATAGTTGGAGAGCAATTTCGTTGGTATCATTAACCCATAGATTGGTAGCCAGATGAAGCGTAAATGCATCAAACGGATATCAAAATTATAACATACAAACAAATGTTCGGAAAGAAAAAGTTTGTTTTTGTACCTTGAAAAACAATTCTGAGAAAGCCAAAAGGCAGAGGCAGAATTCATAGGCTGTAGAGAAGGGGAAGTCCACTTTGCCATGATGATTGAAATTAGAAATACCGATTTCAGTCGGAGCGAAGAAAACGGAATCACGTCAAGTTGGGAGAGGATCTCGCGCAGGAGAGGCCCACAGTTATTGTCACAGATAATTGGATGGAAGCGAAAGCTACCGCCCCCACTCTACGAATGGAAGCCAAGCAGTCCAATCACTTTTGCAACAGCTGTAATTCACTTTTATAAGAACCACCGCTAGGTGGAAGGAAAGAAGGTGATCAATGAAAGATTAGGAGAAGGAGGTGCCAGAGATGACAAATGAGATGGAATATGCAAAGTGTATTGCTGTATTAAGAAAATTGTTTCGTAAGGGAATGATTTCAGAGGCAGAATACTCTACAGCGAGAAACCGATTAATGGACAGATTTCTGATTGTTGGAGAAAATAATCCAAAAATCGCATAAGAAATCAGTTTCGATATTCGTTCATAATTGAATAGGAAGATAAAATAGCTGTATACAAAGGATTTACCTTTTGTATGCTGCTATTTGCATATAGAAAAGATTAAGAAATGGAGGAGTCAGATGAAAGAAGTACAAGTATTAGAAGCAAGAAGAACAGCCCCAAATAGCAGGGGAAGAACTAGAACAGAAGGTGGAGCAGTTACTGTTGACCGTATTCGTGTAGCAGCTTATTGCAGGGTATCCACCGATAATGATGACCAGTTAGGGAGCTTTGAATCCCAGAAGCTGTATTATGAAGAGAAGATTTTTGCAAATAGGGAATGGGTCAGTGCAGGTATCTTTGCTGATGAAGCTATTACAGGAACTAAGGTAGATAAGCGAGATGGGTTTCAGTCAATGATTCAGAGGTGCAAAGAAGGCGAAATTGATTTAATTCTTACTAAGTCTATTTCCAGATTTGCAAGAAACACCTTAGATACTCTGCAATATGTACGAATGCTCAGGGAACGAAATGTTGCCATTTTCTTTGAAAAGGAAAATATCAATACCTTGGATATGAATGGGGAAT
>JAEWMZ010000400.1 GCA_023392995.1 Bacillota bacterium
AATAGTAGATCTTACAGCAGATCCAACTAAACATGTAAGGCTTATGAGTTTTCAGAAAAGAAAGAAAGCTGAGGATCACTATTACGAGGAAAATGATAGGATTAATGGATATACAATTAAGCGGTTACTAGGTGAAGGCCGGTATGGAATTGTATATTTGGCACTGGACAAGGAAAATAACAAATGTGTGATAAAGCAGCGAAAGCAAAACACAATGAAAGAGAACAAGAACAAATGGTTCTATGAGGAGTTGATTTTAAAAAGTTTGTGGCAGAGCTGTTTTCCCAGATTCATAGCTAGTTTTAAAGATGGAGCTGCGGAAGGCTTTGTTATGGAATATATGGAGGGCGAGGTATTTGAAGATATCCTGTATAGGGACAGATATCAATTTAGCAGGGAGGAGATTCACAAAATATGCAGTCAGCTGCTGGATTTGGTTGAGCAGCTGCATAGCTGCAATATTGTTCATCGTGATATCAGATTACCCAATGTTATTCGAAGGAATCCGCAGGAACTATCCTTAATTGATTTTGGTCTAGCCAGAACCCTGGATGACACTTCTCATACAAAAGAAGAGGATTACTGGTATATTGGTGATTTTTTAATTCATCTCTATTATACAAACTACCAAAAAGTAAATAGCGTTGAACGTCCGTGGTTTAAAGAGCTTGAGCTAACACCGGAGGAATTGACATTACTGAGAAGATTGATGGGGCTTGATGAAACCTATAGCAGTATTTTGGAAATCAGACAGCAGTTGAATCGAATCAGAAATGTAAACTAACAAAGGAATTCAGGGCTGCCTAAGCTGTGGGGATATGACTTAAGGCAAAGTTGTATCCCTATAGCTTAGGCAGCCCTGACTGCTATGAAGAGAGCCTTATCTTAGCTGTAAATTATAAAGACCAATATATGAGGTGACGTGGTTAATGAAAGACTTTGCGGAGATTACAGGGATCTATGAGGATAGCTTTCGGGCTAACCTCTATACAATAGAGCCGTTTCGGATGGTTGGACTGATCGATTTGGATATACAGTATGACTATGGTAAAGAAAGGGTGACTCTGGCCTACTATAGATCCTCTGGTACCAACAGCGGCAAGATCAATGGCTTATGGTATCCTATTGTGGGAATCAAGTTATATTCAGGGGAATTCAGAGAATTTACAAAATACTTGAATCATGTATTAAGCGAAACAACAAAAGACAGCCGTGCGGAGGAGGGCTGGCTGGCGAAATCCCTATTCTTTAGCGGAAGGAAAGAGGATACACAATTGAGAGGCTTCTCCTATGGTGTTCATCAGGAAAAGCTTTATTGCATAGGTGAGAGGCTTACCTATCTCTATAAGGAGAAACAATATACTTCCATGGATCGTATGGATGCCAAATACGTTAACTGGGCAGTCACATTAAACAAAAAGCTGTATCATAATCGGCATACGCAAAGGTTTAATTATGAATGCTTCATGCGGGATATTTATGAGGAATGGAAGAATTTACATGAAGAGAATTAGACAAAAATAAGGTCGTAAATTTGCATTTTGACAAGAGAATGGTTATAATAATTGCAAAAAGAAAAATTAGGAGGCTGACATGAAACTTAGAAACAGAGATAAGAGGGTAGCTGCAAGTCTGCTCTTACTGGCATGCTTACTTATTTTAAGTGCCTGCTCGAAGAATAATGGTACGACTGGTGCATCCACCACTCCAACTCCTTCTTCTGTAGCGCCCACTTCCAGTGAGGTGCAAGAATCCATCACGTTACAACCATCCCAGGAACCCAGCGCGGAAGCGGCAGCAAGTGTAACAGCTTTCGATGAGCAATATAAGATGGAGGTTTATACAGACGCTCCCAACAAAAATAGTTCCGTAAAGATTCAATACCCAAGCTTCTCAGGAAATGGATCAGAGGCCCTGAATGCAATCATCTATGATAAAGTTCAAGGCTTTGCGAAAATTGATACCTCTGTATTTTCCGGTGACGAGGCTTTGACTGTTGATTACCAGTCTGCAGTTACCTTGCAAAATAGCAAAATGGTTAGTATCATTTTCTGGGGAACGAGTTATATGGAAGATGGTGCGTATCCAGCTGGTAATCTATTCACACTCAATATAGATTTGCAGACTATGAAAGAAATCATGCTGAAGGATTTATACAATACTGATGCAGACTTTGAGAAGGTATTTTTTGAAAAAGCATTTTTCCCTGAGAATCCTACGACTTCTTATGATAAAGATAGTTTTTCTGAAATGCTGAAACTTCAAACACCGGAATATCAGACGGTGGATCCGTTTAGCATAGAAGGAAATGTATCTTTCTATCTGAAACCAGAGGGGATTGTACTAAGCATGCCTGCTGTACATGCAACTGGTTCAGATCACTTCGAAGCGGAATTAAAATATAGTGATGTACAGAAATATTATCTGCCAAAGCAAAATTATTGGGAAGACTAAGCATTCGATGGAAGTAGCCATTCTTTGTGGCTTCCAGTATGTGCCTGGAATGAAGTATTGAAATTTTTAGAATGACATTTTGAAGGGATCAAAATTGGTACAATTCTTGGCGCCCTGATCAATGGCTGGACAATCAGCAGGTTTACCCATTTCTTTGAGAAGCATTGGGAATTTAAAGATGGCCTTAGAATGCGGAATTATTTTCAAACCTCGTCAGTGGAATAAGATATCATATTGCTGGTTTGAAAGTAAGGATCGGAATGTAAAGGAATGCAAAGCAGAGGGATAAAAAGCAGAAAGAACGAAAGTAAAAAGAAACTTAAGCAGGGATTATAGGAAGAATATTTTGAAAAACTATGAAATGGATTGGGAGAAAATACCCTTGTTCTCCGGTATAGAGAGTAAGGATATGGGCACTCTTTTGGACTGCCTTAGGGGTTTTATTAAAACCTATGAAAAAGGGGAGTATATCGTCTTATACAATGACTCAGTTGAGTGTGTAGGTGTTGTGCTAAATGGGGCGGTGCATATGATTAAGGAAGACTTGCGTGGAAATAAGTCCATAATGGCTGCAATAGAAGAAGGTGAATTATTTGGAGAAACCTTTGCCTGCGGTGCAGACTTCACTTCAACAGTAGCCTTTGTGGCAGCGATACCGGTAAAGATTTTATTTGTACATTTTGATAAGGTCATGCGCTCCTGCTCGAATTCCTGCGAATTTCATCATAGATTAATAGAGAATATGGTAGCACTCATGGCCAATAAGAATGCCAGACTTATGGAAAAGCTGGACATTACCTCAAAGAGAACCATAAGAGAAAAAATCGCTGCCTATCTAATGATACAGGCTCAAAGAAATAAGAGTACTATCTTTACCATACCGTTGGGGAGACTGGAGCTTGCCGACTATTTATGCGTCGACCGGAGTGCATTAACCAGGGAACTGGGGAGTATGAAAAAAGCAGGGATGATAGACTTTGAGAAAAATAGATTTCATATATTAGAGACCTTTTATTAGAAGCAAGAGGCTGTTGCATAATTTGCAGCAGCCTCTTTTTTTTGTGTGCCCAGTGGGTACACGCTCTAACGGGTGAAAGTCCCCAATCCGCCCGGCAGTGGGAAGGATACAGCCGAAGCCAAGGGTGTCCATCGCGAGGTGGAATCTGAAGAAAGGACTAGGCAAAACTCTGGCTTGTTACATCTGAGGCTAGCTGCATGGACTAGGTTGCGAAACAAACCAAAATCCGATAACTGCACGGAAATGCAGTTAGTATTTATGGAATGAGTATAAGAGGGAAAGAGCGTGTGAGTACCTGGGGAGGTCTCATGGACGTAACCAGTGCAATATAACATTTGCGGTTACGGTTGAAACAAGATTTACCATGAGGAGTCAGCAGAGGTCATAGTACTGCTGCGGTTGCAAACGTGGTAGGAAGGACTGAACTTTAGGAGATGTGAGTAAATGAATGTAACTAATGATGGATTTAAGAACAGACAACTTCATGTGGAAGACTATGGGCAAATGGTATCTGCGGAACAGAAAGAGTATGCCAAAGTGTTCGCCTATCAAAGGATTACTGAAAACAACGACATTATCACAGATTTTTGGACGGACAATCTGATGGAGCTGATTTTACGCAAAGATAACCTTAATAAGGCGTGTAAGAAAGTAGAATCAAACAAGGGAGCCGGTGGAATTGATGGAATGCAGGTGGATAATCTTCTGCCCTACCTAGAAGAACACCAAGAGGAACTTATCCAACAGATAAAAGAGGGGAAATACAAACCAAACCCAGTCCGCAGGGTAGAGATACCCAAAGAAGAAAAAGGCAAGGTTAGGAAACTTGGAATACCAACCGTGGTAGATCGAGTTATCCAACAAGCAATTGCACAGGAATTGACACCAATATACGAAGAACAGTTCTCAGATAACAGCTTTGGATTTAGACCTAAAAGAGGACAGCATGATGCGCTGAAAAGATGTAAGAAATACGTGGAAGAAGGATATATGTATGTGGTGAGCATGGACTTAGAGAAATTCTTTGATACAGTAAACCATAGTAAGCTAATAGAAGTATTATCACGCACCATAAAAGATGGGAGGGTAATATCGCTGATACACAAATATCTAAACGCCGGCGTAGTTGGAAATGGACTCTTTGAGAAAAGCGAAGAAGGATTTCCACAAGGAGGACCTCTGAGTCCGCTTTTAGGAAACATAATGCTGAATGAATTGGATAAAGAACTGGAAGGAAGAGGACACAAATTCGTGAGGTTTGCAGATGACGCAGTCATTTTCTGCAAGAGCAAGAAAAGTGCAGAACGAACGTTGGAAAAGATTGTGCCGTACATTGAAGGAAAACTATTCCTAAGAGTAAACCGAGCCAAGACAACAATCTCGCAGGTCAGCAAAATAAAGTACCTTGGATATGCATTTTACAGATATAGAGGAAAATGCAAATTCCGAGTACACCCAAGGTCAGTAAAGAAAATGAAGGAAAAACTTCGTGTGCTGACTAACAAAAACACAGGATGGGGTAATGAATACCGCAGACAGAAGCTCACAGAGTATGTGAGAGGGTGGATTAACTACTTTAGTATGGCGGATATGAAGAAATTGATGGGAGAAATAGACGAATGGCTACGAAGAAGAATTAGAGCGGTCTACTGGAGACAGTGGAAGAAGGTCAAAACAAGGTATCGTATGTTAAGAGCGTTGAAACTACCCGAAAAGAGTGTGCATGAGATGGCAAACTGCCGTAAAGGATGTTGGAGAGCATCGATGATGCTCAACTATGCACTAACAAATCAAAGAATAGCCAGACTAGGATACATATCCTTGACTGACTATTATCTGAAAGTCTGTGAAAACTAAGGAACCGCCGTATACCGAACGGTACGTACGTGCGGTGTGGGAGGTCGGCTAATCAATTAATGGTTAGCCTCCTACCCGATAGCAGGTTGGTTTCATTTATTAAATGATATCGAATATCACTTGGCAGGGAGTTGCGGCAAAAAATATGATCTGATGTTTATAATTAAATAAATTGCAAGAAAAAACGTTTATGTTGCAATTGCAACATTAAAATGAAATGGAAAATGTTATGCTATAAATCGTAAATAGCAGCGCAGGGGACTGTGCAGAAAGAGGACAGCATGGAAAAAGTAAGAGTTGACTATGAAAAAATGTATTATGGATTTCCGGTAGTATTGATAAGCTATTATGACAAAGAGGGGCAGGCAAATGTTACAACCCTATCGTCCTCCTATACCTTAAAGGATATGGTGATGCTTGGCTTTAGCAGTAAAGGATATGCAGTCAGTCAAATAAAAGAGGTGTCGGATTTCGTAATTAATATAGCTGACCGTAAATTAATGGAAGAAATTAAATGCTGCGGAGCATTTAGCGGAGCTGATTGTAATAAGTTTGAAAAAGCAAATTTGACTCCGGTTCCTTCGAAGGTAGTAAATGCCCCAATGATTGCGGAATGTCCGATATCCATAGAATGTACCTTAACAGATCTCATTGAAAGACCTCAATTTGAGGGTATAACCAATGTACTGGCAACTATAAAGGGCAGATTGGTAGAGGAATCAAAACTGGACGAGCACGGAAGAATCAAGATCAGTGAGTTAGATCACGTTTTTTACTATAACGATGGAGTAAACAGAGGGTTAAGGTAAAGCTTGTATTACCTGGCAACATGCATCCACTTTCTTATGCAGGAAGGAGGATGATGAACTGTTTTATGTTTTACTGAATAAGATTTTAGGCGATTGAGAAACAGAAAGTCACAAATGCGTTTTGTATTTAACTATAATAGAATTGAAAAGGAGTGTTGTTATGAAAGCATCAATAGACAGAGATGGTTGTATTTCCTGTGGTTTATGTGTTTCCTACTGCCCGGAGGTATTTCGTTTTGGCGAAGACGGATCGGCGGAGGTGTATGTGGAAACTGTACCGTCAGAATTTGAGGAAGAAGTTACAGAAGCAGTAGATAGCTGTCCTGTTTCCGTAATCAGTGCAGAGTAGCAGAAGATGAGCTGCTGTATTCATATTTAAAACTTATCCTGCTTCACTTTGTGTCAGCTTGGCTTAAAGTGGAGCATTTTATTTAGTTACAGTAAGCTGTTGATAGGGAGATTTTATTAGAAAAGAACTACTTCATCAGCCTGTCTCCTTTTGATAGAAAATATTGGGAACAATGGCCGAAAACATTGCGAAAGCATTCAGTTTTTGGTAAAATAGAGCAATCGATTAAAAGTGATAGGAGCGTGTGGTGAATGAGGGGTAGGAGGAATCCAAACAGTATGCTACTGGCTTATTTTTCAGGAACAGGAGGCACAAAAGCGGTTTGCGACTGCTTTGAAGAGCAGCTGCAAAAGAGGGGAATTGTTTGCAAAAAGATAAATATGGCAACAAATTCTCCTTTGGATATAGCTGAAGCAGATATGCTCATTCTATTTTCCCCGGTTTATGCCTTCCGGCTTACTTCTCTTACAGAAAAGTGGGTCAAAAACCTGCCAGAGGGTAAGAAGAGAGCAGCAAGCATTATTTCTGTCTCCGGTGCGGGAGAGATGTCACCCAATACGGCCTGCCGGCTCTATTGCAAAGAACTGCTAAAGAAGAAAGGATATCATTTCGTATATGAAAAAATGATGATCATGCCCTCTAACTTCGCGATTCAGGCAGAGCCGGAGATCAATCTTGCCTTATTAAGCGTGCTGCCGGATAAGGTGGAGCAAATAGTTTCAGATATCTTATCTGGAAGGAAAAACATAACCGTTCCCAGGTTTTCGGACAGATGCTTTGCAGTTCTGGGAAAAGGGGAGCATATCGGAGCAAGGTTTTTTGGGAGATCGATTAAGGCATCAAAAAGCTGTAACCAATGCGGCAAGTGCATCCGCCACTGTCCAAAGAAAAATATAGCCATGGTGAATGGTTTGCCAAAGTTTGGTTTTCATTGTATGCTGTGCATGAAGTGTATCTATAGTTGTCCCAGAAAAGCATTAAAGCCGAGAATACTAAAGTTTGCAATTTTAAAAGATGGCTTTGATCTAAAAAGTATGACCAAACGTGCAAGAGAAGAAAATATCAAAATCAATGATCAACAGGACGGTGGAGTTCTTTGGAAGGGTATTATGGACTATCTTCGTGTTGATGATAATTTGAAAAAATGATGTATATACTAATGGAAAGGTTCTCATTGTTTACAAGAAGGAATAGGTAATTGCGAAACCATATAGTTTTATAATTGTATACACAACAAATGCTGCTTCTACGCTCCAACGCTTCCTTCGGGCTTAGCTTCCGCTTCGAAACAGTATTTGTTGTGTATACAATAGCTTCAGTTAATGAGTTTCGCAAATACCTAACAAGATGGAAAATACAAAAGGAGGTATAAAGATGGCATATGCGGTTGATTTTAAAAATGTGTCAACAGTTGGGCTGGAGTCTTCTCCTGTTGCTGGTGCACTAGCTGGCTTGCGTGCGAATGAAGCAAGGTATTATATGACCAAATACAAGCATGAATTTATCGTAGTCCCAGCCAGCGAAAGTCAGGATACCCTAGATTATGTGAATCAGATTTTGAAGAAGGAGAGGGGCATCGAATTCTCTGCAAAACCCTTAGAGACCTCCCGCTTTCAGGTGGAAAATATCAGAATGGCCTATGTTTTTTATGAGGACGGACTTGCGATCAATGTCATGTATACCATAGACGATCCCAAAAAGCGGGCTGTTGGCTTAAAGCTTTCCGAAGGTATGGAGATTCCTAAGGAATTAGTAGAAAAGTTTAAATTTGCCAGACAGAAATCCAAGCTTGCGGGAACAATTCGGGGCTCATTTTTCGTAATCAAAGGAGAATATTAATATCTAATGCAGATGCCGCCAAGGAGCTAACAGCACCGGGTGGCATCTTTGTTACCGCAAGCAAAGCTGATGCTTACATATTTATCTTACTATGTAAATTAACGTTAATAATGGAATTCCAACAATGGGCATCAAAAAGACAAGGAGCAGATATGAGTAGAAAAATAATAATGAACCTGGCAATGAGCCTGGATGGATATATTGCAGACCTGGATGGCAACTATGCCTGGATTGCAGGGGATGGAAATAATGCACTGAATACAAGTAACAAGTGGGATTTTGGATTGTTTTTAGAGAATATTGATACTGTTGTCATGGGGAAAGCATGCTATGATCAAAATATGCATGGGGATTTCAGTGATAAGAAAGTAATAGTGGCAACACATTCTGAACTGGAGGACTATGATAATATTCAATTTATTAAAACCGGTCTTTGTGAGGCAGTATCAAAGGAGAAGGAGAAAACAGGTAAAGACATTTATTTGTTTGGCGGAGGAGTATTGATTGATGATTTTCTAAAAGCTGATATCATTGATGAATTTATCATTGGGATTATCCCAATTATACTGGGACAGGGCAGACCGCTTTTCTTGGGGAATAATCCGATGATAGCCTTGAAGCTGGAAGAGTATATTGTTGATGAAGGCGTTGTAATTATGCGCTATAAGAGAAGATAAGTGATGAACGAATACATCATATAAGAGATACGTAACAGATAACATAACAGATAACATAACAGATAATCTCTGACTATCATATAATAAAATATACCAGATTGGTATATTTTGAAAGAATAGGATGGAGATTCGTATATGAATGATTTTTTGTTTGGGTTGACAGGAGATATTGTGACACCATTTCAACCCATATATGATGAAGCAAGACAGGGATTTAACAGAGCGGTTCAGTTATTTCCCCTAATTATAGTATATTGCAGGAATAAAAGAGATGTAGTAAATGCAGTATTATGGTCAAAAAAGCATGAAGTGCCGATCCGTATCCGCAGCGGAGGACATAATTACGAAGGATATTCAAGTGGAGACTGTACTCTGATTATTGATATCAGCAGAATGTATCATATAGAGATAGACGAATGTAAAAATCAGCTGACGGTACAGAGTGGAGTGACGAATAAACAGGTATATGAATATGTTTCGGCCAAGGGATATCCATTTCCCGGAGGCACTTGTCCGACGGTGGGCGTTAGTGGTTATGCTCTTGGCGGGGGCTGGGGATTATCCTGTCGTAATTTCGGACTGGGTTGTGACAGTCTAGGAGAGATCGAGCTGGTTAATTATGAAGGAAATATAATAAAAGCAGATCGTGAGCATCATTCCGATCTTTTTTGGGCTTGCCAGGGGGCAGGGGGCGGAAACTTTGGAGTCATTGTATCTATGACCTTTTGGCTGCCTCCTAAGGTGAACTTTGTTACGTTGATCGAGATTGATTATCTTAAGGTGACTTCGAAGGAGCAGGAAAAATTTCTACTAATCTGGCAGGAGTGGTTAAAAACAGCTGATCCCAGGATTACACTAATCTCAAGAATTTATAATTCCCCCGCAGATGGTCTTGCGATGCTGGTCAGAGGTATCTTCTATGGCAAGCCGGAGGAAGCAAAGCAAATTATGGAGGCTTTTCTGACGCTCGATAAAGCGGAATACAATATTGAGTATATGACCTTCCTGGAGGCGGTTACAATCATTGGAAGTGCATACCCTCCCTTTGAAAAATTTCAATCAGTAAGCCGTTTTGTTTACCGGGATTACACTTGTGCGGAGAGAGCAGAGCTGGCAGAACTTATCAGAGAGCGTCCCTGTGGCTCGGTATTTGCGGGATTGTCAATGTATGCATTGGGCGGCAGGGTGTCAGAGGTTGAAAGGAAAGATACCGCCTTTTATTATCGGGATGCTCATTATATTATCTGGTTGGAGACAGTCTGGGAAGAGAATCGTTATGCTGCGGCTAACAGAGAATGGATATACAACCGCTTCCCATATCTGGAATCCCTTACGACGGGTTCGTATGTGAATTTCCCCTATAATAAGCTTCCGGATTATTTGGAGGAGTACTATGGAATGCATGCCAATGAATTAAAAAGAATTAAAATAAAATATGACCCCGAAAATATATTTTCCTTTCCGCAAGGTATCCTAAGAGTTGAGTGTTATGGTCAAACAGCAGCCGATTTTCATAAAACGCCACTTGAGTCTAAGGAAGGAAGTGCTGATCAAACAAATAGCACAAATTATAGGGGATTTCGTTATGTATCCAAAAAAGATATCCCTGGTGATAGCGAAACTCAGTAACGGAAGATATTGTATACACAGCAGAAACTGTTTTGAAGCGGAAGTTAAGCCTGAAGGAAACGCCCCCGCGAAGAAATAGTATCTGGTGTGTATACAATTGCAAAAACTATATAGTTTCGCAATTACCTAATGATATCCCTTAATAAGAGGAATATCATGTATTTTAAATACCGGAGAGAAATGAGGGTATAGTAAAGGAAAGTATTTCTGAATTAACGAATCAAGCCATTGATATAAAAGGGTAGAATTTCGCTTTGTTATCGCTTAAAATGGTTATGAATAAGGCAAAAAATACTCTTATTAAATAAAGGAGTTATTATGGGACATATACTGATTGTAGATGACGAAAAGTCCATAAGTGATTTGATTGTAATGAACCTTTGCATGGTAGGTCATACCAGTGAGCAGGCATTTGACGGCAGGGGAGCCTTGGAGAAATTACGATCAGGTCAATTTGATCTGTGCTTATTGGATATTATGCTTCCGGGGAGGGATGGCTTTGAGTTAATCGAAGAGTTTAAAAAAGCAAGGGTTCCAGTCATTTATCTTTCGGCAAAAAGCTCTTTGGCAGACAGGGTGAAGGGACTCAATTTGGGAGCTGAAGACTATATCATGAAACCCTTTGAAACCCTGGAATTATTAGCAAGAATTGATGTGGTACTGAGAAGAGAAGGAAAAAATAGAAATATATTTATTTATAATAACGTCTCGGTGGATCTAAACAAGCATATCGTTGAGAAGGATAATCAGATCATTGATCTGACGGCACAGGAGTACCTGCTCCTGGAGGCATTGATTCTGAATCAGAATCTGGCACTTACCAGAGAACAGCTGCTCCGTATCGCCTGGGGGTATGATTACAGCGGGGAGACCAGAACCGTTGATATGCATATCCAACGACTTCGCAAGAAGCTGGAGTGGGAGGATATGATTAAAACCGTATATAAATTCGGTTATAGACTGGAGGTACAGGGAAGGTGAAACTATGGATAAAGATTTTTTTAAGTATATTGATTTTATCCTTATCGACACTTACGGTCAGTATCTTTTATATCATTAATCAAAATCATATTACAAGTATCAACAGAGAGCAGGAAAGGTCTTTGGGGGAATTCGAGCTGATAAGAATCTCCTTAGGTAACAGTCTGGATTTTGAGGGAGCATCAACAGATACCCTCACGGTGATTATGGATCGATACGGAGAATATTACAGTAATAGAGGCATTTCTTTAGCGTTATATATGAATGGAGAATATGTCTATAATAATATAGCTTCCTTGGAGCCAAACAGCTATAAGGCATTGCTGTCTGTGGGGGAAAATGAAAAGATTGCCCAGATAATCCGTTCAGATTCTCGTGATTATATCCTGTTATCGGATTTGATCGCTGATCATGTGATAATTCTATATGCCAGAGATATCAGTGAGATATATCAAGCCAGGAGTAACAGCATCAGACTTTATTTCATCCTGCTGCTTATAGTAACCGGTGTCCTTGGTGTATTTTCCTATCTGTACTCCAAATGGGTTACACGGCCACTCAATGCGTTGCATTTGGGAGCATTGGCAATATCTTCTGGAAATTACGATATTTATCTGTCAGAAAAGGATAAGGAATTCAAGGATATGGCTGGTGCTTTTAATCAAATGGCAAAGGCGGTAAAGGACAGAACCCGAGAGTTGGAGGAAAAGGCAAAGGAGCTGCAAACATTTATCGATGACTTATCCCATGAGATGAATACACCCTTGACCTCAATTCAAGGCTATTCACAGTTCTTATTAAATGCGAATGCTTCGGACGAGCAAAAAAGAACCGCAGCACAGTATATCCATTCCGAATCAAAGCGGATAAGGGATATGTATTCGAAATTAATGGTGCTTAGCTTTGCAAGAGAACATAATATTGAATGTAAGAAGTACCTATGTGAAGAATTCGTAGAAGAAGTTCGTCAAACCTTCCAGTATGAGATAACAAAACAGAATATAGATTTTAGGAAAGAGATATCCACCCAGTACCTGGAGGTAGATAAAATTCTCTTTCACATGCTTCTAAGCAATCTGATCAAAAACAGCTTGCAGGCTATGGAAGAAGGAGGAAGTATCCTAATTAAAATTGATAAGCAGGAGGATATAGCAAAGATCATTGTAAAAGATACGGGTATGGGTATACCAAGGGACAAGCTTATGGAGGTAACGAAACCATTTTATAGAATTGATAAATCAAGATCCAGGAAAACGGGAGGGGCAGGTCTTGGATTATCCATATGCAGCAAAATCGTAGAATTACATGGCGGCTGCATGGAGATTCATTCAGTACAAGGGGAAGGGACAACAATTACGATAACACTTCCGGGAAATGTAATGTCTTGAAGCATAATTTACAACTCTGTTACAACTTCATTGTAAACTGTATAACTTCTGTAACTATACTGGATTTAACAGGAAAGAAACTGTTAAATAAATGGAAAGAAGGAATATTATGAAAAAAACAATCATGATTCTGTCTGCAATTACGGTGATTGGATTTACCGGCTGCTCAAGAGCTGAGATTGAAAAAGAACCGATATCCGTAGCAGACGATGCTTCTCTCGAGGAGGAGATTCCGTCAGTGACTCCAGAGGATGTAGCTGCGAACCCAGTAGTAACGAAAACACCAGAGGTTGCAGACTCCGAGGAAGCAACAGAGGCGGAAAAGGAAGAGACGAGTAAAGCAGCAAGGGAAGAGGCGGGAGAAGGAAGGGAAGCTGGGTCAAGAGACCAGGTAAGTGAAGCGGTAAAAGAAGAGCCACGAGATGAAGCAAAACCAATTCCTGTAACAATTAACGTTGAGGGTATGGATGAGACGATGAACGGTTTATGGCATTCCGGTGACGGATATAAAATTATGTATGATGTTGATCGATTCGAATATTCGGATAAAGATAGGGTTGATACTTTTATCGCAAAAAATGCAGATCCTGAAATTTATCCTTACGTATATGTAAGCGTAAGTCATATTGAGAATAAGAGTGCTTCTGATTTTACAAAGGAACTCACCGGCAGAGTCTCAAAAAAAGACATAAAGCCAGAGGTCGCAACAGAGATACCGATAGGAAAATATACTGGAGCTGCTTTGACGGTCAGGGATGGTTCGGAATGGAATTCTCTGATCCACAATTACTATATCATTGAAGACGGTACGTCTATATACGTCGTTGAAGCACAGTACTTTTTAGAGGCAGAGGAAGGCTATAGTGCAAGAATTCAAGCCATGTTAGATTCTTTTGAAATTCAGTAATGACTTAAATAGTCGGTAATAAAAAAAGCATTGAGAGGAAAAATCTCGATGCTTTTTTATAGATAGGAAGTCTCAATAAAGAACACAAAGAGCAGGTAAGAGCGGAGCGGTTTCCCGATTGATTGTCAGAAGGCCTTTGCGTTGGGTGCTCGTGTTGTGGGGAAATCATGAAAAAATACTAAAATCAACGAATTCTATCCCCACATTGGGACGTCTATAAAGAGGTTATTTAAGTTAGAACGAATCCAACCCTTTTTCCCTTTTGCATTATTCATTCTGAAATATACTTTCCCTGATTTTGAAAGGTACATTTCATCAAAGGTAACAGTATCTCCTTTCTTTATCTTATAACTTACAGTTTTAGATCCAGCGGACTGATAGGCTGAGATTGTCTTAGCGGCTTTATACTGGTAGTTCTTAGAAAAATCAACCAGAGAAAAAGTTCTGTCAGGCAGTAAAGTAATCTTATTATCCTTTAGTTGAAAGGAAATATAGCAATAGTAAAAGCCAATGGAAGGAGCATCAATAGGTGTATCAATACTTAAGGTAAACTTGCCGTTACCATCGGTGCTAAAAAGAGTGTAGCGAGAGATGTTAAAGTCTTTCGCCACCTTCATGGGTTCAAAGGCTATAGTATCAAGCTTACTTTCATTATATTGTGCAAAGAAGGCATTCTCCACCCAGCCAGACTCCCACACGGTATAAATAAAGAAATTAAGAGAATTGTCACTTTGATTCAAATCAGTAAGATAAACACAGTAAGACAGTCCTTCTTCCTCTTTTGTAAGAACTAGCTTTTTATTGATATAGAGCTTAAGGGTTGCGGTGTGTGCATTTTCCTTCTCAGTTACCTTGTATTGGACAGCCTCTGTCTTACCGTCGCCATTTAAATCATAGTTATAGACGATATTTTCTGTTAAAAGCATTACTTTACTGGGTTTGCTGCTTTTCTCAGCAGCAAGACAAGGATTCGTATGTAGATTTAAGAAGGTCAATAATACTGTGCATATTAAAGTGGTCTTTAATATATTTTTTAGTGAAATTCTCATATTAGGCTCTCCTCTAAAATTTAACAACTTATATTAATTATATAGAATAATTAGGATTGCTTCAAGAAGAAAATGTAAATGTATGCCGCAATGCTTATTTATACTAGATGCGAAAAAGTAAAGTCAAATAAATATTTCAACAATGAAAAACCATGCCTTCCATTTTTAGTGACGGCATGGTTTTTTAGATTTTTATATTTTTCAAATACAAAGAGATCAGTTAGAGTCTAAGATATCCGAGGCACCAATGACACGGCCGCATGCATCTAAAGCTTTAACCTGATAATATTGTTGATTTGTACAAAGGTTGATTTTTGTTTCAAATCCGGTCTTCGGTGTATGTTCTATTATAACGAACATACGACAGGGAGCTGATCCGGCAAGCACCTGCCAGGCTCGTGTTTCAGTGGAACCATTCCAGGAAGCAAATAGTTCGAGATGATCACAGGCAGGAATAACGGCCAGACTAGGTGGATAGAGAGGGAGACCCACCCATCTATTCTTGAAGGCACGATAGGACATATTTTCATTTGGAAAACGTACGTCATACAAGAAATTTCTCCGTGGATCTGATTTTGTATTACCTGCCTCCGCATATTCAGACAGATAAGGTTCCTGCCCCCAGCCAATGAACTGATTTCCATTCGAAAGCTTTTGTACATTTCCCTGACTGGGAACAAATAATGCCGGGTCATGAAAATAGGTGCGAACTGCGCTGGCTGTCATGCGACAGTAATCGAGCTCTAGAATAAGACCATGGGATTGGCACTCAGGCGGTGAGGTGGAAGAGGCACAGCAGGCATCGTCAAACATACTGATCCTGTTATCAGAGCGATAGCGTGCATCATGCTGCCAGGAAAAAGCAGCACCGGGCTCAATCGTAAAATCACTTTTTCGACCTCCCAGCTGCCAGAGAATATTACCCGTTGCTTTATCAATTTTATAAATAGCCCACATGTTACGCATGCTAATTAATAAGGAATCGTCCTCACCTTCATCGATGGAATTGATGTGATAGCAATCCCAAATGTTATTGCTTTCCGTTGCAGAGGAGGCAGGCAGAATAGAGTCAGCGGGATCGATATGGGAGAGTGCATCCCAAAAGTAAATCAGTCGGCCGGTTGCTAAATCGATTTCTTGAATGGAATAATCATCAATGTAACCGTCTCTTGGACCTCCATAAGGAGTCAGATCAGCGGGTACTTGTTTAATGGCGGTGAATAAGGCAGTATTACGCTTTGTAATAGTGAATTCATGCAGATCCGAAGTAAACCCTTTCCGTGCAGTAACACGCTTTATAACATTATAATGCTGATCTAATATTAGATAGCAGGCACCTGGTTCAGGATCTCCATCTGGAAGATTCGAATCAGAAGATTGTGTTCCCGAGATCGTTCCCTGCCACATGGTCAGAACCGGATGCCCACAATAAGCTTGTACCCGAAAGTCGGTATTTTGAATATAAATACTGCAAAGTGGACGAAACCAAATTGGGTTGCCGGCCTGATCCATAATTAATGCACCGGTCTGTCCTATCATAGCAGCGCCATATAATGTAAAGGGTGCTACAAAGATTGAACCGGAAGCGGTTCCGGGCTTATCTACATTTACAGTTACTTTCATAGGATGCAGATCAGGTGCTGATACAAAGTTCCACACCTGCTGCGAAGTTTCTTTGGTTATTTGCATTCCTGTTTCTTCCGATCTATTGTTATCATCCATTTCATTATCATCTCCAAACAAAACTACATTAAATTTGTTTGACTCGGATTACATGGATATGCATAAAACCTAAGCTGTGTAAAGCTTAAGCTGGTTTTATGCAAAATTGAGGCATAAGCAAATTTAATTGCAATACTAATATATGACTTTGCGGGATATAATGTGAGGTTATGCGATGTAATGTGACATAAAGTGAAACTACACTCCTGAGTAAGAATGATCAACAGGAAACCGATTGCGTTATCAAATATACCGATTACGGCCTTTCAATTCAGATGAGCGCAAAGTATGATACAATTTATATATTTTGTTGCGATGTAGATAAGTAGTGTGACATGCAGAGCATATCACATCCGACACCCCGCGACCTAGGGTCGAATGTCCGTTAGTGTGACATGCAGAGCATATCACATCCGTAGTTGAGCAGCCTAAAGGTTGAATGTCCGTTAGTGTGGTTGATTTCACTATACTTTCTATTCTTAGCAGGAGAAGAAACTTGATAGTAATAATGGAGTGTTAAACTAAATCATGATTAATAGAAAAAGCTGTATTCATAAATGGTTTTTTGATCGAATCGTTTTAGCGGCTATTTGCATTTTTTTCTTAGCAGGCTGTAGTGGGAAAGAAAACGGCAAGCAGCCATTTTTATGCCATGTTGTAGTAGAGGAGGGCAGTGGTTTTCTTGCGGAAAAACCGGCTGCTACCATTAATATAGGGGAGGATGTTATTTTTACACTGCAGCCTCAGGACGGCTATACCATAACAGGTGCGGATTATCCGGACTATACCCTTTCCTATGCCAGTACCGGCGACCGTATGCTGCTGACCTTACATAAGGTTCGCTATTCAACCGTGGTAACGATAACCTTGGTTCAAAGTGATCTTAACCTCAGGTATCATGCGAATGGAGGTGAAAGGCTGGATAAGGGGGAGAGCAATGAGGCTGTTATCGTGCCTGTCACCCCGTCTCATCTAAGAATTAATACACAGCTGGGCACTGATCTTTTTAAAAGACCCGGCTATACCCTGATTGGCTGGAATACAGAGCCCGATGGCAGCGGGCTGCAAATCGGATTAGGCAGCCGCGTTGATATTAAGGAGACAGGGATCTTGCATGCCCAGTGGAGTAAATGGAGTGATGCCTCCCAGTTTAGATATCGTACCACGGGGCAGTGTGCTATTATCACCGGTTACACAGGCCAGGATGAGATTCTTACAGTCCCAGCAGAGCTAGGCGATCTTCCGGTGACTTCGGTGGAGGAGGAAGCATTTTCAAACACAAAGTGTCATACTGTTATTCTGCCTGATACCCTGCAAAGACTGGAGCCAGGCTCCTTCCGAAATTCAGAGCTTCGGGAACTGTATCTTTATGATAACATTTCATATATCAATGATTATGTCTTTGAAGGCTGTAAGGAACTTACCACATTACATCTGAATGCCATAGAACCTCCGGTTTACAGCGGGAATTATTTTGATACCTTTCAAGATAAATACGACCGTCTGTTAAGCTTGAAGGATCAAAAAAAGCTTGTTTTGTTCTCTGGTTCCGCCACCCGGTTTGGATATGACAGTGAAATGCTTAGTAAAGCCTTTCCAGGCTATGCGGTGGTAAACATGGGCGTATTTGCATATTCCAATGCGGCACCCCAGCTGCAGCTGATTCTTGACTGTATGCAGGAGGGAGATATCCTGCTACATGCGCCTGAGTTCGATGCGGCAAAACGTCAGTTTTGCATCTCCAATGATCTGGATGCTCCTACCTTTTCCATGATGGAATCCAATTATGATACCTTTGCCAGGCTGGATCTGCGAAGGTTTCGTAAGACGTTCTTCTCCCTGTATACATATCTAAATACCAAGTCAGGTATGCCGGCGCGCAGTTATTCTCTTTCTGCTGCCAGCTTTGATGAGGAGGGGGTACCAACGGAAGAAGAAGCCTATAATGAATATGGAGATTATGTTCTGTATCGCCCGAATGCGGAGGATGACAAGCCAGTCTATGGCCTGCCGGTGGAATACACCAGCAACGCTTATCCCAGAACACCTTATATTGACTCAGTCAATCAGATGTATTCCGCCTTTTTAGATAAGGGGGTACATGTTTATTTTACATATTCACCCCGCAATAAGTATGCAATTTCCGAAGATAGTACGAAAGCAGCAAGATCCCGGCTCCATCTGTATTTTAAGGACAATCTGATTGTACCTGTGATATCTGACCTGGAGGATTCTCTTTATCCGGGGAGATACTTCTACGGTACAGATAACCATCTATCCACCGAGGGTGTCAAGATTCGCACGGAGAAGGTGATTCGAGATCTAAAACAACAATTAGCAGCAGAAGGCATAGAGGTATCCAAGAATGATTGATTATATAAGTGATTTCTTATGGCCGATAGGCTTATTTGCTGGTGCAATTCTTTGCAGCCTGTGTCAGAAATGGCTGCCTCGATGGAAATGTCCGCTTACCTTCTTAACCGCACTCTTTTCTGTAATTGCTATGCTTACAGGACTGATTCAAGGGATGACACTGGAGGAGCTGGTAATACCTTTTCTTCTTCTGTTATGGATCAGCCTTAGCTTTATAGGGAGTAAGGAGGGGAAGAACAGATGAACTTTGTATCTCTAGAATTTTTGCTCTTTTTTCCATTGGTGCTGATACTTTATTGGTGGCTTCCATTTCGTTATCGTTGGGCGTTTCTGCTGGCTGCCAGCTATTTATTTTATTTGTACTGGGCTCCCTGGACTCTGGTCTTGCTTTTTGGTACAACACTCATTTCCTTTATTGCAGCCAGAGCTGTCGATGGGGCACAGAGTAAAGCGCAGGGGAAGTTCTGGTTAGTACTTGCGCTTGTCGTGTGCCTGGGTTGTCTGATTGTATTTAAATATCTGGGCTTTCTCATGGATAATGTGACAGCGCTCCTCCAGCTTTTTGGAGCACCAAAGCAGGATATTATACTAAACATTTTTTTGCCGGTAGGGATATCCTTTTATACCTTTCAGGCACTATCCTATGTTATTGATGTCTATCGGAAAGAGATTCACTCGGAGACACATTTTGGTTATTTTGCCCTTTTTATAGCCTATTTCCCTCAGGTAGTGGCTGGGCCAATTGAGCGTCCCACGAATCTTCTTCCTCAGCTGCGTACACCGCAGACATTAAAGGCAGCTGATTTATTGGAAGGATTAAGGCTGGCATTGCGAGGCTTTTTCAAAAAGGTGGTTATTGCTGATTACCTCGCAGTTTTTGTGAATGCCGTCTACGGGGCACCGGAACAGGCGAAGGGGCCAGCTATTGTAATTGCTACAATATTGTTTGCATTTCAAATTTATTGTGATTTCTCCGGATATTCTGATATTGCGGTTGGGGTAGCCCGTATGATGGGAATTAGGCTGATGACGAATTTTGATAACCCCTATTCAGCCATAAGCATTCAGGAGTTTTGGCATAAATGGCATATTAGTCTGACCAGCTGGTTTTCAGATTATATCTATAAACCACTTGGCGGCAGTCATAAAGGAATGATCCGCCGTTGTGTTAATGTGATGATTGTTTTTTTGATCAGCGGCGTTTGGC
The DNA here is from genome assembly GCA_023392995.1 of Bacillota bacterium. Taxonomy (GTDB): domain Bacteria; phylum Bacillota; class Clostridia; order Lachnospirales; family Lachnospiraceae; genus Mobilitalea. The sequence continues at coordinate 20,260 of JAEWMZ010000400.1, forward strand.
ATGGAGCCTCCTGGACATTTATCATCTGGGGAGGTATCCATGGCGTTTATTCGGTGATAGGTATTCTATGGCGCAAGTTCAGGGGAGAACGATTCCAGAAGAAGCCTGCCGGTATTGGGAGATATGGAAGAGTCTGCTTTACCTTTTCACTGGTCTGCTTTGCTTGGCTGTTCTTTCGAGCAGGATCACTCACGGAAGCGAACCTCCTGTTGAAGCACTTAGTGACAGGATGGTCAGCCCAGGGAGTTATAAGTACTCTTCAGTTGTTGCAGTTGAATGGACTGGATGTTACTCGCATAATTCTAATGTTAGCCTGTCTGCCGGTACTGGAAAAATTGCCGGAATGGTTGGAACCGGAGACAGATAGTGCTTACGCACTGGGAGCAGGGGTACAAAAAGCTCTTGTTGTGTTTCAGATGATTACTCTGATTGGGCTAGCCTGGCTTGCATTGCTTTCCATTCATGGTAGCAGTTCCTTTATCTACTTTCAATTCTAAAGCCATTTATGTAGGAGCTTTTTATATGAAGCCATTAATGAATGAGCTTTTTATGTTTGTGCAGTAAGGAGAGAGGGGGCAAGAGAATGAGAAAAACAAGTTACATATGGTTGGTAGTCATCACAGTTGCATTTTTATTATTCACACCAGTATTTTTGATGATATGTGGATTTTTGCTGCCCCCACAGTATGACAGCACCTTCTTGGGAGAACTTAAATATAAATGTGAGGCATTGGAGCAGACGGAGGGTTCGCGCATTGTATTTCTTGGTGGAAGCAGTGTTGCCTTTGGAGTGGACAGTGCTCTTGTTGAGAAAGAATTGCCGGAGTATTCTGTAATTAATTTTGGAATGTATGCTGCTCTTGGAACCAAGGTTATGCTTGATTTATCCATAGATAGCTTTCGCTCCGGTGATATCGTAATCATATCCCCGGAACAGGAGGCGCAGACCTTGTCAAATTATTTTAATGGGGAGGCTGCTTGGCAGGCGCTGGATGGAGCCTTTCCGCTATTGGCACGAATCGACCACAGTGACCTTGGCAGGCTAGCTGGACATTTTCCAAGTTTTGCAGCACGAAAATTCAACTATTATATAGGAGATCATGCACCAAACCCCGGTGGGGTCTACAGCCGGGATGCTTTTAATCGATACGGAGACATTGCTGCTAAGGAATGTACCTATAACATTATGGCATATGGATATGACAAAAATACGCCGATTCGCTTTGCGGCAGCGATGCTGGATAGAGATTTTACCAATTATCTGAACGCTTTTGCTGATAAGCTAAAGGAAAGAGGTGTCACCGTTTGGTACCGTTTTTGTCCTATGAACGGGGCAGCGGTGGAGAAAGGCTCCGATGTTGACGGTTACTATGAGCTATTGCAGAGCAGGCTGAATTTTTATGTTATAGGTGATCCAAAGAAATCAATCCTGGAGAAGGAGTGGTTTTATGATACGAACTTTCATCTTAATAAAAGTGGCAAGCTGGTTAATACGCTTCAGATTATTCGTGATATAAAGGC
>JAEWMZ010000427.1 GCA_023392995.1 Bacillota bacterium
ATGGAGGTAGCTTATGTCACTTATTCATGTACTTGATGAATCTACAATCAACCAAATAGCTGCCGGCGAAGTGGTGGAGCGTCCCAGCGCAGTAGTAAAAGAGCTTATTGAAAATGCCATGGATGCAGGAGCTACCGCAATTACTGCCGAGATCAAAGAAGGCGGCCTTTCCCTCATAAGAATCACGGATAATGGCTCCGGTATCGCTAAGGAGGATGTTCCCTTAGCGTTTCTTCGCCACGCAACCAGTAAAATCCGTTCTGCTGAGGATTTGCTCAGTGTTACCAGTCTGGGCTTTCGAGGTGAGGCTTTATCCAGCATTGCCTCTGTTGCGCAGGTGGAATTAATTACGAAAACTCCGACGGCCTTAAACGGTTTGCGTTATATCATTGAAGGCGGTGAAGAAAAGACCTTTGAGGAGATCGGTTCACCAACCGGTACTACAATTATAGTGAGAAATATTTTCTATAATACTCCGGCACGCAGAAAATTCTTAAAGTCCGCAACGACGGAGGCAAATTACATCAGCGATCTGATGGAGCGGCTGATTGTATCACATCCGAATGTATCCTTTAAATTCATTGTTAATAACCAGGTGAAGCTCCAGTCCTCTGGAAATAATAGCTCCAGGGATATCTTATACAGCATTTATGGAAGGGATATTTCTAAGGAGCTGATCTCTGTAGAACTGAATACAGAAGCAGTAAAGGTAACCGGATTTATCGGTAAGCCGGTGATTAACCGCGGCAATCGTAACTTTGAAAATTATTTTATTAATGGAAGATACATCAAAAGCAATATTATCACAAAAGCAATCGAAGAGGCCTATAAACCCTTCTTAATGCAGCACAAGTATCCCTTTACCTCAATTTATTTTGCGATAGACCCGGCACTCATTGATGTGAATGTCCATCCCCAGAAGATGGAGATTCGCTTGAATAACGGAGAAGACATCTATCAGCTGACCTATGAACTAATCCGAAATGCCTTGCTTGGTAAAGAGATGATTCCTAAGGTTATGCTGACACAGGAGCCGGAAGAAAAGAAAACGGTTCAGGAAAAAATGCCAGAGCCTTTCGAGCACAATAGACGCAGCGCCTCATCTTCATCCTACAATGCGGGAAGAGCAGGAGACTATACTCCTTCCAGGATAGCAGAAAAACCTGTGGATTACATCACGGCAACAAAACCTCTGATTCATCCTCATAACCCGCTTTCCGAAGTACTGACAGGGAATCGGAAGAATTTTGTAAGTTCCTTGGAGCAAGCTCAAGGGAATAAGGATCATAACAAGAATACCAGCGGTGAGGAACAACAGCTGCTCGCTTCCAGGGAAGGTGAGGTGGAAAGCAAGAGCAGTATAACGATTGCTTCCGGTCTCGAATCTCAACCAGAGCAGGAAAGTAACATAGCCTTGTCTCACAGCCTTGACTATAAGCCGGGGCAGGAACACAACATAGCTTTGTCGCACAGCCTTGATCCTAAGCCGGGGCAGGAAGGCAGCATAGCTTTATCTGACAATCTTGACTATAAGCCGGGACAGGAGAGAGACAAAACGCTTTTGTCCAACCTCGATCATAAATCGGAGACAGCAAGTAGTTATGTATATGAATTCGCGGGTGAAAATAAGTCAGCTCTGCCTGAAGATACCATCACTCCTCAACTTGCTGCAGGCAGCGAAGCTTTTATTGAAATTGAAATAGAGGGTGCCGCTCCCTGCCAAAGGGAACTGAGTTTACCTGCTGCTCAGGAGCAGCAGTCCAGTGCAGCTGTTTATGAAGCTGCCGAACAAATGAAGCTCTTTTCTGAGCACAACGTGGAAGGAGAAGCTCCCTTTCTGTCACAGAAAGCCTTTGAGGAACATCGGATCATTGGTCAAGTGTTCTCCACCTACTGGCTGGTAGAATATAAAAAAGATTTATATATCATTGATCAGCATGCGGCACATGAAAAAGTACTATATGAAAAGCTGATGCGGGCTTCCAGAGAGAAGACCTATTCCTCACAGCAGCTGTTGCCGCCCATAGTTCTTAGCTTAACCCTGAAGGAGCAGGAGATTTTACAGAAACATGAAACTGTGTTGAATAGTCTGGGCTATGAATTCGAACACTTTGGAGGGAAGGAATATTCCGTTCGTGCCGTACCAGCCAATCTATACAGTTTGTCGGAAAAAGAGCTGCTCTTGGAATTCATCGACGCACTGGCTGATGAGAATGCCGGAGGTTCCCTCTCCTCCGTCTCCATCCTAGAAAAGGCTGCGTCACTTTCTTGTAAAGCAGCTGTCAAGGCCAACCATTCCTTTTCTTTTGAAGAGGCCACGGCCTTAATAAAAGAGCTGTTAACGTTGGAGAATCCCTATCATTGCCCTCATGGACGTCCCGTTATTGTATCCATGAGCCAATATGAGCTGGAACGGAAATTTAAAAGAATTTTATAGTTTGGAAGGAATGCACATGGAAAAAAAGCCATTAATTATATTAACCGGTCCTACCTCTGTTGGAAAAACAGCACTATCCCTTGCACTTGCAAAAGCGGTAAAGGGTGAGATTATCTCTGCGGATTCTATGCAGGTTTATAAGCATATGGATATCGGCACGGCAAAGATTAAACCGGCACAGATGGAAGGAGTTCCTCACCATCTGATTGATGAATTGGAGCCGGAGGAAGAATTTAATGTGGTTCGGTTTCAACAGCTGGCAAAAAAGTATATGGAAGAAATCTATTCCAGGAAGCGGATACCGATTCTGGTGGGAGGAACCGGCTTCTATATCCAGGCTGTGCTCTATGACATTGATTTTACTGAAAATGAAACGGATGAATCCTATCGCCGCTATCTGGAGCAATTGGTTCAGGAGAAAGGCGCTAACTATTTACATGAGCTTCTTTTGAAGGAGGATCCGGAAAGTGCCGCGTCTATACATCCCAATAACAGCAAAAAGGTAATTCGTGCCTTGGAATATCGGAAGCTGACCGGTGATAAGATCTCCGAGCATAATGAAGAGCAACGAAAAAAAGAATCTCCGTACCGCTTTTGTTACTTTGTTCTCAATAAGGATCGGGCTAAATTATATGAGACCATTAATTCCCGTGTAGAACAGATGCTACAGGCAGGTCTTGTGGAGGAAGTAAAATCTCTGGCTGCCAGTGGTTACAACAGAGAGCTGGTTTCCATGCAGGGTTTGGGCTACAAAGAAGTTCTCTCCTTTCTCGAAGGGGAGTGTACGCTGGAGGAAGCAGTAGAAATTATAAAACGGGATACGAGACATTTTGCCAAGCGCCAGTTGACCTGGTTTAAAAGGGAGAAGGATGTAACCTGGATAGAGAAAGAGCAGTTTCCATCGGAGCAAGCGTTGTTACAGGAGCTTCTAAGAATATTAAGGGAAAAAGAAATTATTTCAGACCTTTACTGATATAACATAGGTAGTCGTAATTATATTATGTAAACTTTATATGCCTTTATAAGGATGTATCATAAAACAGATATCCTTAATGATATGCGGAATGAATTATTTATCTTAAGCTATTATTATCCTTTATTTTAAATGTTTTTTAGTTATTGGCAGCAAAGCGAGACGAATTGTTTATAAAAAAATAAGCCTTAAAAATCAAAATTTAAAGAAACTTTTGAAAGCACAATTTATAAGACATATACAATCTTAAAACAGAAAAGAGGCAGCCGAATGGTTGACTGGAGGTAGAACAAAATTGGAAAATACAACAATGAATCAAGCTTATCAAGCTCTGGGAGTAGATCCCAAGTTGATGGCCTATGGTACTGATATAGAGCAGTCACTGCAAATGCGTTTCCAAAAGATTGACCAGGTAGCTGAGTTTAATCAAATGAAGGTTTTAAAAGCAATGCAGGATAACCGCCTAAGTGATGTACATTTTGCGGCAACTACAGGCTATGGCTATAATGACATGGGACGCGATACCTTGGAAAGTGTTTACGCTGCAGTGTTTAAAGCAGAGGATGCTTTAGTAAGACCACAGCTCATCAGCGGAACCCATGCTCTTACGGTAGCATTATCAGGTAATTTACGGCCTGGGGATGAGATTCTTTCTCCTGTGGGAAAGCCCTATGATACATTGGAGGGAGTAATCGGTATTACTCCGACAAAAGGCTCCTTGGCGGAGTTCAACATCTCCTATGCTCAGGTGGATCTATTATCCGATGGAGGGTTTGACTGGCAAGGCATTAAAGCTGCCATTAAACCCAATACAAAACTGGCAACCATTCAACGTTCCAAAGGCTATGCCAGCAGGCCAACTCTTTCCGTGGAACGGATTGGAGAATTAATCAAGTTTCTAAAAGAACAAAAACCGGATATTATCTGTATGGTCGATAATTGCTATGGTGAGTTTGTGGAGATCATTGAGCCAACAGAGGTTGGGGCTGATCTATGTGTGGGATCCCTGATCAAAAATCCGGGTGGCGGACTTGCACCAATTGGTGGATACATTGTCGGGAAAAAGGATTATGTAGAAAATGCTGCTTACCGGCTGACGGCTCCGGGTCTGGGAAAGGAAGTTGGGGCAACGCTTGGTATCATAGCTTCCCTGTTCCAGGGGCTATTTCTTGCCCCGACTGTCGTGGCAGGTGCCTTAAAGGGAGCTATCTATGCGGCAAATGTCTATGAACGTCTAGGTTATCAGGTTCATCCAAATAGTACGGAGGATCGCTATGATATTATACAGGCACTTACCTTGAATTCACCGGAGGCGGTCATTGCTTTTTGCAAAGGAATCCAGGCTGCGGCACCGGTGGACAGCTATGTGGTACCTGAGCCCTGGGCAATGCCAGGTTATCAATGCGAAGTTATTATGGCAGCAGGTGCCTTTGTACAGGGTTCCTCCATCGAGTTGTCCGCAGATGCACCCATCAAGCCTCCCTATACGGTGTTTTTCCAAGGGGGTCTTACCTGGTATCATGCAAAATTCGGTATTCTAATGTCTCTTCAAAAATTATATGAAGAAGGGCTTTTGCATATTTAAGCAGAAACAGGGGAATCGGCTTGCTGATTCCTTTTGTCGATTGTACTAAAAACAATTATCGCGCTCCAATCCCATGTATCTCCATTATTAAAGTGAAAGCTTTTTCATTGTCAGGGCGCATTTTCCTACGGAATAAAAATTAGTTTTACGTATACAAATCCATGTTGTTGTGATAAAATGTTAGTTGATTATGGATGGAAATAAAAAGCGATTCTTACAATTGGAGGTAAATCAAGATGGCCAGAACAGCAAGAGGAATGAGTAAAAATGGGTGGACTTTATTTCTGTTT
>JAEWMZ010000031.1 GCA_023392995.1 Bacillota bacterium
TGGAACTTTTGAGCCTTAATTATTTTATAAAATCCATGAACCACAGTAAAGGCTGAACCCCTTGCCTTGACTGCGTTTCATGGATTTTGTGTATTATCATTAAGCTCAAAATGGATTATTCTGTAAAGCGAGTTTACACGAAATAAGAAACGGAGCCTTATCTGTAGTTTAGCTTTTCTTTGTAGTTTAGCTTTCTTTGTAGATTAGCTTTTCTTTGTAGATTAGTTTTATCTTATCTGCATGTTATTTTTTGTTTGTAGATTATTTTGTATTAATATTTTTTATCTGGAGTTTAGTCTTTATTTTGTAGATTATTTTTTATATAAAAATTAACTATTATTTGAGTTTCAAATCAGTCTTAATTCTACAAATTACAGCATCTTTCTTTCATATATTGATATAGCCTTATGCTTGATTACTTACCATCTCTAGGCTTGAATTATTTTAAGAAACCCTTTCTATTATGCTTCCTATGCGCTATAGATTCCTTTGAGTTCTAGCATCTTTTGCTCCGGATATCTCCCCAGATCCTTTAATCCTGTAATTTGAAATTGGGTCATCATTTCTTTGAAATATCCCTTAATTACGTCCTTCGCTATGATTCTATTATTATATCTATCTCTGGATATTTTCATAATAGCTCTTTCTGCTTCCAGCATTGCATTTAATGCCTTGGGACCATACCATAGAAACACTTCCATGACTGTATCTATTAATTCAATTTCTTCCTCACTTAAGTATTCCTCACAGCCATCCAGAGTACGCACTCCGCATTTCTTCATACTCTCAAAGATTTTCAAATAAGGCATATGCTCGTTATTAATCCCACATTCCTCCTGAAATATCTCCTTATCGTTTAGTGCTAATGAAAATGCCTGTGCATAATATAATAAATATTGAATATAGCTTGGACATATTTCTGCGCAGCTCTTGTTGACCATATAATATGCTACCGCATAGATTTTGGAAGACATAATCTTCGTCATAACTGCATGCTTACTTTTCTTAAAGGCTACTCCTGTCAGACAATCCTTTCTTCGGCAAAGCATATCATAATAAAACTCCGGATCATCTAAAATTGTTCTAAGTTTATTGGAATACTCATTTGTTGGAACATCGCCTTCCATATAACGAATAATGGTCGTCTCACCCCAGCCTAGAAGCTTTGCTAATGGCTTTTTCCCAATCCGATAGCGATCAAGGATTAGTTTAATCTCTTCCGAGGAAATGATCGCCTCCATGTCCATCTCAATTCGATTATTGCTCATACATATACTCCTCAGTTCTTAGTAGTGGTTTCTTTTGTAGAAAAAGACCTGTCCATTTTCATATTACCACTTTGTAACCTGCTCGTATATGCAACTTTTGGATTATTTATTGATGCTCTGAGGTCAGAAATCCCCCAATAAATACGTTCTTCAAGTATGACTTATCTATAAACTCAATAAAATGTTAGAATTTCCGAAACTCATTAATATCCTTTGCAATAATTTGAAAGCCTCGAATCAGGCGATCAAACATTCCAACTTTATACATATTCACTATCACCATTCCAATGGGTATACCAATAATCATTCCAAAAACACCATAGAACCGATAGCCTATAAACATAAATACCAGGGTAGCAAGTGGATTTAATCCGATGCTGTCACCTACCATTTTAGGCTGTAACAATTGCTTTACTACCTGGCAAATCAAATATATAACTACTAAGCCAATCGCTCTCACATATTGACCGGATAATACATCATAAACTGCCCAAGGCCATAGGATAGCACCCGTACCGAATACAGGCAGTACATCAAGTAATGCAATACCAAGCGCAGCTAAGAAAGAATAGTTGATTCTTAAAATTTCAAAGCCTATAAACATAATAACGGTTAAGACTAGCATAATTTTAAATTGAGCTTTAAAATATCCTCCAAAAGCTGAGGTAAAATTAGTATAAATCAAACGCCAATACTGAATAGCAGATTCCGGTAATCTTTTTCTTAGACCTGCTGCCAAATTGTTTCTCTCTGCAGTAAAAAAATAAGCAGACAGAATTGTAATAATTATCATCAAAAAGCCTTCCGCAATGTTACCCACAATAATTTTGGCACTATCGATTGAAGTTCCTTTTCGGTTATTCATATACGAGGTTACCGATTGCCCTAAGTCCGATATTACATTATTCATCGCTTCTTGAACACTCTGCGGTAACGCGGAACTAAGCTTTTGAATATATCGATTGATTTCATTCAATTGCAGCTTCATGCTTTCAATAATAGCTGGAAGCTCATTCGAAAGCTCGGTAGCTTCCTTCACCAATGCCGATATTAAAAGAGCGCTTGTACCAACGATAATTATAATCGCCGTAACAATAATGATTGCCGAACTATGCTTACGTCTTAGCTTTATCTTCTTTTCTAGAAAATGTACCAATGGATTCGCTATTAACGAAACGATCCAACCAATCAAAAAGGGTAAAAAGAATCTTAATAGCTTTGGCAATGCTAATATTAAAAACAAAGCCAATAAAATGATTAAGGTAAAATTAATTATTATTTTTAGATATAGAATCAATCTGTCATGTCGCATGAGTTTCTCCTTTGACTC
>JAEWMZ010000068.1 GCA_023392995.1 Bacillota bacterium
GTTGCCACATTAAGACAAGTAGCAATGATAAAGAATCTTATTGCACAGTTCCTCAAAAACGAACGAAAACTCATTCTTCTCCTCCTGCTAATATCCTTTTCAATGCACTGACGTAGCGACGGGAAATTATAATTTCCTCTCCATTAAAAAGCTTTGCCGAAAACCTTCCATTAAAAATAGGATATACACTATCAATTTTCATTAAGTTTACTACCATTGATTTTGAACAGCGAAAGAACCTCATATATTTGCTTACTTCCTCAAATTCATACAGTTTAACCCGTAATTGATATGTTTTATTTTCTGTATAGGCAAATACTCGATTATCCACGGCTTCAACATAAAAAATGTCAGTTAAAAATAGTTCAATCATTCTTTCCCCTTCATAACCAAAGAAAGAAGTGTCGGTTGATTTAATAAAATTGATAATATTTTTAACCTTGTCATTTATACTGTAGCATTGTATCACTACCTGCTCCGGCCGATTATGTTCTATTTCTTGCACCGATACCTTCATTTTCACCTCTTATATGTATGAACTTAATATTGATCAGTATATACGACTACTACCGGCATTTTCAAGTGAGTCGTTTGGTAATATATGAATGGAAATGTATTGTTATATATTATTCATGGGGTATTAAAATAAAGGGTTCATTTTAAATTATGAAAACCTAAATTTCATTTCTATGTATTTTTTTAATGTAGTCACGTGCATGGGGTAAAACATACTTGTATCATTTTCTAATAAATCCTTTAACTCTACCAATGATACCCATCTAATATTCGTCGTTTCATTACTCTTATTTAATAATGCACCCTCAGCGTTACAAATAAATATCTGTACTAAAATTGGATATATTCCCTCAATGTTTTGGCTGCAGGAAAAGGGAGTATAATTTAGTACTTTATATCCGTTAGCTTCAAAAACTATTGCTTCATTCTCACCTTTTATATTTGTAACCGTTAATCCAGTTTCCTCCCAAATTTCTCTTCTTAAACAGTCAAAGATATTTTCGAATTCTCTAATTTTTCCGGCCGGGATTTCCAACAGTCCAAATTCTGATTTTGCTTTGTCCTTACACCTGTTTTGAATAAGAATAAAATCTATGCCATTGATATTCTTCTCGATGATTCCCCCAACTCCCGGTATAGAAAATGATTCCATATAAATAACCTCCATTGCATTATTCTCATAATAAATTTTTATCTTAATAAATTTTCAAATATGAAAATTCTTACTTGCGATAAAGCAAAAATAAGTTTGTGTTGTAAACTGTTAGCTATTATAGCATTATACTTTTTATCCAGCAAGATCTTTACACTACAAGCACGCTTTCAATCGCAATAAAGTCTGCTTTATAACTTCAACCCTTGTAGCTACTTTTTTCTGAAACCTAATATCATGCTCTACAAAAATCATGGTTGGTTTATACAAAAGAAATAATTCCTCAATCTGCATTCTAGTAACTACTACCCGTTCCAAATCAAGTTGACGCAGCAGTGCGCAAAATAAACTCTCATCCTATAACCTCATCATACTCATTTCCAAACTATGAATTTTATTATTTAGTTTCTTTCTCAATTCAAGTAGCCAATTGGGTTCCTTAGAGACACTTACTGCTACACATCGTATTAAGCGAGCATAGCTATACAAATTAATAAACCTTCTCATGAGTGGATGTGAATTTACCATTTCTTTAGAGTAGAGATGCTCCGTTTTATATCCTTTTATAAATTCCTCCTTTGCAATTTGCAGAATGGAGACATCAAGTTCCTCCTTAAGAGAGTCAAAAACCTGTTCGATATCCAGCACATACCAATGATACATTCCATCATCAAAATCAATTACAGCACATGACATTGTTTTATCATCATAAAAAACATTGTCTGGTTCAAAATCATAATGAATGAGGCCATAATTATCCTCTCGTATCGGATAATCAGACAGTTCTTTTTTTACTTGCGCCAGCTCTAAAAGAACATGACCTGGTGCACCGTATTCATCAAGTACTTTTTCAATCCATTCTAAAACCTCAACATGTGTCCATTTTCTAATTTGGGGTTTAAAGGCTGATGACAAAGTATGTAATTTACCCAACGTCTTTCCATACTCGTACATGATCTCTTTTGACATGCCTGTTGCTTCAATTTGAACTCCAGCAACTTTTTCGAAAGCGCATGCATAATATAGCCCCCATTTTGTGTCCAGCTTTATAACTTTTTCTCCTGATAATGTCGGTATTGGTTTTAATGCGGGATAATCATGCTGGGTCAGGAATTCAATAAATTCTAGTTCACCCATTATATTTTCTTCTCTTTTTTCATCAATTGGAGTGAGCCGCAGGAAGCAAACCTGGCCATTCTGACAATAAGGATATATTGCGTTTGATGAAATGCGAAAATAAGATAACATTGTATCAAGTGTATCAATATCATAGTTCCAATTTTTAATAGCTTCTTTGGCTAAATCAAAGTTTTCAAACAGATCTGTTAATTTCAGCATAATTTTTCCTTTCATGTAAAGCTTGATCTTAGGCAATTGCGAATCCCCTAATTTATTAATTTTCATACAATCGGTGCAAATTCCTTCGCCAGTACCTTCCCCCCCCCACAACAGGGAATATATTGTTTTCTCTGTAAAATGCTCCCCCTTAATTTTGCATGGTTCTCTCAAGCTCACATAGTAACGTATACAAATCTCGTTGAACTTCACAAACAATAGCGTGAATTTGTGTTCCATTTTCATTCTTTTTCAATGATTTTCCTCCAGTTTTGGGTACAAAAAAACTTGCCCATTGGCAAGCCTGTTCATACAGTATTTACAAAAGGGTTCCTTGTACGCAAAAAGTGAATGCTTTTTGCATACATCAATATTAAATTATTGGTTCATCACCATATCTACTTTTTTCATAATTTAATCAGCCCCTTTCGTAAGCAAATTGAAGTCGTGTTTACTATTCTTAATCATTATAAGTCTATTCGCATCCAATTTCAAGGATATTTTTCCATTATATTAATTAAGTGGAAATGTACTCATCGGATACAGCGAGAATTTCTTTTTTGGGATTCTTATATTTGATTCAAGTATGAAATCCAGCATTCGCCGTACCACTATGAATGAAAACCGACTCATTCCAACTATAGCCATGAATATATGCATTTCTATTCAGATAGCGCAGACAAGCATCCATGAATTGCCTTTTTTGCAATTCATGGACTGGTGATGCAAGTTCAGCGCTAGTGGCACTTTTCTGAACCTGTTATTCATAATATCTATAAAATATGGTTGTTAAAAAAAGAGATAAGCCTTTAGCCTTTTAGTCCAAAAACGGTAGTGTATAGTCTTTGAAGACGTATTTTTTTACTTATAAAAAGCCCAAACTGTAATAACCAATAAACAACTAAAACTGATATCAAAGGTCTTATGAATCCCATTATAATACTTTCTGTAAAGATTTTATTAAAAATAAACCCCTCTATCAAAAAATGAATTAAATAAATTGGCATTGTTACTTTTCCAATTTCCTGTATATATCTTACATCCTTAAGAATTCTCGATACTTGAAATAGAATTACAAAGAAACTCATTTCAATCCAAATACTATAATAAGTCCAATATGTGTTATCCTTTTCATTCAATATCATATAGACTAAAAGAAGGATAATACATATATTAATAATTATTTTATATTTAACAGCCAATAAATTTTTACGTTCAAATAGTTTTATATTTTTCAAAAGTAAACCTAACGCAAAGAAACCGATCCAATTAAATATATTTAAATAAGTTAAAAGATAGATTAAATCAATTGGAGCACTCGTTGATTTTAAAACCGCATATGGTCCAACATTTCCAGCAACCAAATACACATTTATTAATGTACAAAGGAGTAATGCCACCTGAATTCCATTTTTATTTGGTAGTATTTGAAAGATGCATAGTAATAAAATATATATCGTTAAGTAGTATAAATAAGTACCAAATCCTAAAAGCCAAAAAATTATTTCTTTCAAGTTAAAATATATATCTGTAGACGTAAATCTTGTACAATAAATCGCCAATCCCCAAATAATCCATGGGATTACGATAGGTTTCAGCTTTGCTTTTAGCAGTTGCAATACATTCTCATATTTTTCTTTTCTAAAAAAATAACCTGATATAATAAAGAATATTATGACACCACATCTTCCAAAAGAATTACATGCTTTTACCACGATATCATTCGGAATTAGAGTGTATGCAGAGTGCGCCATTACCACCGATAAGATAGCAAAGAATCTTAGTACATAAAAAGTATTATTTACGTCCTTGGCTTGCATCCTAGTTACCCCTTAATCATTTCTTTCGTTTAAGCTTATTACCAACTATCTTAAATAATTCCAGGAGCAATTCTTTTTAATATCGATTATAATACATAATTCGCAAAATAATTACATATAATCGGGCTACACTGCTACCATGTAATGTCAAAAAGCTGTTCACCTATGATGCAAATATCAATGCAACAAAGAATCCCTTCAAAAGCAAGGGATTCTCTAAATTCAAATTAACGAATTGAAATTGGTAGCTTCACATAAAAGGACATTCGACCCTATGACCGCTCAATGCCGGATGTGCTCATTTTATATGAACTGGTAAAAGAAAATTCAATCTATCGTATATTTGATTCCCCCCATCTTCCGCCTCCTTATGTAAATGTGAAAACTGTATAACAGAATTATCTTATTATCCGATATACAGACACCAATGAACTCCATATTTATCGATTATATCAGTCATAAGTGGACTGAAAAAGCAAGAGCCTAGCGGTGTAAGAATTTTACCCTCATCTTTCATTTTCTCAAATGCTCGTTCAATGATATGCTCCTCTCCGGGTTCAAACTGCATGCAGAATTGCATTGTATTTCCAGAACTTGCTTCCTCTTTATCATAATATAATTCACCAACTGCAATACTTTGTCCACAAATATTGAGTTCGGCATGAATAATTGTACCATCTTCCGCTTTGTCGCAAAACCCAATCCCCGCGTTAAAAGCATCTTTATAAAAGTCAAAGGCTTCTGTTCTATTTTTTGCATAAATTTGTAACAATAATCTTCTCATTTGTTCTCCTCTCTATTCGTTAATGGTTTTATAAATCTCCGACCGCTTCTTTCACTTGTCATATGGTTATCTCCTACTATTATTTGTAACATAGAATATCATATCTACCAAGACAACAGTATGTCATGTTCAAAATATAAATCATCGCATGCTCCCACCTGGATTTGCCCAAGTAATCCTGTCATCAACCTTACGTACCATGGAAAAACAAACGGGTTTAAAGTACTTTAGCCAAAAATTTCTCCCACTGCTATTTTGAGATTCAAAAACTACGGCACATCTTTTATAGCCCATTAATGAGGCTTCTTTCATTACATTTTGAAGTAATGCTTTTGTAATGCCCTGCCCTCTAAACTTGTCTTTGGTATATGTAACTCCTATACTAACAGTATCATTATCAGAAAGAATTTGGGCATCATTTGATTTCTTATAGCTTACTTCCATCATTGCAACAATATTTCCTCTGTTTATACCGAGCCACAAAGTATTATTAGGATTTTCTAACCACTGATTTATATTCTCAGCGTTTTCAACATGCATCATTGGTAAGTAAATGGGTGAAGATGCCATATACTTTTTATATTCCGAAAACAAATGAATAACTTCATCGATGTCATTCTGATTATATTGTCTGATTTCGATATCATTGTTCATATTCCCCGATAATAATTTCACATCTCGAACAGCATCAACTACATGCAATCCAAAACCATTCCATGAAAAGATATTCATAACTTCATCGTCATGTGCCATTATAGATATGGCATGATTAAGGCATCCATTCCCAACCCATATATTGGATGCTTCTTGGTATAGTTTTTGATACACTTCAGACTTTTCATTACATATAACAGCATGTGACCATTCAGGACAGTAGACGCCGCGTTGAGACCCTTTGAAATTGGAAATAGGAAGTCCAATTAGATATCCAATCATTTCGTTATTATCAATAGCGACTACCCCAATGGATTTTTTATGTATATCGTAAAGCATTGGAAAAACATTATTCTTGTCCTCGTATTTTTCGGGAAGAATATTTTGATTTTCTCTTACTTTTACATAGTTTTTTATAAAAAGCTCTGATACATATTCTAGATAATTTTCATTAAACTTGATTAATTCTATATCAAATCCTCTCCTTAAAAATGATTAATTCCAAAATTGTCTATTTATAAATAATTATATATTTCTAAATAAAGGAAGTCAATCAGCACAATAAAATGTCTATTCTTTATATTACATATATATACACTTCTCCAAAAGAAATAGAATAACGTTTATAATTTGAAAGGCTAAAATGCCTGTAATAGCAATTTAAGTGATTATCTCATAAATGTGATGCATTTCACATCCACTATCCTTGTTTGACGGTTACGATTAACAGGCATAAGAGGAAGTAAAAGTCACTAAATAGTCGCAAAAAAAGGATTATAGCTAAAAGCTGTAATCCTTGATTTTACTAAACGAGAGACGGGATTCGAACAAATTCCCGCACACACACATATTGATAAGTAGGAGGTTTGCATATTCTGCTAATTATCTGCACGCATCTTTGCACACATGAGATGTGTGCTTTTTTTACCTAATTATTCGTGGGAGCACAAGCAAAACGGATGACCTGCGGGGTCAAGAAGAGTAATCCACTGAGGTCCCCAACCAGACTGCCAGTATTGAGCAGATGGTTTCGTTGCTCCTAATGACAACGCAAATTGCACAGCAGCATCCATATCCTGTACTGTAAAATCAAGATGCACCATTTTCATTTGCTCTTTTCTTGAGCCCGGCCATGCGGGTGGAATATAATCCTCATCAAATTGGCAAGAAATGCTCACCACCTCATCTGGAATAGATATGGATACAAAATACTCAATTTCATATACAATCTCTCCACCTGTTAGAGACTTATAGAATTTTGCAAGCTCTGCAGGTTGCTTACAGTCTAAAACTACGCTTTGTAATTTTATAAAAGGTTTCATATTTGTCCTCCTTCTCGGTGTAAAAAATATTTAGCAGTGAATTAAGAGCTAGAACTATAACTCAGCATAAATAGTAACATCCGCTTATCTAAGCATCAACCTCAGACATTTTTATGAATAAAGAATGTTCCATCCCTGCAGTATATGAAAACATTCTTTTTTATCTCTAACAACTAATTTCAATAACGTTTACACATCACTTTTATGTATGGGCAGACGGTTATTGGGATTTTTTATACCATTTTTCATATTCGAACAAGTGATTCAATCATACTCATAGCATCAAAGACGAAAGGAGAAAAAACAACTTGTTGTGGGGGACAAGACAAGTTCTTTCTTGACATAATATTGAACCTATAATAAAATCTAATTTATAAATTAAACAAACGCTTTCACTCATCACCGGATGAGTGGCTATAAGGCATCCAAGACTTAATCGTAGGTACGGTGTTTCGACACTATAAGATTTAGTTTTGGATGCCTATTTTGTTGGAAAGGAAGAAGTATGGATATTAAAGTGTACGAACAATTAACAGAGGATGCAAAATACATCCGCAGAAAAGTGTTTATGGAGGAGCAAGGATTTGAAAACGAATTTGATGATATTGATGATACGTCTGCACATATTTTGATATATGAATCATCTGCTCCCGCTGCTACTTGCAGGCTTTACTATAATGATGAAAGGCAGAGCTATGTCATAGGACGTATTGCAGTTCTAAAGGAATTTAGAGGTAAGAATTATGGAGCTGAATTGATTAAAATGGCTGAACAAGAAATTGTAAAAATGCAAGGGAAAACTGTCCATTTATCAGCACAAGTCAAAGTATCTGCGTTTTATACGAAAAATGGTTATATTGCATTGGACGAAGTTCATGTTGATGAAGGATGCCCACATGTTTGGATGAAGAAGGAATTGAGATAATTTGAGTATGAGATATGAACAAATCCTGTCTACAGTCTGTCTACAACTGTTTTATTGGAAAATCTTGTTTGTCAATATTGATATTAGTCCATATAAGTGATATGTTTAAAAGAATAGAGAATATTTTGTTTAATAAAACGATAGTACACTAATGTTAGCAACTGTGAATTAAATATAATTTATATAATGCGGGGGGTAGGATAATGCGAGATGTTCATGTACATTTTTTACAT
The DNA here is from genome assembly GCA_023392995.1 of Bacillota bacterium. GTDB lineage: Bacteria > Bacillota > Clostridia > Lachnospirales > Lachnospiraceae > Mobilitalea. The sequence goes on from JAEWMZ010000068.1 coordinate 8,242, forward strand.
GGAAATGGTGGAGGCTATCATATTGATTTTTTTGAGGGTTTTATCAAAGCTGCTCAAAATACAGGGCTTGATGAAATATACTTGCTTGAACATACCCACCACTTCATTGAGTTTGAGAAAGTATACGAACCAATAAAGACATACAACGATTATCAGCGTAACTGGATCTGTAAAAATATGAACAGTTCGATAAAAGAGTATCTTGATTTTATAGAAACAGTAAAGGATACTCAATACCCTGTAAAAGTTAAATTTGGTCTTGAAGTTTGTTATATTCCTGAAACCGCTGACGTACTAGCAAGCATTCTTGACGAATATGAATTTGATTTTCTTACAGGCTCTGTACATTGGATTGATGGTTGGGGATTTGATCATCCAAGACAGAAAGAGCTTTGGAAAAGTATGAACGTAAATGAAGTTTATAAAAGGTACTATAACATAATGTTCCAATTATGCGAAAGCGGTCTTTTCACTGGTCTTGCGCATCCTGATTCAATCAAGTGCTTTGGTTACATACCTGATATTGACTTAACAGATTATTATAATGAGTTATCTGTTCTTTTATGCAAGCATGGCATGTATGCTGAAAATAGCGGTGGCCTGCGGTTAAATTATTGCCCGGATTTGGAGTTGGGTCTGAATTCAAAATTGCTATCTGTTTTTCAAAAAAATAATGTGAAAATTGCGACAGCTTCTGATGCGCATAAACAAAGCGATGTTGGTGTAAATATCCTTGAACTTGAAAATATGCTCAAAGATTAGTTTACTACAAATGGATGAAGATACGCATAAGATAAAGTTATAAATATGTGCTGTAAATATCTGGTTCATTATAAATATTAAAAATTGTGTCTTTAAAATTGAACCATTATATTATTTTATATTTAGATCTTTAGATGTTCCTTTTAACATGATACTTAACACATCATTCCATATATTTTTTTCAGCAGTATAACTATTTGTTATCTCCTCATATGGTTTCTCATATATTTCAGTATAAACAATATAATTTACTTCTAGTTCAGAATACATATCCAGTTCTCTTTTTAAACCATCGTTATAATGTAATGTTATGGTAACTCCGTTAGATCTAGAGCCAGTAATCTCCGTGTTCACCTTTTTATTAATGGATTGATTATCAATTTCCGTATATGTATTATCTTCAAGTAACTTCATTAATTCATTTATAAGATCTTCTGTATCTAAAGTATATACAGTATCTGCTCTCATTGTTGTAATAGAATCTATCTCTTTGTCATCTGTAAATAAGTTATTAATATCTGGCTTTGTATTATCATCTTCAGGTTTCATTTTAGTACATCCATAAAAATTTATTAGTATAAAAAAAATTAAGGTTATAATCAAATTCTTCATAGCATTACCTACTTTCATATTAGCTGATGAGTAAATTATATACATTGTAAAATAAAGAACTTACCTCCTATAATCATGTCTATTATTTCTGCTTATAGGAGGTAGTCCATATATAAGTTATTATTATAACAGGATATCAGTCCTTGCTCTTCCGTTTTCTACTACTTAGTGATATACCACATATCAAAATTGGAATAATAAGTAGATGATCCGTTTATTGAAATATTATTATTACCAAAAGTATCATTTACATAGACGAATGGTACGCCGTCATAACCAACCATATAGGAATGAGCAACTACTTGATGGTTTGAACTCCATGTAGCACCGGGAACAGAGGAGCTAGTACCCAAAGAAACAGGAAAGTTACTATTGATTACATTCTTAATTGTATTAAAATTATACATTGAGTATCCTACTGAATATGAAGATGATAAACCTCTATCAATGAGATACTGTTTCATCCCTTTCGTAGTACAATTAATATTATAGCATTGAGACATTTCAAAACCAACAACAAATGTAAATGTTTGTTAAATTCATCCACTTATAGTTCACACTTATCTGCAACATCTTTTTAATATCTTCTAAGCGTAGAGCATTTCAAAAATTGGGGACATTTCAAAACATCAACGACCATGAATTATTACGTACATTCTGATGATTAAACGAAGAAAGAAACTATTATAATTTTAGAAGAAATGATACTGAATAAACAGACATAAAAGATGATAGAAGTCATTAATATAAAAATAAGGATTTCAGCTAATTGCTGTAATCCTTGATTCCATTAAGCGCGAGACGGGATTCGAATTCTATCCCCTCGAAAATATAATGACAGAAAGGGACTTTCTAGCACATCCATTTTTAACGTACTCAATTGGGTACTCAAATTAAATCCATTATTCATGACACAATTTAAAGGATATCATTATTCCTTAAGTATTCATATACTTTGGAAAGGAATATTTTTGCGTCTTCCAGTTGTTTTTCAGCGTCCTGCTTAGAAGCAATGAAAAAATCCTCATAATCTGATTTTTCCCTTAAGAACGAAGCCATCTTTACAATTCTCGATGAATCTTTATCAAAATCTCCTGTTTTTACATAATTTAAATTAAAGTATGCTATGATACCGGAATGTTTAGAAGAATCATAACCAGCTAATGCAGTAATAGCACTCATTGTATGAAAAATTGCGTAATAAGAACGATTAATTGATACTTTATAAAGCGATTCTTTTAACATCACCTCTGAAGCAGTTATATCTTCTAAAGCTTTTGAATAACGGTAAGCTGATAATTCTTTTATGCTGCCTTCCATAGAACTACACCATCCTTTTTTACATTCTTATAGAAAGGGAGCACATCCTCCCATTTTATATATTCATCATAATCAATGTCAATAACAGAAAAAACTTTGTCATATTTCAAATCTAGGTCTAAAGTAAAATCAATTAATTTATCTTGTACATGTTGACTTTTTTCATTTTTTAATATGATGGCAATATCAACATCTGATTCAGCATTTTCTGTACCTTTGGCAACAGAGCCATAAAGGATAATGCTTACCAAATTATCATTAAAAATTTCTTTTAATCCATTAACTAATTCTTTTGTAATCATGTAATCCATGACTTGTCACCTCCTTATGTTATATCTTAAGTTTAACACAATAGTACTCAATTATCTACATTCGAATAAATATTTGACTTTATTTGTAACCGGTTGCAAAGGTAAACAAACCTGCTATGCAAATT
>JAEWMZ010000180.1 GCA_023392995.1 Bacillota bacterium
TCCTCACCTGGTGTATTTCCTCCCGGTGTGCTTCCTCCCGGTGTGCTTCCTCCCGGTGTACTTCCTCCTGGCGTACTTCCTCCCGGTGTACTTCCTCCTGGCGTACTTCCTCCCGGTGTACTTCCTCCCGGTGTACTTCCTCCCGGTGTACTTCCTCCCGGTGTTTCTTCACCTGGCTTGATTCCGGTAGCATCGAAGCCATCTGCAATCTTCCAAAGCTGACGCCCTGCCCCTGCTTCGTATGCAGCAAGACGGATCATTGTACCATTATTAGCTAAGCCATCCACAACTTCCAGAACCATATCATACTGTCTGTTGGTCAGCCTGTAGAAATCTCCTACCTGCTCTATCTTCCATTGCTGGGAAATAGAATCTGGATTATTTGTCTGCTGGCAGGTATAGAAGTTCGTAGTATCAGCCACATCCAGCATATGTCCACTAAAGGAACTCATAAGTTTCCAGTATCCATTCCCCTGATCTAGCAGCTCCCATAACTGATTGATATTGCCTAAATAACTCCACTGATTTACAAGCGCACCGGCATCTCTGGAATAGCCTTGCACATCTGCTGCCTTGCCACTTGTCTTTGACTTCATTACGTATACGGTACCAGAAACTAGACCTGGATTCTTAAGAGATGACTTAGCACTGCTATACTTGTCAATTGTCAGGCTGTCAATATTGAAACATCCGGAGTCATCAAGGTCACGCACAATCTTAATCGTATTGTTTCCTGCATTCAATTGTACAACAAAAGTCGTTTCTGCCCATTCATCCCAGTCTTTGGTTGGAGTGAATGCCATCTGATTGATTTTGCTTCCATTTACATACAAGCTCATGGTCATGTTATTTTCTTGAGCACCTGAATATCTTACAGTGGCTGTATTCAAACCTGTGTATGGTACATTAACCGTAAATTCGATTCCCTCACTAACATTTTCAAAACCACCTACATATCCGGTTCCTTCATACCAAAGATGATCATCCTGTTTACCTACTTTAATGGAAGCCTTTTCTGCCTGATATGCTTCATATGCAGTCACTTGTGGATCGATGTTGTCCAGGCTAATATCTCCCTGACCTTCTTCTCTGTCCAGTATGAAGGTATTATTGCCTTCGCTCAATTCCCTTCTTTGTAGATGGATGTTGTCCAGGTTAATATCTCCCTGACCGTCCTCTTCTCTAACCAGTTTGATGCTATTGTTGCCTTCGTTCAGATCCATAGCAACCACCTTCTCACCCCAGCTATCCCAAGAGCCCGTGTCTGTAAAGGTAAGTGCTCCTTTGAACACACCATTGATGTACAGATTCATATTTCTTGTTTCACCGATAAATCCAAGCGCGTACTTCATAGCTACATCATAGGTATTAGTTGTTACCACGTCTACACTAAATTCTATTGCTCCATCCTGCCACAGACCAGCTACAAAACCAGTACCCGTATATCCGGGATGGTCTATTGCAACACTTGCACCACCGGACAGTTTTGCCTTTTCTGCTTCATATGTGTTAACTTGTAGCTGGATGTTGTCCAGGTTAATATCTCCCTGACCAACTCCTTCTCTGGCCAATTTGATGGTATTCTTGCCTTCGGTCAGTTCCATTGCAACAAACTTCTGACCCCAGCTATCCCAAGAGCCAGAGTCTGTAAAGGTAATTGTTTCTTTGAACGCACCATTGATGTACAGATTCATATCTCTTGTTTCGCCGATAAACCCAAGTGCGTACTTCATAGCTACATCATAGGTATCAGTCGTTTCCACGTCTACACTAAATTCTACTGCTCCATCCTGCCACAGACCACCTACAAAACCTGTACCTGTATATCCGGTATGGTCGGTTGCAACAATTGCACTACCGGTCACGACTGCCTGTTCAGCCTCGTAGATCCTGGTAACTGCTGCTTTTTCTTTCACAATAATAGTAGCATTTTCTGCTTGATATGCCCACGGAATTCTTCTCTGTAGATGGATATTATCCAGGTTAATATCTCCCTGACCTTCTTCTTCTTTCGCCAGTTTGATGGTATTGTTGCCTTTGTTCAGTTCTAAAGCAACTACCTTTTCACCCCATTTATCCCAAGATGCAGTATCGGTAAAGGTAAGAGTTTCTTTGAACTCACCATTAATGTACAGTTTCATATTTCTAGATGGGCCGTCAGGTAACGCAAGCGCGTATTTCATAGCTACATCATAGGTAGCAGCTGTTTCTACATTCACACTAAATTCCACTTCTCCATTTTGCCACAGACCACCTACAAAACCAGTACCCGTATAGCCGGTATGGTCATTAGCAAAACTTGCACCACCGGTCAGCTCTGCCTGTTCTGCTTCATATGTCATGGTAACTGCTTCTGTTACTGTAATATAATCAATATTTACATTACCCAAAGAAGCATCGTCATACTTATATTCAATCGTATTTTCACCCTTCTTCAGGTTTAAGTTGTCGTAACGATCCTGCCAATCTGACCAGCTGGTTCCATAGAAACAATCAGCCGTCTTTACTCTTACTCCATTTACGTAGATTGTAAGAGATTTGTTGATCTTTTCGCCATAGAAGCCGTTGCTAAAACGAAGGTCAACGGAATAATTCCCTGTATAAGGAGCATTAACCGTAAATGAAGCACCGGTTCCCTTTGTATAAAGATTATCTACATAGCCACTTCCACTAAATCCCGCATGCTCAGTGCTAGTCTTAGCACCACCGGACAAGGCTGCCTCTTCTGCCTCATACAATGTAGTTTTCTTTATGGTGAGCGCATCCAGAATAAGTTCACTGGACTCTGGTGCTGTCAGTCGAATCTTATTGATTCCTTTCTGCAATGCAATGTTATATACTTTCAAAATATCTAAGTTTGCTGTATATTCTCCATTTGACTTAAAGCTCAGTGTTCTCTGCTGAGTGTCATTTACAGACAACTGCATGGTAGTATCTGAACCGATAACGGCGTTATTATAACGCAAATCAAGAGAGTACATACCAGCGCTTTCAGCTTCTACGTCAAACTCTACATATCCACCGGCTTGATTAAACTTAATATTACCAGAGCCTGAACTTCTGGCACTGTCGCTGATGATTCTTTTATCTACATTTACGATTGTAGCATCTTCTGCTTCCAGCACTTCACTCTTTTCCTCACCGGATGGTCTGTCAAAAACGGTTCCCGGATTAGAAGGTACCCCAACATTAACAAAACCATTATCGGTCCAACTAACCGGTGTCGCTCTGACCCAACGATTGGATCCAGTTTGTCCTCCAACCGGACCTGCATGATGAATCAGCCAATCCTCTGTACCATCCTCGGACTTTACAAAAAGAGGTGAACCCGGTCCATATGCACTGTTCTCCGGTGACTTTTGCATCAGTGGCACAGGAAGTTTCTGCCAGGAATTCGGATCTAATAAATCTGAACTTAAGTCTGCATAGGAAACACCGACAGCGTAGTTATCATTCATAAAGCTACTTGCAGAGTATGCAAAGTACACCTTGCCGTCTTTTTCTACTACTGCTGCGCCTTCATTAATATTATCTCCAAACTTTTCCCAGTCATATACTGGTCTAGCCAGAGTACACTCTGTTCCTTTTGACAGTTCTCCAGTTGAATCTGCTACGGTCCCATTATCGAGAGTCCATGGATTCAACATCTTTACGATGGTAGGACACTCATCAAACTTAGTTCTGGTATAGCTTTCCGCCGGTCCATTTTCTGTGCCCAAATAATTATCTTTATAGTAGAAATACTTGGTATAGGTATAGTATCTCTCTCCTCCCATAGTGATGACACCACATGGTAGTCCATAGCCTTCTGCATTCATAAGGCCGGCTTTTTCTGTAGCTGCTCCATTTGCATCCCTATTTGACCAGCTGCCCTTCAGCTTCCAGGTGCCTTCAAATGGATCTGGAGATTCATTCTCCAATACATAAGTGCTTGGATGTCCATAGCCAAAGTCAGTCTCCGGACCGGATGCAAAATAAATATACCACTTACCCTCCAAACGATAGATGTATGGTCCCCATACATAGCCAAAGTCCGCAGGCTTCTTCCATATCAGTCTGCTTTTTGCAGTCGCAATTCCCAGTACGGTCTCTGATTTCTTCAGATAAATATCATTATCTGTACCAAAGCAGCAATAATAGAAACCATCTGCATCTCTTGTGATTGTCGGATCCGCACCTTTCATTAGAGGGTTACGATACTGACTTTCTACCTCTGCTTGTGCGGGCTGCACGGGTAGTAAAGAAATTATCATTGCTACCATAAGCAAAATACGAAACAACCTTTTACTTTTTCTTTTTCTCATACTTATCCTCTCTTTTCTTAGTTTATTGAGAATCCCTCCTGTGTCACTACTATCGTCTTTTTTCCTCCGTGCCACATAAGAGGAAATTCCAATCGTTGCCACTTTTCTGGCAAGTGAGGACGAAGCACCACGTTCTCTTCCCACATAGCACTCTTTAGTCCTGCAAAGCCATATACAATCAGCTGCCATAAGCCACCACAATTAGCTATATGTATGCCCTCTTCGCCTCCCCGCTTCTCGGGGGACATATCAATGTCTATCACCTTATCCAGAAAGCCTTCCGCTTCCTCCATCCTTCCCATATTAGCTGCCAGAATACCATGAACTGCTGCAGAAAGAGAAGAATCATGGGTGGTAATTGGTTCGTAATAATCATAATTTCTTTCCAGCTGCTCCTTCGTAAATTCCTTGGGAAACAGCAGCATCAGCTCCAGAACATCTGCCTGCTTTAGAGCCTTTGAACGATAATTCTTCTCCTGGGATATGAATTCTCCAAAGAATCTGGAACGATCCGTCCAGATCGTGTCAAAATCCAAATCAGCATAAGAAGAAAAATCATCGGACTGCATGATAAGTTCATCTGTCACTTTGTAGGGAAGCTTTAAACGCTCCTTGACCTCTTCCCACTCTGCAAGCTGCTTCTGCTCTGCCGTATCAAACTCCTTACAATAATGAAGGGTCTTCTCCAACGAAAACTTTACCATTCGATTCGTAAATGCATTGTTCCGGGTCATTGGAAGATATTCATCAGGCCCCATAACACCTAATAGTTCATACTGTCCGTTCCTCTTATCCACACGTTCTGCCCAGTACTTTGCAGTTTCCTTCATGATCTTCAGACCGCATTCTTTTATAAAAGCCACATCCCCTGTCGCTTTGACATAATGCTCCATGGCATAAATGATATCCGCTGTTACATGGATTTCGTGATCAGCATACTGCCAGTTTGCACATTCCTCCCTGCCAGTCACAGAAGACTCCCAGGCATAGCGGGCACCTTGATAACCGTATTCTTTTGCATTTTGAATTGCTCCGGGAAGCGTTACGTAACGGAACTTCACCAGATTTCTTGCTGCCTTTGGATTGGTATGGATAAAGAACGGCAGCATATTAATCTCCGTATCCCAGAAGTATCTGCCACAGTACCCTTCTCCGGCATGCCCCTTGGCGCAGATCGCTACTCTGGGATCATCCTCATTACCTGCTCTCATCAAATGGTAAATCGACATTCGTATGGCAAGCTGTGCACGATTGTCCCCAAGGATTCTTACATCAGCAGCTTCCCATTTCTTAGCCCATTCGAGTCTATGTCTTTCCAGTGCCTGCTCCACATGGAAGGATCTGATATCCTCTTTTGTTTCCTTCAGTTCCGGAATTTCCCCATCCCGGTCTGTGCTGACATGAATCACTTTCGTAATGGTAAACTCTTCCCCCTCCTGTATCACCTGTTCACCTTCCCGATCCAGGTAGGAGCGCATAGTAACAAGGTTTCCTCCATTGGTCTCTGTAATAACACAGGTTATATCATCTTGTTTCTCTTTTAAAATTCTAGTAAAATGATTAAATCCATTGGTTCTGACTCCGGTGTTAATGTCACCGGTTATGGAAAGGCTGGCATTTCCTGATTCTGCTTTTATTGTAAGCCTCTGTACAGCCATATGTTTATCTGCCATGGAGATAAATCGGGTAAAAGTAAGTGTGAGTGCCTTTCCTGTCTTTGTCTTCCAGAGAAAGGTTCTTGTAAGAACACCATCCCGAAGATCCAGATATCTTTCGTACTTCTCTATCTGACAGCTTTCCATGTCCAGATCTTCGCCCTCTGCAGTTACCCTCAAGTCGAAAAGGTAAGGAAGATTAATCGTTTCTGTTTTTAAGTAAGGATGGGGACCCACGATGCCGGGAATGTAGGTTCCCCATTTGGATCTCTGTTTTTTGTGTTTTTCCAAAGTTACATTGGCAGGTTTTCTGTCATATTCTTCATCCTGCATTGCTCCTGATATTCCTTCTTCATAGCTTCCACGCACATGAAGATAGCCGTTCCCCTGAGTCATTAAACCTTCATAATGCTTTATCAATTCCCCATGATAGGAATTTTCATATATACACCAATTTGTATCCATTTTAAACTCCATTCCTGCACATGATTTTTGTATGGTGCTTTATCCATTTATCCCTTCACTGATCCGGCAGCCAGACCTGAAATCACCTGTTTTTGAAGCAATATAAAGGTAATGATGCTAGGTATAACAACAACTACTGTTGCTGCAAACATGGCACCGTAATCGCTGGCAAAGGCACTCTTAAAATAGTAAAGCGCAATTGGAAGAGTTCTTTTTCCGGTCTCTCCTGTTAAAGTAAGTGCCAGCTGGAATTCGTTCCAGCAGAGTAGAAATTGAATAACACCTGCCGTAGCAAATGCCGGTCTTGTAAGCGGCAGAACAATCTGCGCAAAGGTTCGGAAAAATCCGGAGCCATCAATATAAGCAGCTTCCTCCAGGGTATACGGAATGGTCTGTATGTAGCTCATCATGACATAAAAGGTAGTCGGCATACCAAGTGCCGTGTATACAAGAATCAGACCTGTTCGCGTATTATAAAGGCCGGTAGCATTTAATATGGTATATAATGGCTGCAAAAGTGCTGCTCCGGGAATAATCAGTCCTATTGAAAACAGAAGCATTACCAAGCCTTTTAACTGAAAGGAGCATCTTACCACAACATATGCTGCCATGGTGCATACAATCAGATTACATGCTGTTCCTACGATGGCAATAAAAATACTGTTTTTATAAAAGGTTATAAGTGGCGCCAGCTTAAAAGCTGTCATATAGTTGTAAAAGTGAAAACCGGAAGGAAATCCAAGCGCTCCGGACAAAATCTCACTATTGGTTTTAAAGGAAGAAAACAGCACCCACGCAAAGGGCACAATGGAGATGACCACTATGACCGTCAGCAACAGGGCTGCAAGTATTTTTCGTATTATTGGAAACATAATGTCACCCTTTCTATTCTTTTGCGTCCATATGGAACATTTTTCGAATACTCTTAAGCACAATCATACCTAGAATTACAAGTAAAACACCTTGTGCATTTGCAAGTCCATAATGATTGCTGGTAAATACCGTTTTATACAGATACATCGGCATATTCATGGTTCTGCTTCCCGGTCCACCATTAGTGGTCATCATGATAATGTCCAGCTTCTGCAGCATACTGGTAGATGCCAGAACGACCGAGGTTCCGATTATATTTTTCATAAGAGGTAACACCACATATATATCCGTCTGAAAGGACGAGGCCCCATCGATCTTTGCTGCTTCATATACATCTTCAGAAACAGATGACATCTCAGCCATGACCAAAACTGTAACAAGTCCTGCATAGGGAAGCCAGGTCATTGTAACCGCAAAAAATGCAGTCTTTGGATCCATAAACCAGTTCTGAGTAAAGCCTTCTCCAGTTATTTTCGTAATGAATGAATTGATAACTCCATACTGTGGATTCATAACACATAAGAACAGCATTCCCAGTGCTGCACTTGATATAACATTTGGTATAAAGTAAATGGTTCTTATAGCACTGCTATACCATCTCTTTTTCGCCAAAAGTATCGCTATTGTAGTTCCAATTATCACATGAAAGGATGCCTGAAGAAGAATCCAGACAACCGTATTTTTCAAGCTGTCGATAAAGGTTTTGTCTTCTGTAAAAAGATAGATATAATTCTTTAATCCAACAAATGATATTTCCCTGCCTATGGACCAATCCGTTACTGATGTTCCAAACAACACAACGATAGGTCCAAGGAATATAAAGCTGAATAATAAAATTCCCGGAAGCAGAAAGAGTATTATCCATTTCCTATTTTTTGTCATACGATACCTCCATATAAGCCACTTTCAGGCTGGCTAGATCCCGGAAGAACAGGCGTTGCTCCAACTAGCAAAGTACACGGTTCTTCCCTTGTGAATTGATATTAATTCACACTAACTGACATTCGACCTTTCGGCCGCTCAATTTTGGATGTGAACTATTTTTCATTGAGCAATGTTTCAAATCTGTAAAAAAACACATAAAAATAGCACAAGCATAAATATGAAGCTCTGTTAAGATCCTTATTTATGCTTGCGCAATTGGTAAAAACATGTTATTGCTTGCTCTGCTTTGCTACCTTTGTAAGTTGATCTGCAAACTCCTGTGCAGTAATCTCATCATATGCAAGTTCGGGATATCGAACAGCAGTCTCGTCTACGATAGCCGTAAATGCTGTATTGTCGATATTTTCAAAGGTATACTTTGCACTGCCGGACAGCTCGATTAGTTCTGCAAGAATAGGATTCGCTGCTTTGTATTCAGCAGACAGCTCAATATTATCTGTCAAAGGAAGAACACCCGCCTTCTCAAGGAATACACTCTGCGCATACTCTCCGGTCTTAAACTTAAGGAATTCAAGGGCACCCTTTTGTTCTTCTTCTGATTTTCCATTCGTGCAAAGAATATATCCAACCTCAAATTGTGAAACCAGTCCATCTTCTGGATAAAGAGCTACACCAACCTTATCGCCAAAACCCGGCATAGACTTGGTTTCATCTGTAAAATCCGGACACATCCAAGGTCCGTTCGCGATCATAGCTACATTACCCTGTTCGAAGTTATTTGCTGCATTTGCATAAAGTGCACCTACTGCATCCGGAGTCGTGTACTCCTTCAGGCAGGTTTTAAGCATCTCAAGGCCTTTGATCACTGAGCTGTTGCTATAGTCGGTAGGATAACTGGTATTCATGAAAGTATTTCCCTCTGCACCATCCGTACCAATCATAGCAGCCAGCCAAAGGTTTGTGGTCCATGCATTCTCACCGGTCATCAAAGCCAGTGGCGTAAATCCAGCTTCCTTCAGCTTTGCATTGTTGCTCATAAACTCATCCCAGGTCTTAGCGGGTGTGATGCCTGCTGTTGCAAACATTTCCTTATTGTAGAAATATCCGATAATTTGACGCTGATTGGAGATAGAGTAAACACTTCCGTCCTCTTCCATATTGTAGTTCATAGCATCTTCGCCAACTAATTTCATCCAATCTGCATCTTCTTCTAAATATGGCTTAATATTTACTGCCTGACCATTCTCGACCGCCAGCTCTCGAATGCCATTCTTACCAATAAGAACATCCGGTAAGGACTGAGAAGAAGCTAAAACCTTCATCTTATCAACAAAAGCGTTATCGCTTGGAAGCTCTTCCACTACTACTTTGTATTTGCCTTTATACTTTTCATTAAAGGCATTGATTACTTCTTCTTCCGCAGCTGCAGATGCATGAGAGCCAACCATGAAGGTTGCATAAGAGATTTCAATCGGTTCGGAGCTTGCTTCCTCTGCCGTATCTTTTGCTGTGTCCTCATTCACTGTATTGCTGGTACTTGTTTCTTTGTCTGCATCATTACTTGCCTTGTTACTACATGCTGACAGCGGCATGGTCATGGTAAGGGCTAACAGTAAAGCAATTGCTTTTGATATTCCTTTTTTCATAATACCCTCCTAAATAAATGATTTATTGTTTAACGCATGATCATAATACCGTATCTGTCATTTATTCTAAATAGACTCCCTTTTCCTCCTGTTATAGAAAATTGACTACTTCTTATGCCTACTTCTTGATTGTTCATTTACCTTGTATATCTTTTACCTTTCCATAAATATTTTGATCTATTACCGGGCTTTTGCTAAATTCTATGGAAGATCGATGAACCGGTTTCTCCTATCTGATTTTATTCTCTTTATTGTTCCTGTCTGAAGTCAGATGGACTCTTACCGGTATATTTCATAAAAACATTGGTAAAATAAGGCGCATCCTTAAAACCAACTGCTTGCGCTATTTCATAAATCTTCATATTAGTTCTTAACAGGAGTTCTTTTGCCTTACCCACACGGTACATAGCAATCTTCTCCGTAACTGTATAGCCGGTCAGTTTTCTATAAGCACGGCTTACATAACTGTTATTCAGATACAATTCATTACAGATATACTGAAGATTCAGCTCCTCCCTATAATGCCTTCGTATACATTCATCCACCTTATTTACCAATTCATGCTTAAAATTTTTCCTGCCAATACACAGTGCTCTAACCCTTTCAATGGTATCCTTTCCTATCAGGATTAATCGAAAGATTGTCTTTGCATTCTGAATCTTCTCATAAACTTCCTTTTCCATCTCATTAAAGTCTTGATCGACATCCAGATGATACTTTACTGCCTTATGTATAATGGAGCTGCAGATCACCAGCATATACAGCTGACATTGTTCGAATGCACAACCGGTATCCGCCAGTTTTTCAAACCCCCCAGCCAGCTTTTCTTCTGCCTCCTGATTTTCCTCATCAAAGGTAAGCTCCAGCAGCATATTGGTGTACCTGTCCACATCAAAATCTGTGATAGCACCCGGTTGCGACAAAGAAGTGTACACTTTTATCGCAGTTCCCTGATTTGTAATCTTGGACAAGGCCTGTCTTGCTTCTTCATATCCATTCTTAAGCTGCTTCACAGTTTTTATCTCTGAACTGATTCCCAGTTTAATATCAAGCCTCATAAATTCCTCTATCATGATAATGATATTATTAAAATAATCTACTACAGTATTAAGACCGATCATGCCGTTCTTTTTGTATCTCACTGGAATAATCAAATACGAATCGGTATAGGGAATGATGTTGTAGCTGCAGTCTTTTAATGAGATTCGAAGAATGTTATTAAGAAGCTCCGGAATATTTTGATTCCCCGCTTCTTTATCATAATAGGTAATATCACAAGCACAAAGAACGTAATGATACTCCTCTAGTTTACCTTCGGCTATCTCTTTCGCTGAAATCTCTCCCGTCATAATAAGACGCTGAAGCACTTTAACATAATCAAAGCTGTCCGCCACCTCTGCTCTGCTATGCCCACTCGTTTCTCGTTCCTTTATAAGCTTCTCTATGGTTTTATTGATCGCTAACGGCAGTTCTTCTATAAATTCATTTTTCACAATAAAGTCAGACACATTATACTTAATTGCTTGCTTTGCCAGTGCGAAATCGGAATATGCTGTCAAGATAATTACCTTTGCCAAATACATCTCGCTTATTTTTTTACTCAACTCAATTCCATCCATAATAGGCATTTTAATATCAGTTACAACGATATCCACAGGATTTCCTTCCATATAAGCAAGTGCAGCAATTCCGCTATTACAGGAATTCACCACTTCACACCCAAGCTCTCTCCAATTAATTAAATAAAGAATGCCTTCTCTGATATTGCGTTCGTCATCAACGATCATTACTTTTATCATACTCTGTCTCCATCATCTTCTTCGGAATATGTATCTCTATATCTGTTCCTTCCATTTCCTTACTATGAATGATTAAACCATATTGTTCACCGTAAATCAGCTTCAATCTTTGATTGGTATTATTAAGCCCCATTTTATCACGTCGGATACTACCATCGTTTTCCAAGCCTACCTTTTCTGAAACGACCTTAGCTGCATTAAAACCGGCTCCGTTGTCTATGACATGAATTAGGATCTCTTCCTTCTGATTCGAAGTAACATATTCCAGGGTCACACGAACCATGGCCCCTTCTGACATATTCTCGATACCATGTACAATCGCATTCTCCACCATTGATTCAATGATCAGTCTGGGAATTTCACAAACTAATATTGACTCATCAGCTACCTCAATACTATAGTTCAGACGATCATCAAAACGCTCCTTTTGAAGCCAGAGATAATACTCTACATACTTAAGCTCCTCTTTCAGTGACACAATGGCACGGGCATCCTTATAGATGCCTGCCCGTAATAATGCAGACAGCGAAGAGATCATCTTATATATCTTTTCGTCACCAGACATTTTTGCTTTTATCTGTATGGTTAGTAGAATATTGAACAGAAAGTGAGGATTCATTTGATGCTGCAGAAACTTAATTTCCATCTCATCCAGCAGTATTTTGGATTCATACGAACTCTTTACCAAGCGTTTTACCCCGTTCGTTAAAAGAACAATAATCGCCAGGATAAAGGCTGCAAATATGATTGATATCACAAGAAAGGATTTCATTCCCATAAAAGTACGAAGTACTACCTCCTGCTTCGGATAAAGATAGATAAAGTTGAATTCTTTGTTGATCGCTCGTTTTGTTACAATATAGCTGGTTCTATTCATTACAAGCTCTCTTTTATCAATAGAATTTGATAACCCGCGCAGCTTCTTTGGCACTTTCTTGCCCAGCCATTCACTATCATTCGAAGAATAGACCATGCCCTCTCTGTCTGTCATAAATACCAATGAACCATCATAGGTAGCCAGACTGCTCAATCTCTCACCAAAGCATCTTTCCTTTGTAGCCCCAATGATGTATAACTCCTTCTGACTCTTAAAATCTGATTTGATGCGGAGTGTGGTGTATATTGTATCATCTTCTTTAGTGGGAGGAATCTCTACTGTATAATCCTCTTTATCCTTAATCTGCCTGTATACCTTCTGGGAAGAGGTAATAATTTGCTGTGTGCCAAAGGGCTTCGTATATGTAAAAGCTATCAATTTATCATTCTCATAGATAACAACGTAATCAAACAGTTCAAAGTTCCATACATTATTATCGGTAAGAATCTTCTGCATTTCCTTATTTAGATTCTCCAGATTGAGGTAGCTCTTCTTATCTCTCCCCGAGAAGCGAGTCACATCATTTCGCCAGCCTTCAATGGAATTACTACCTGACAGTGAAAAAGTCGTTCCTCTGATCAGCTCATGGGTCTGTCTAAGACTGTCAATGTCCACATCAACCATAATATCAATATATTCATAGCTATCCTTTAAAATAATTCTATAGGTTTCATAGCTCACATACATACCATATAGCAAAAACGCTACCATCAATATCATGCTGACCTTAATAATCAGACTATTTTCTTTCATTCTTCATCCCTTTCACTCTTTATCCTTTTCATTCTTCCTCCCTTTCGCCTCTTCGATTCTAGACGCAACCTCCATTATTTCTTTTTGTTCCATAAGATATCCCAAAGTAATCCAGGAATCCATAGCTTCGTGAGGCTTCAGATACATCAGTTCTCCATCAATGGCCTTCTGTTTGATTGAATTTGGTCTGGTCTTACATGGTTCAAGGGCATACATCGGCTTTCCTTTGGCTCTTTTGGCTATCAAGCTTCTTGGAAATACGTCCAAAGGTCTTACAAGAACAGCCGCCTTCGTCCACCCCTCATCCACCAACATCTCTGCCGTAACATGATGTGTATTTGGCAGAGGCAGCAGCTCCAGTCCGCTTACTTCTTCCGGTACATATTGGTAACATCTGATGGGATCCAGTGGTCTTCTATCATCATATATTTTCTTTGGATCCTCCTCGATGGGAGCCGAATCACGCAAAAGCATATGCTCTGTTTTTACAGGAAGCACATATCTGCCGCCTTTTGATACAAAAGCTCCAGCCGGTTGTATATGAAAGCCATCATCAATGTGCTGCCTTTCATCTGTTAGGTTGATCGTTCTCTCATAACGAGTCAAAAAAGTAGAATTACTCTTTGTTACAATACGAATTTCCTTTCGGTACACAGGGTGCTTCTCATATCCCCGAATTGTCACAGTACCCATAACCTCTATTTCTTCTTTTGACTCCTTCACGTAAAAAGTGCCGGGATCTACCGTAGAGTAAGCCCCTGTTCCATGAACAGTTCTTATTTCATCCGGTGTTCCAAAGAGCTCCGGACCAATCGTCGCAACGCTGGCCACAAAGCCTTTATCCCAGGCTCCCTGTGTTCTTAAATCAACACTATCCGGATGGAGAAGCTCTCCCTCCGGGGTCTTCCAGGATACCTTTTCTCCATTTATGTAAATATCACCAATATCCATACCTCTCTCCGGAAGCACTGTAAAAGACATGCACCCATTATCAATGGTCACTACATGTAGCTTTCTACCATACTTATCATTTATTTCAGCCATACTTTACCTCCATCATATCGCTCTGTGTAATCTCAAAAACCAATAAGACGTCATACATGAAGTCCCACTGGATAAGATGTCATACATGAAGTTTCATTGGATAAGACGTCATACATGCAGTTCCATTGGAATTCATTCATGTTGGAGTTCCTTAGTAAAAGGATTATTTTCCTTGTGAGTGAGCAGATATTTCCTTCTCTCCTTTATCCTCCTACCACTCTTTTATTATCCTATCAATAGATAGAATATCTGAAACGTAATATGCATGAAATAGCCGGCATTTTCTTTGTCATGTAAAATTTTGACCTCACAGTTCTCCACATGGAGTAGATCAGTAACAACTTATAGAATTATGACTTTTGTTATAAAATTTTATCCTTGGAGATAAGTTATCAAGCTTTATCTCCATACTTATCTACTTAAATACAGCAACATTATATACTATTTGCCTCAAAAATCAATCTTTTGTTCTTCCATGTTTGTGTCAAGTATGACCCAAGTATGATTCAAATTTGTTCTTCCATGTTTGCGTCAAGTTTTTTTAATTGGTAAAGCTTATTTTGTTTTTTCGGGATATCACCATGAGACCTCTCACCCTGCTCTACAAACCGTAGGCTCTTAACAACTGCCACGTGGGTAGGTAGGAAATCGCTGTATATCCGCTCTTTTCCTACCTACCCACGTCCTGAGGTTTTAGATTTTATTCCACTATGGACTTATGCCCATTTTCTGCAATAGAAAGTAATAATTTGATTCGATTTAGCTGATTCACACTAGAGATACCCGGGTCGTAATCAATCGGCATAATATTAGCATCGGAATACTTTTCCCTTAATGGCTTGATCATACCCTTCCCTGTCACATGATTCGGCAGGCAGGCAAGGGGTTGAACACAGATGATATTTTTTACCCCCTGCTCCATAAACTCAGCCATCTCTGCCGTCACAAGCCAACCCTCTCCGGTCTGATTCCCAAGGGATACAATTGATTCGGCCAGCTCCGCTAATTCCTCAATGGTAGCCGGAGCATGAAATCTTTTACTTTTCCTTAACTCCTGCACCATAATATTCCGGTAACTCATAATATAGGCTCTGGCGATATCACCTTTTTTCATATCTAATTTCGTCCCGGCAAGATATCTGAATCGGAAGCGTGAATTAAAAGTAGAATATAAGAAATAATCCATAAGATCGGGTACAACTGCCTCTGCTCCTCCTTGCTCCAATATAGTGACAATATCATTATTCGCAGTGGGATGATATTTTACGAGAATTTCACCTACCACCCCAACCTTGGGTTTATTGATTGGAAGCAATTCCAAGCGGTCAAAATCCCGAACAACTCCTTGTATCATCTTTCGAAATGCCTTCCGGCTTCCGTTCTCCATATTATTCCTGGCTCGCTTCATCCATTTCTCAAACAGCAGCTCTGCTGATCCCGGAAACCTTTCATAGGGTCTTGTCCGATATAATACCCTCATAAATAAGTCACCATAGGTAATCGCCATAATACACCGGTTAATTAATGGTAAGGTCATCTTAAAGCCCGGCTGCTGCTCAAAGCCCACCGTGTTTAAGGAGATGACCGGAACCTGGGAAAAGCCTGCCTGCTTTAATCCCAGCTTTAAAAATGCGATATAGTTTGTGGCTCTGCAGCCTCCTCCGCTTTGGGTGATGATTACAGAGGTATTATTGATATCATATTTTCCTGATTTTAGGGCTTGTACCAATTGTCCAATCATGATAATTGCCGGATAGCAGGCATCATTATTCACATATTTTAATCCTTCATCCACCGCAGAGCGATCCATGGCAGGCAGTACTACCATCTGATAACCGCACGCGCGGGCTGCTTCCTGAATCAATTCGAAATGGATCGGTGCCATCTGTGGTGCTAATATCGTATGCGTATGCTTCATCCTTCTGGTAAAGATAGGATTCGGCAGCTCATCTTCCTCCGCTTTTTGAAGATAATGAACACTTCCCTGCCGCTTAGCTCTTTCTTCCACTGCCGCCTTTAAAGAACGAATTCTTATTTTAGCTGCACCCAGATTATTACCTTCATCGATCTTAATCATCGTATACATCTTATTACCGCTGGCCAGAAGCTCCGCGATTTGATCCGAAGTAACCGCATCCAGACCGCAGCCGAAGGAATTCAGCTGTATTAAATCCAGGCAGGGCTCCTCCGCTACAACATGAGCCGCTCTGTATAATCTTGAATTATAGACCCATTGATCAACAACGCGTAGCGCCGGCATTTTCTTTACCAGATGTGCAATGCTATCCTCTGTTAATACGGCAAACCCATAGGAATTAATCAAATCCGCAATTCCGTGGTTAATCTCCGGATCGGTATGATAGGGTTTTCCGCAGAGTACAATGCCTCTGTCTCCGGACTTCTTTAGTTGCTTTAATACAGCTTCACCTTTGCTCCGCAGTTCCTTTTTGTATTTCTCCTGCTCCTTCCAGGCTAAGGCCGCTGCCTGCTCTGCCTCAGTTTCCGAAATGTCATAATCCTTTAATTCCTCAATCAATCGCTTTACCAGAATCTTTTGATTATCCAGGGATAAAAATGGCGTTATAAGCTTAACCTTCTGCTGCAGCCCATCCACATTATGACGGATTACCTCCGGATAGGAGATCACCACCGGACAATTATAATGGTTGCTGGCCTCCTTAAATTCCTTCTTCTCATATACAATGCAGGGATAGAAGATTGTCGTTACACCCTGATTAATTAAATCGCTGATATGTCCGTGGCTGAGCTTTGCCGGATAACAGGCGGATTCAGAGGGAATTGTCTCCAAGCCTTTTTCATACAGCTGCTTCGAGGAAGGTGCAGATAAGAGAACCCGAAAGCCTAATTCCGTAAAAAGAGTAAACCAGAAGGGATAATTCTCGTACATATTTAAAACCCTTGGAATACCGATAGTCCCCCGCTTTGCCATTTTTTCCTCCAGAGGCTGATAGCTGAAGGTTCTGACATTCTTAAAATAATATAGATTCGGAAGCTTCCTGCTTTCTTTTGCCTCTGTTCCGGCTCCCTTTTCACAGCGGTTCCCCGCAATATACTTCTCTCCATTGGGAAAGGAATTCACCGTCAGTAAACATTGGTTACCGCATTTACCGCAGCGGACGCAGGAGGTTTTCACCGTAAATTTCTTTAAAGCTTCCAATGACAACAGCTGTGATTCTTCCCCCTCTTTATAACGTTCTCTGGCAATTAATGCAGCTCCGTAGGCTCCCATGAGTCCTGCGATATCAGGCCGAACAACCTCTCTTCCGGTAATCAGCTCAAAGCAGCGAAGTACCGCGTCATTTAAAAAGGTTCCGCCCTGTACAATGATTCTTTCTCCCAGCTCCTTCTCATCCCGGATTTTGATCACCTTAAATAAGGCATTTTTTATCACCGAATAGGATAAGCCTGCGGATAAATCCGCAATACTTAGGCCTTCCTTTTGCGCCTGTTTCACCTTAGAATTCATAAATACGGTACATTTTGTACCCAAATCCACCGGAGATTTCGCAAATAAGGCCAGCTTCACAAATTCAGAAAGTGTTAAATGAAGTGATTTTGCAAAGCCCTCCAAAAAAGACCCGCAGCCTGAGGAGCAAGCCTCATTTAACAAAATGGAATCAATGGCAGCATTTTTTATTCGAAGACATTTCATATCCTGACCGCCAATATCCAGAATAAAATCAACTCCGGGCTGAAAATGCTCGGCTGCTTTATAATGGGCAATTGTCTCTATTTCTCCAACATCAGCATGAAGCGCAGCTTTCATTAAGGCTTCACCATAACCGGTCACCGCACATTTACTCAATGTGACACCACCGGGTAATTGCTCATATAGCTCTGTTACTATTTCAATTACCTTTTGCAGTGGATTGCCTTCATTATTACAATATTTTGAGAACAATAATTCTCCCTGTTCTCCGATCAACGCTACTTTTGTGGTAGTGGAGCCTGCGTCAATCCCTAAGTATACCTTTCCCTGATAGCAAGACAACTCTGCTCTTTCTACTCTATCCCTGCTATGGCGCTGTACAAAGCTTTGATACTCTGCTTCCTCTGTAAATAATGGTTCCAGATATCTAAGCCCATCCTCCTGATGAGAGGCAATGTTCTTTGCCCGCTTTACTAACTCTTCTAGCTTCAGCTGCTTCTCCTGTCCAGCGGATAATGCTGCACCGATGGCTGCATAAAACTGGGAATGCTCCGGTATCGCGGCCTCTTCCTCAGATAAACCTAAGCTTTCCCGAAACCGTTCTCTCAGCTCAGATAAGAAGGAGAGGGGTCCTCCCAGAAAGGTAATTCTTCCCCGAATTGGCTTTCCGCAGGCTAGCCCTCCTATGGTTTGATTTACCACTGCTTGCAGTATGGAGGCGGCAATATCCTCCTTACGCGCTCCATCATTAATCAGGGGCTGAACATCCGTTTTTGCAAAAACTCCGCAACGGGAAGCAATAGGGTATATCATCCGATGACCCTTTGCATATTCATTTAATCCAGCGGCGTCGGTATCTAACAAAACCGCCATTTGATCGATAAAAGCACCAGTACCGCCTGCACAGCTTCCATTCATACGTTGCTCGGTGCCACCTTTAAAGTAAGTTATCTTAGCATCCTCCCCACCCAGCTCGATCACAACATCCGTCTCGGGCAGCTTGGTCTGAACCGCTTTGGAGCAGGCAACCACTTCCTGAATAAAGCTTAAGCCAAGCCAATTTGATAGGGATAACCCCCCAGAGCCTGTCATATTAAGCTTCATGCTTATGTTCCCCATCGTTTGGTAGCATGTGTTGATGAGTTCTGCCACAGTTCGCTTTATGTCTGAGAGGTGCCTCTTATATTCACTGTAGATCAATTGATTTTGTTCATTCATTACCACAAGCTTTACTGTAGTTGACCCGATATCAATTCCTGCTCTATATTGCATTCACTATCATCTCCTGTTCTTAGTCATTAATTTTATATGAAAACTCAACAGAGTCTGAATTTCATGAAACCTTCCTCTTTATGAAATTATTTACTATAACGAGGATTTTTATTCTGATAAACAATAAATGCAGGCTTTTGCTGTAGGTATGGTTTTGTTCTTTACACTTGTATAGCGGATTTTAATTATAAATTTGCATTTGTGCCTGGTAGACTCGTTACGATTGACTGCGGCATCTGGAAATCCTTCATAATTTTGTATATAAGCCTTGCGGGCGCATATACAAAAAGGAAGGTATATTGCCCTTCCTTCCTGAGCAATAAACCTTCCTTTTTATTCATGTTTCTCATTCACGTTTTCATACATTCGTACTAAATAAACCTTCGCTATAAACACTTACTGAGCGGTCGTCAACTACTTTAACATATCAATATTAATTCTTCCATCTTTTATCTCAATGATCCGATCCGTTTTTTCCGCTATTCTGCGATCATGTGTTATTATCACGAAGGTAGTTCCTAACTCCTTATTAATATTACGGAGTAACTCGTAGATCGTTTCCGTTGAATCAGAATCCAGATTTCCCGTCGGTTCATCCGCCAATATAATCTTTGGACTATTGATTAAAGCTCTGGCGATTGCCGTTCTCTGCTGCTGCCCACCGGACATTTTGGTAGCCATATTATTTTTCACCTTTTCAAGGCCTACCAAATTCAAGATATCCTCCGCCTTCTTCTTTATATCTCTGGTTATTCTGCCATGCTGTATCCGGTAAGGCATCAAAACATTTTCAAGAGCAGTAAATTCCGGAAGTAAATAATGAAATTGAAATACAAAACCAATGGTTTTATTACGATAATCTGCTAATTGGTTGGAGGACATAGTTTTTATATTGGAGCCATTGATCAAGACATCCCCGGAGGTAGGCTTATCCAGGGTTCCTATGATGTTAAGCAGGGTACTTTTACCGCTACCCGATTGCCCTATAATAGAGAGAAAGGCTCCCTCCTCAACAGAAAGATTAATATCGTATAATACCTGATTTTTAATTTCTGCCCCATATATTTTATTTACATTCTTTAACTCTAATATGGTATCCATAAAGTCTCATCTCCCTCCTAATTATTTCGAATAATGTCAATTGGATTCAGCTTTGAGGAACGCACAGCCGGTATCGCCGCCGCTAAAACCGAGGCCAACAAGGCAATCATACCGGATAATGCGATAAATGGGTAGCTTATGTAAAGATCTACCACTGGTGTCCCATCTGGATTTAAAGCGAACTTTGTAAATGCAAAGGATAATCCCAAGCCAAATAATATCCCTAAAATTGCACCAAAGAAACCTAGTATTGCTCCTTCAAATAGGAAAATCATACTAGCGGAAGAGTTTCTGATGCCCATTGCTTTTAGTATCCCAATTTGTCTAGATTTCTGAAGTACTGTAATCGCAAGGATACTGGCAATACCCAATACAACGGATATCATAACGAAGACCTGGATCATATAGCTGGAGATACTCTGCCCTTGAAGACCACTTAATAAGGATTCGTTTTGTTCCTTCCAATTCACTACCTTTAAATCATTATTTTCAAGGACAGCTTTCACCTTAGCTGCGATTTCATCCGCTGCAAATACTTGCTCCGGCTTCAACTGCATTTCGATCGAGGTAACGCTATCCGCAGAATCAAAAATTTTCTGTGTATCACTAAGAGACATGATTCCCCAGCCCGTATTAATGCTTGCTACTTTTAGATCAAAAAAACCTGCCACTCTGCATTGTACTGTTTTTTGCTTTGCTGTTGTAATCTTTATTTCATCACCAATTGAAATACCATACTCTTCCTTCAAATCAATACCAAGGAGAATATCATTCTCCTTCTGCAAAGCTTCTCCCTCCACCAGACTATCATTAAAATGGTAGATTTGATCTGCCTGGTCGATCTGAAAACCACGAACCAGCAGTGATTGAGATTTATCCCCAAACTCTAAAAATGCTGGACTGTCAAGAGCTGCTGCGGTTTTGTCAATTCTGTCATCCACTGTAGCTACTTTTTCTATGATAGAAGCATAATCTAATATTTTATTATCTTCACCTTCTGAAGAAATTGTTATTTGAGAGGAATTTCCAATGGTCTTATCGATTAGACCCTTCTGCAACCCTTGAATCAGTGAGCCAATGAAAATCTGAACGGATACCCCAATGGCAATTCCTAATATAATGAACCCCGTTTGTCCTATATTCGACTTTAAAAACCGAATGGCTATCTGTAATCCGAGTCTCATAAAACCACCTCACTATCTGCCAGCTTAATAATATCCTCATAGGTTCTGACATAATAATCAGCACCTACAGCCTTTATTTTATTAACTTCATCCTCTTGAAAAGCGGAACCTCCCACCACTATTTTCAGCGGCTGCTTCATCGCTTGCTTAATCTCCTCTATCATTCGCTTTGCCGCTATAATATGATAATAATTGCTAACACTGATTGCCACTACGTTTGGCGAAATTACGTGGATCGCATTATAAAAGTCATTATACGGAATATTACTTCCTGCAAATATAGTATCAAAACCTGCAATTGTAAAGAAATCTGCCGCCATTCTGGCTCCCAAATCATGATATTCTTCCGGCGGGCAAAGAACCGCAGCAACCCCCTTCTTTGGATAACCTAACTTATTTCGTTTTAAAATGATATAGGGATAACAGTTCTCTACAATTGTGCGAATAATTCCTGATTTTACATGCTCCTTCCAGATACAGATTCTTTTATCCTCCAGCTTGCATTTCATATTATTTAGTAACGGAGTTAGTATATAGCTATATAAATCAATTACATCAATTTCCTCTGCCTGCAGCTTATTTAATATGTACCTAACTGCCTCCTCTTTGTTCTCATCCTCAAAGTAAACCTCAAATTCCCTTCGAATCGTATCCATAAGAATACTCCTTTCTCATTTTTATAGGAAAGCCCCTTCTTTTCTTCAAACTCTTTCTTAAAATTTATCACAACTTTCATTCTATTGCAATAATTATATTATAATATTTTGCATTTATTACATGTTTTTTATAACTTTCAAACATTAATATTAATAACTGTTATTAATATATTGTTTCACTTTATTTATTAAAAATACTCTTTACGAAAGTAATACAGGTATTTATAATATAGATATCATATTATCTTAAAGGGGTGATCTCTATGGCAAACAGGGATATTAAAAAGGAAGTTAAAAAGAAAAAGAAATCCGATACGACGCCATTAGCTTCGCTAAAGCCGATGATGTCTGAACCCGAAGTAGTTAAGAAAACAAAAAAGTAGATTTACGAAAAAGCTGCCGGACAACTAAAGAAAAACAAGTATCCGGCAGCTTTTACTTCTATTAAATTCATCTTACTGCTTTTATTACGCTTATTGCTTTTACCTATAAAGATTACTGCGTTGTTACTGGCCATATTTATAAAATACGACTATTTTTCCTGATTGCTTCTCAAAAGTACTTTTTTTGGAATAGATCAACATAATATGCTTGTCCATCCGCTTACTTAAGAAACAAAGGATGGGTGATGATAGCTTTATCCCCCGATTAACTAATACTGTAATAATACGATTGTAAAAACGAAATACCCTCCACTCCAATTCCAGGCTTACTAATACTCTCCATCTCTTCATAATCAACCCCATTTCTCCTAATCTTTTGCGATTATTCTAAATACAGTTACAATGACTTATGTTTTTAGATATTAGTACTTCATCCGTCTTATTATGAGATATATGGCAATATTTCATTCATAGATTGTATTATACTCTCATTTTGTTGCGACTTCAATTATAATTATACATATTTGTCAAATTTTCTCATTTTTTTATTTTTCTTACATTTTTATGTTAACGGGAGCATACTGTAAACTTCTTCTAATCTCAGTTCTAATCTCAGTTTTACCATCCGTTTTATTACCCTCCAGTTTACCAGTACCACTTTTTGTTATCCTGGTGAAAGTTAAATTCTGACCCCAAGTTCACGAAGCTCCGCTATTGCTTGGTCGTAGCTTTCAAACCGAATAGCATTAATCCCCTGTTCTCTGGCAGCCTCCACATTAATCTGAAGATCATCCAAAAATACTGCCTCCGAAGGATTAAACTTATATTTTTCCAGCAAAGCTTGATAAATCTCTGGTTCCGGCTTCACCTTCTTTATTTTATAAGATACAACACCTCCATCGATATATTTCATAAATTCAAATTGATCCTTTTGCATTTCAAAGCCCATTTTGGAATAATTAGATAATATGTATACCTTATAATTGTTACTGCGTAATTGTTTTACCAGTTCAGCCGCATAATCATACTCAACAATCATGGAGTGAAAGTTTTCAAAAAAGTCTCGTATTTCTTTTTCTACACTCGGTTCTCTGGAACAGCTAAGCTCAATCAATTCCGTGCTTTCCTTTGCTCCTCTGTCCCATTCCAGCCAAAAGTCACTTTGAACTGTTGCATTACTAATCTTATTCAGCGTCCCCTCATCATAATTGCAGCTGACTAAATACTCCCTCCAGCCAAAATGCGCAAGTACATTCCCTATGTCAAAAATTATAGTATTTATCATTACTTATCTCTCCTAATGTCTTATGTTTTATGTTTTATGTTTTATGTTTTATGTTTTAATAATACCACATAATTTGCGACAAAAAAAGTACCTGACCACGGAGCTTCAGGTACTTTTTCCACTATATCATATTAGTTATTAATTAACTTAGGCTTATTCGTCCAGCTCATCATCTTACGAAGCTCTGTTCCAACCTTCTCCAGCTCATGCTGTGATTCGATTCTTCTTCTTGCATTGAAGTAAGGAGAACCAACCTGATTTTCCATTAACCAGTTACGAGCAAAGGTACCATCCTGAATGTCAGTAAGAACCTGTTTCATCGCTTTCTTTGTCTCAGCAGTGATGATCTTGGAACCAGTGATGTAATCACCGTATTCAGCGGTATTGGAGATGGAATATCTCATTCCAGCGAAACCACTTTCATTGATCAAGTCAACGATTAACTTCATTTCATGAATACATTCAAAGTAAGCACTTTCCGGTTCATATCCAGCTTCCACCAGTGTCTCAAAACCAGCCTTCATCAGGGCAGTTACACCACCGCAAAGTACTGCCTGCTCGCCAAATAAATCTGTCTCTGTCTCTTCTCTGAAGGTTGTCTGAAGAACACCTGCTCTTGCTCCGCCAATTGCTAATGCATATGCAAGACCGATATCATGTGCCTTACCGCTTGCATTCTGATGTACTGCAATCAGGGCAGGAACGCCGCGGCCTTCCTGATACTGGCTTCTTACGGTATGTCCAGGACCCTTAGGCGCGATCATTAATACGTCAACATCTGCCGGAGGAATAATCTGACCAAAGTGAATGCTGAAACCATGTGCAAACATTAATGCATTGCCAGCCTCTAAGTTAGGCTCAATTGCTTCTTTATATAATTTTCCCTGCTTCTCATCATTGATAAGAATCATGATAATATCCGCTCTCTTTGCTGCCTCAGCCGCTGTATAAACTTCAAAGCCTGCTGCTTCCGCTTTTGCCCAGGACTTGCTTCCTTCATAAAGACCAATGATAACATGTACACCGGACTCCTTCGCATTTAAAGCATGTGCATGACCCTGACTGCCATAGCCAATCACTGCGATTGTTTTTCCTTCTAATAAAGAAAGGTTACAATCCTGTTGATAATAAATCTTTGCCATCGTATATTCCTCCTACTTTGTATGTGAGGATTTCTCCTCATTATTTATATTGGGTACTTTACTCGCTTAGTAATTTATTCTAATCCTCAATGTAATCAGAGATATCGCCAAAGCCTCTGGTTAAACCAGTAATTCCTGTACGAACAAGTTCTTTGATCGTATATGGCTCCAGCAATTTAATAAACGCATCCAGTTTCTCCTGGCTTCCTGTTAATTCTATCATCAGGGACTCTGGTGCCACGTCTACGATCTTCGCTCTGAAGATATCTGCAATCGCAATAATTGCCTGGCGATCCTTTTCCGGGGCGCTGACCTTGACCAATATTAATTCTCTGGTTACCGATTCACCGGGAACTAATTCTATAATCTCAATAACATCTTCCAGCTTGATCAACTGCTTTCTGATCTGATCCAAGATCTGATCATCACCATGAGCCTGCACTGTCATTCTGGAAATCGCGGGATTTTCAGTCTCACCTACTGTTAAGCTATCAATGTTATAACCTCTCCTACTGAATAATCCTGATACCCGGCTAAGAACACCGGCTGTATTATCCACCAGAATTGAAAATACCATTCTCTTCATAGCATACTCCTCTCTTTTTCGTATATGTAATAAGCCGCTAATTTACCGTAGCTTATAAGAAAAGCCCGTCACAGGTCACTCTGTAATGGGGCTTCTGTTGCTGTATAAAAAGTAAAGTTTATTAAGTTGTATGTTATTGTACCAACTACATTTGTATTTGTCAAGTGTTCAAACCTGCTTAATCTCACATTTTTTTATTAGTGTAATTCGCTAAAGCAAATGAATAAAAATGCAATAAACTAAGATTATTTGCAGATAAATATATCAATTTTAACTCAACTGGTTACTTTTCCCCAAGCTCCAACTACATCACTGCCATCATATGTGTTTTAATACGCGTGATTGTAACATTTTCCGGAAGATATTTTCCTCGTATCCGATACCGCTTTATATTAGCTCTACCGTAATATCCTCATGCGTCTTTTCATAAAAATTCAATCGCCACTCCACATCCTGTACAGGTTTAAAATGCATTGCGGAGCTGGCGACCCTAAGCTTACCTTGGTTGTCATTTACAAAAAAGATAGCGTTTGGACCATCCGCTCCACCAATAATGCCAACGCTGCAGCAAACATCACCGGTTGCCTGTGGTGCCCTTGGATTGACGTGATTATACCGGGGTCTGTCCCCCCTCGCACAGTCCATTATCTGAAAGGCTTGGTCTGGAAGTTCGGGCGAAAGTGTATAGCTCATCGCGGTAAGATGCCTCGGAAACTCAAGACTGTCCAGATCAGGAGTTTTAAAATGCTCGGAAGATAATTCCTTGCGTTCATAATCCTGTACAGTCAATGTATGCTTCTTTCCGGTAGACGGATGTATGAACTCAAATTGCTCACCGGGCAGCGATACCTGAAAATGCGGCCCAGGTATGGATACCGGTTGTCGTTCCAACCACACTCTAAGGGTCTTGATTTGCGGCTTTCTCTTCGTTTTCCAAAGAAAAGCCTGACGACAGATCATATAGCCTTGCTCCGGGTCAAGATCGTAGTGCTGTATGACACTCCACGCCTCAGGGCTTTTCCCCTCCGGCAGACATGGGTTCCAGCTGAGTCCGGAGCCATGAGAGCTTGTAAGTTCTGTTCCGTTTAGTATGACCTTCGGATTGATATCAACTGCCAGCGGATTTTCTGCATCAATTTGCATCCGCTGTTCCTCCGTGTAGTCCATTTCATCTTTGTCAGCAGAGAGATTCCATTTGTTCATAAAATCACAAATACGCTCTGGCGGAACCTGCAAGCAAAAATCTATGACTAGACCCTTGCTACTGGTATAAACTGCGGGTATGGTCCAGTTCTCATCCTGCCAGCAAAAATTCTTGTTCAGGGAAATTTCTTTTCCAGCTCTTTCGCCATGACCAGAACCTCCCCAGAAGTTTCCCTCAAAGTAAACCTTCCATTTTGGTATGGATCCGTCGGCGGGAACAACCTCGTAGTAATCCTTATTATCATTTGTGCTCAATCTATAACCCTCCTTTCCGAATCGCATAGTTTTGCCAGCAATTCATTTGCCCAGCAATATCAATTACCAGTAGTTTCATTTACCCAATAATTTCGTTTGCCCATCAATTTCATTTAGCTAACATTTCTTTACCCGCTTATTCCGTTTTTCCCGCCATTGTAGTAAAGTACCTACGCTCAGAGTTATATTATTATCATAAGACCTATATTACGAATCAAGCCCGTTTTATAAAACTTGTAACGCAGAATGGTTTTTCTTCGTTTCACATAACCCATCTTATCTAAACTTGCAAAGCTTTGAAGAATATCTAGCTTTTCTTCTGAAAGTATCTCCTGATAGATGGATATAAACTCTTCCGCCTGAAGGCTTAGGGCTCGGAGAGCTTCCTTCTGGCGTTCCAGAGAAGAGATTCGATTCTTAATATACTCTCCAAAATTCAATCCGCCAACAGCATTGCCTCCATGCTGCCGGTAAAGCAGCGTACCTTCCCGGATATAACATACCTTTCCCATGGATGCGGCGATCAGACCAATCCACCAATCGTGATATCTGGCATTGGAGGGAAGTCGACTACCTTGCAGTATCTTTCGCAATGCTGCATTGACCATGACGGTACAGCCAATCAACTTATTCTCCATTAACATATGGGGTAGATCAGTTTTGCAGGGGTTTAAGTGAGTGGAGCAAAAAAAGGAATTCGAAATCGTCTTTAAATCCTGGTCTACCATAACAGCATCGGTAAATACAACCATCGGTATTGACCTATTCATCTGAGCTTCCATATTTCGCATACGCTTTAGAGTCATTGCAATCTTGTCCGGCTTCCATACATCATCCTGATCGCAGAACATAACATAATCCATGGTTGTCATACAGAGTCCATGCAGAAAATTAGACACAACCCCTTGATTTTCAGCATTCTGATGTACATGTATTTTATTCGGATATTGCAACGCATACTCCTGAAGAATTGAGAGCGTATGATCCTTCGAACCGTCATCAAAGATAAACAGCTCAAAATCCTGATAAGAAGATTTCATAATGGAATCTATCTGCTCACTTATATACTGCTCACCATTATAGGTAGCCATCACAATTGCAACTGTACTCATGAACTATACCTCACTATATCATTTATCATTTAGGCAATTGCGAAACTATATAGTTTTTATAATTGTATACACAACAAATGCTATTTCTTCGCTCCAACGCTTCCTTCGGGCTTAGCTTCCGCTTCGAAACAGTATTTGTTGTGTATACAATAGCTTAAGTTAATGAGTTTCGCAATTACCTATCATTTATCATTATTTCCAATAGGACTTATTCATACTGCATCTTTTCACAAACTCTTTTGGGAAGAGATCATATCGTTTTCCCAGCTGATAGCCAACAAATTTACATCCGCTGCTAATAACCAGCTCTGGAATCTTTAAAAATTGTTTCTTTTCTATCAGATAGCCGATACTGTTAAGCACCAGTTTCATACCCTCAGACTCAGATTTTAAACCATGAAATACTTCCACATATTGATTATGGGATACGCCAAGATCAAAATTACGGGTAAACTGCTGTTCAAAGCTATATCGATGGGAATGAATAACTTTCGCTTCCGCTGCATACGCAACCTTATAATCCCCACGAATCATAGCCGCTGCCATAATCATATCCTCATTAAATATGGTTTGCTCCACAAAGCCTCCAAGCTGACGATAGACACAGTTACGATAAGTCGCACAAACATCCGAACAAAAGAAGGTTTTGATACCCAGTTCTTCGATATCCGCCTTTGACTTTACCCTGCTATGCTTTGGATAATTAAAATATCTGGTATATCTCTCTAACAAATCCGCCTTCTCATCCGGCAGCTGTCTTGCATAGGTAGCCGAAACCATTGGATCTTCATAAGGCTCCAAAAGCTTTTCGATCAAATATTCATCGGATGGAACCGCATCCTGGGTCATAAACATAATAATATCCGCATCAGACAGGGAAGCCCCGTATTTTCTGGTACCACCATGGTCAAAATCCTTCTGCTCAATGGGGATAACGACAATGTTACTGCCCTCGATCTGCGGATAGCTCTGTTCGTCGCCTTCCTTCTCTATCGTATGAAGAATCCATACCCGGTTTGGTTTCACCGTTTGTGCATAGAGCTTCTTAATAAGCTGATCAAATTTATCTCCGGAACGAAAGGTTGGAATAATGACATCGACTGTATATTTTCCTTGTATTCCATCATTTCTATTCTCTGTTCTAGTGTTGTCTCGTTCCATAGTTACACCTCACACTTCAATTTACCACGTTACAATAACACAAGTATATCACAGTTTATAGAAAAGAAAACCGAAAAATTGGGATTGGAAGCCAATATTAGTTACTTTTCATAAAACGTTTATAAATTTTATATATTTAAAAAATGATGGAAAGTTCACTTGACATTAACTCCCCCATATGTTACCATCAGTTTATGGAAAGCAAACTTTCCATAGAAAGGAGTCCATCTATGAAAAACCGTTTAGAAGAGCTCCGGAAACAGCGCGGCATCCGGCAGGAAGAACTGGCTGCTATTCTTGAGGTTTCAAGGCAGACCATCGGTTCCCTTGAAAATGGACGTTATAATCCATCCATTGTTCTAGCCTTCAAAATTGCCCGCTATTTCTCACTGAGCATTGAAGAAATTTTTATTTATGAGGAGGAAGAACATGAAACGGAAAACAGTTGATTATTTATTAGCGCTCTTTGGCTTTGCCTTATTGGCCGCCGGTCTTTATCTTGTGAAGCATGAAGTAAATCCCCAGGGTCTTCTTAAGGCTCTGCCCTATATCAGCATCGGTCTTGGCTGTGGAATCTTTGGTCATGGGATGGGAAATATCATCAGCCAAAAAGCATATCAGCGTCATCCGCAGCTTCAGAAGCAGATGGAAATTGAGCAGAAGGATGAACGTAATATTGCAGTTGCTAATCATGCAAAGGCTAAGGCATATGATTTAATGCTCTATGTATTTGGTGCTTTAATGCTCTCCCTTGCCTTATTAGAGGTCGATATGATCGTTATACTGCTGCTCGTATTCAGCTATATTTTAGTGATTATCTCTTATCTATATCATCTTAAGAAATATGACCGGGAAATGTAGTCAGTATACGCAAGTGCTGCACGATGAATCAACAAGCATATTCCTTTGTTTGTCAATGCTTGCATAAAAGCGATGGAACTTTATGATGAACTATGGTACGATAAATTACAAAAATTTGATTTACTCATTATTTGTATTAGGAGAAGCAGAATATGCAACATAGATCAACACAACCGATAGAAACTCCAAGGCTACTATTAAGACCTTTTATCATTAGCGATTGTAATGATGCCCTAGCAAACTGGGCTTCTAATCAAAAAATACAATCTGAATACGGTGAGCCAACTTACTCAACAAGGGATGAGGTTATGCAACTAATCTCAAATTGGATCAACCAGTATGATAACATCGATTTTTTCAGATGGGCTATCGTAGAAAAACAAGGGCAACAAAACATCGGACAGATTGCTTTCTGTAAAGTATATCCCGACTGCAAGACTGCTGAAATCGAATACTGTATCGGCGAAGATTATTGGGGAAATGGATATGCAGGTGAGGCATTAAAGGGTGTTATCGATTATACTTTTCTAAATACCAATATGCTTAAGCTTGAAGCTTTTCATAGGGCAGAGAATATGAAATCAGGTAGAGTTTTAGAAAAATCCAGAATGCGAGTTGTAGCCAATGTGGAAAGATTCAAAAGGAATCAGCAATCACCCCTAGGTGAGATTTGCTATGCAATTACCAAAGATGATTACTGCTCATAATGAGTTCCTGCTATCAGCTAAAGGAACAGGCTTACTCCATACATGGAGGCAACCTGCTCCTTTTCCTATCTATGTCCAAAACTCCCCAAAAAAGAGATGCTTCCTTGGAAATGTATGTTCTTCCTCTTCCGATGGAATCTTCATTTTTTGGTTACTTCAATTTCGATATTTTACCCACACGATAGATGGAATAATTAAAATCTCTGAATTCCCGCTTGGACACTGTCCGGTTAATTCTTGCGTAATATTCTCCCTTTATCTCAGCAGCATAGAATTTTGTATCCCCATAATATATTTCATCATTGCCATAGATAGTTTCTCCAGATTTATCAGCCTCCACCTTCTCATCCGACCATCGCTTCGGATCCGTAATGACAGGAAGTATGGCTGGTGCTGCATCCAGGGACAATTCTCTGGTCAAATAATTCATATCAGAGTAGCTGATGGTATCAACTTGGTTTATTAAGTATTCTGCAATGTAATAGTCCGGCTTTGAGAACGAAAAAATCAAATAAGGGATGGTGACTGCCGCAACGCAATATCGAAACAAGGGGAATTCTTTTCTGAACTCCGCGATTACAACTCCCGCCAAAATAAGAGCTATGATAAACAACGCCAGTAACACAAATACCCTTAGAAATGTTAAATGATACGCTCCAATATATAACAGCATACGATAGGTAGCAGAGCCTATCATAATATAGGTACAAAATGTTATCAAAGTAATCAGGATACTTATTAACTTATTCTCCTGAAACAATGCTTTCTCCAGCAGCATTAATATTATATTAATTGCAGCAACCGCCAGTAGTTCAAAGAAACCTCTTCTTGCATATTCCGCAAAGGTATATTCCTGTGGTAATACAAACACTCCGCTGGCAAATAAATAAGCTATCTGTATTCCGCAGAAAATGATATAAACAAAGCACAAAATCAACATAATAGTAATGGCAATGGAAGCATCCGCTTTCTTTTTTTCAGCCGCAGCCTTTTCTCCCACATTAGCAACGGCACCGCAGAGGATACAGTAGCAAGCTAATATTCCAAATACCAACATAAAACACACACCAAGGACATCTCCTGAGAAGACAAAGTCAAATATACTCTTTGTTAGTTCTCCAAAAAGAAGATCTGCACTGGATAAAAGTGCAAGGATAACAAATACCAGCGGAACCGATATCACAATACCGATAAATACATTACGTATCTTATCATTTCTCAGCACCTTGATCCGCTTCATAAATCCTGTTCCATGAACAAAAGGCTTTCCCAGGGAAGCGAGGCTATAAAACAATAGCCCAATCATTTTTCCAAAATGTCTGGAAAAATCCCATTTCTCATCGTCATAAAACTGATGCAGCAGAGATAAATCCAGTAAAAAAATAATCCCTATGATATTGAAAAATTGAAGAACGTCACTGGAGGTTAACATAGAGGACAGTCCCAATAGGATAGCCGCTGCGTAATATAGCAAATTTGTCCTTTTTAGGGGAACGGACAATTTTCTACCGCTAATACAAAGCAACAGAACCATGATGACTGTAAAAGCAAATACATTAAAGCCAAGTGAGACTTTGTAAAATAATAATGTAAAAAACAGACCAAAAATCAAGCTGATTCCACCAAACACCCCAAAATTAAGGCGTATTTTTGTAAGCAGCGGTGATTCTATATCCTTTTGAATTGGTACTACTCCGGCTGGCTCCAGCCTCTCCCGTTCCACTACAACCTGCTGGTTAGAATTCGATTGTTCCATATCAGATACCTCCCAAATACTATTTTTTTTACAGGAAACTGCACGACCTTTCAGGTTATTTACAATTTTAAAAATACCGTCTCAGTCTTTGGACTTCGCAATCACCCAACTATTTTTGTGTACAACAATTAACAATTCCTTCCTTGGAATTGCTGCTAAATGTTCTTATATCATTTATTTAAGCTTTATCTTATGTCTTTGTATATTCTAGCTTTTATGAAATGTACCCATAACAGTTGACACGTTATTTTGTGAAGACCTATCTTTCAGACATCCTCACTAAATAGATCCTTCGTTATGGACACTCACTCTTTACTTCTATTCTGTCTTCAATTCTTTTTTAGCTTTATTACTTTTTTAGCTTTATTTTATCCTATCTCTATTCTTCGTCCTCGACGTACTTTAAGATATCTCCCGGCTGACAATTTAATGCTTTACAAATTGCTTCCAGCGTACTAAATCGTACTGCCTTTGCCTTATTATTCTTAAGGATCGATAGGTTTGCCATGGTTATATCTACTTGCTCAGCTAATTCCGTAACACCTATTTTTCTCTGTGCCATAACAACATCTAAATTCACTTCGATCATAGCAGTCCCCCCTTAGATTGTTAAATCATTCTCTTGTTTATAGGTTACGGCTTGATCAAATACCATTGATAATACAAGGGAAAAGAGTCCTGCTATTACGAATACCGCAATCAATACCAATGCTGCCGGTGTAATGACAAAGAATAATCTGGCTGCCATACATACTGCAATGATAAAAGCACATATCCCCATCCG